>CAXRIX010000169.1:0-81417 GCA_964230555.1 Bdellovibrionales bacterium
CAAGCTTGATAGCGTTGTTGGTGAGACCTTAAACTCAGCTCAATTCTGGGTGGGTGACGGAACCAATGCCGCGGCGGCTGTGACTATGAGTGGTGATGCGACTCTATCGAATACAGGGGCTTTAACAATTGCCAATGATGCTGTTACCAGTGCAAAAATTGATGATGGAACTATCGTTGATGCAGACATTAGCGCGACCGCCGACATTACAAGAACAAAACTAGCCTCCGGTACCGCCAATCGATTGATTGTGAACGACGGGACTGGGGAAATTGCTGAAGCCGCAGCGATCACAGCCAGTCGCGTTTTAGTCAGTGATACTAATGGCATTCCAGTAGCTTCAGGTACGACAGCCATTGAAATCGGTTACGTAAGTGGTGTGACGAGTAATCTGCAAACACAACTCGATGGAAAAGTAGCCCTTGCTGGTGACACCATGACGGGTCAATTACTAATTGATGGTGGAGCCGATGAGGTTCAACTTGCTATTGAAGGAGATGCCGCTCAGACTTCTAATCTCGTCGAAATCCGAAATTCAGCATCCACCGTGGTTGCAAGTATTTCGGCCGATGGATCGGTCTCGGCAGCAACAGACCTTGCTACAAAATCTTATGTCGACTCTGAAATTTCAAGTGCGACTTCAGGTGGTGGTGACTTTCTTGCCGATGGTTCGGTAGCAATGAGCGGCCAGTTCGATGCTATTGATGGAAACCAAGGTAATCCAGCGATAGCATTTGCCAATGATGCGAATACCGGTCTGTTTTTAGGCGCGGCTGATGAATTGGCAGCGACTACTGGTGGTAGCGAAAGAGTCCGAATTGATTCGTCTGGTAATGTCGGTATTGGAACCAGTACGCCCAACGCGCTCCTTGATGTCGAGGGAGATGTTGAGTTTGGAGCCAATGGAGTTGATGGATTTACATTTGATGTGTCTGAACGAAGAATGATGGCTGGTAATGATGCCCTCAACTTTATTGACCTTTATGATTTCTCTGCAGATGTGACGATCAACGCCAATGTTGATATGAACTTCAACGCATCCGATACGCCGGGAACTGGTTTTTTCAAATTCAATGGTGCTCCTATTAATGTAGGACCTTATAACACCACGGCTGGAAGCGGTGGTTCGATTCGTTTCGAGGAATTATTAGCAAGTCCTGATGCCGGTTCTGATGGAATCCCTGAGCACGTTGGTTTTCGGGCTCCCGATAGCGTTACCGCAAATGTGATTTGGACGCTTCCGGATGCTGATGGTTCCAACGGACAAGTTCTTTCAACCGATGGATCAGGCCAGCTTTCTTGGGCATCCGCTGGTGGAGGTGGAGACTTTTTGGCCAACGGATCGGTCCCAATGACTGGTGCTTTTCAAGCGATTGGTGGAACTAATGGAGCTCCAGGCATTACATTTGATGGTGATGAAGACACAGGAATTACCAACCCATCAGCCAATGAAATGTCATTGGGTGTCGGTGGGACTGGAGTTGTAAACCTTAATAGTTCGGCCATCACTCTGTCACGTCACCTTTGGGTTGGCGATTGGAACTCAACGGCTTATGCACCGACAAGTGTTGGATTGGCTGGACCCGACGGAGCGACCGCGTCCTTTTATAATACAAATACTTTGGATGACTCTTTTGGCGGAATTAACTTACGAGCGACCAATGGATCTTCAACCAATCAGCAGGCTTATCTCGGAGTTGTAGCGAACAATTCCGGTAATACACCTGATATAGTTATTGGTCAGCAGACGGGTGCGACGTCCTATCAAGAGAGACTTCGCATCAATAGCGACGGGAATGTTGGAATAGGTACAGATGATCCGAATTCACTTTTAACAGTGACTTCAGGAAGTTCGACGGACCTTATGACGATCCGATCGACTAATGCATCCGGGTGGTCTTCTATTGACTTTGAAAACAATACTGGAACACAAGCTGGTTGGGTCGGTTACGGAAACGCCTCAGCGCCGAGTCAAGCGGGTCAGTTATATATGGAAGCCACCGGCACGGGTGAAATCGCTTTCTGGAATAACAATTTACAAAGAATGGTTATCGACGGTTCTGGTAATGTTGGAATTGGAACTGCAACGCCAGCTGTTGAGTTGGACGTGAACACTGGTTCTATCAACGCGGCTGAAATTTGTGATGAAAACAATGCCAACTGTTTGGATCTTTCATCAGGTATTGGGGGTGGAAGCGGTGACTTTTTAGCTGATGGTACAGTAGCAATGACAGGTCAATTTGATGCGGCTGATGGAACCGCGGCAGCGCCCGGGATTTCATTCTCATCGGATCAAGACACTGGTGTGTTTAGCGATACGGCCGATGAGCTGGGTTTCTCGACCGGTGGAACTGAGCGAATGACCATTGACTCTGCTGGCCGTGTGGGAATTGGTACGAGTAATCCTTCTTGGCCTCTTGAGATTGTCAGTGCCGATACTACGGTTGTTCTTCAGTCCACATCAAACAGCAATTACAACACAATAGAATTCCAAGATGAACTGGGTGCTGTGGCTGGCTGGTTTGGCTACGGGAACGACGCGGTTGGAGTGCCTTGGGCACAAGACCATGTTTATATCGAATCGGTCAACGCGGATTTCGCTTTTGCAGCCAATAACAATCATATAATGGAAATCACCCAAGCCGGGTTTGTTGGAATTGGTACGACAGTCCCAGCTGTTGAGCTGGATGTGCATACAGGCTCGATCAACGCCGCTGAAATTTGCGATGAGAACAACGCCAACTGTTTGGATCTTTCAGCTGGTTTTAGCAGTGGAGACATCAACCAAAATGGTAACTCTTTTGGTGGCAACATGGTTATTGGTACCAATGATGCCAATGATCTCGCTTTTGAAAGAAACAATTCTGTAGTTATGACCATGGATACAGTTTCTCTTTATGGTGCTGGAGGAACAGGAAGTGCGGCTGTTATGATGGGAGCCGTCGGTGGAGCCGCCCAAGCCACATATGGATTTATGTTGGATGATGATACTGGTATGTTCCGCGCTGGAGCAAATGAACTTGGTTTCACAACCGGCGGCAGTGAAGCACTTAGAATCGACTCCTCAGGAAATGTCGGAGTTGGAACCGTGGGACCAACAGCTGCTCTTGAAATTGGTCAAGGAGTATCGGGAACGAAACGGTTTAAGTCGGCAGCGAATCCATACGATGTAACGGGTAGTATCGATCCTCATGAATTTGTCACTGTGTACAATGGAGCCGTGACAAACACTGGAACTGTTACAAATTTGAAAAATTCGACTATCCTTTCAGGAAGCGGTAGCTATCAAACTGTTTGGGCGGATGACAATATCATGTCGTTGTCGGCATCAGGTGGTGTAACCAATATGGTAGGAAACGAAGCCAATCATATCATTGATGGTGTTCCCTCTGGTGGTACAGTCAGTCAAGGTTTCAGTAGCTTCAACCAATACTCAAAAACAGGGACAGGGACGACAGGCGCTGCCAATGTAGTTCACTCTTCAATAATTCAATCCAACGGTACAATTACTAACGCAAGAAGTTTTTACGCGGGTATGCAACAATCGGGAGGGTCGATTACCAACGGTTACGGTTTCTATATCGACTCCATAGAAGGTACCAACAATTGGGGAATCTATCAGTTAGATGCAAGTAACCAAAACTTTTTTGCCGGAAATGTTGGTATCGGAACAACAACTCCAGCGGTCGCGCTCGATGTGACGGGTGATATTGAGTTCACCGGGACTATCACTGACGTTTCGGATCGTCGTCTGAAAGAAGATATTATGCCGCTTGAGAACAGCTTGGATAAAGTTCTAGCGTTGCAAGGTGTTTCATTTGTCATGAAAGGTGATGAAAGTCGTCGAGTCGAAATTGGTGTGATCGCCCAAGAAGTTGAAGAGGTGATGCCTGAGCTTGTGAAAGTGGCTGATGATGAGATGCAAACGCGATCGGTCAACTATCTTGGATTTATTGGCTATATCATCGAAGCTGTTAAAGAGCTGCGCGATGCTGTTTATGAAAAGTTCCAACAGCAAGATCGAGCGATTGCCAGTGTGAAGGACTCTAGCGACAATAATAGCTCTGAAATCGAGAAACTCAAAAGTGAAAATCAAGAGTTAAAGTCTGAGCTTGATTCCGTTAAAAAGCAGAATCAAGAGATGAATGAGCGTCTTAAACGTATCGAAGATCTACTTTTGAAAAAGTAAGATTTCGTTAAAAATGTCGAACACTTGATCAAGTCGAATTCACTAGCCGTATTTACCATTTTAATTGCTTCAGATCGAGACTTAGCCGTCTTGATACTTAAGTCTTAGTCCCTAAGTCCGATAAAATATTAGGGAAATAAGGAAAAAGGGAGAGCTTCGTGGCTGAAGAGAAACAATCGCAAGACCAAGAAAAGCGCAAATTCAAAGCGCCGAAGTTTTCGGCAAAAGGTCTGATAGCTATGCTACCGACACTATTGCTTGTTGCCAACTTTGTCGGAATGGGAGTCGGTGGTTACTTAGCCTACATGGGAACCATTGGACTGACGCCCGAAGTTGTGCGCGAGATGGAAGCTCGTAAATATATCTACAACGAGGAGATATTTAACGATCGCCCAGTCACATATTCTTTGGACCCCTTTACCGTCAACTTGGCTGACACGGGTGATGAGCGAATCGTGCAAGTGAAAGTCACGCTCGAAATGTTAAATGAGGACGGTTTTGAAGAGGTGGTTTCTATGGGAGCTCACGCCCGTGACACTATTGTCCACATTCTTAATGGTAAAGAGTTTCCAGAATTACAGACCATTCAAGGAAAACTATTTTTGAAAGATGAAATAAGTGTCGCCTTAAACAAACAGCTGAAAAGAAGCTTTATTAAGGATGTTTACTTCTCTCGTTTTGTTCTCCAATAATTAAGACGTGGGGACCTCATTAAGGAATTCTTCGACGATGGGATACCACACCTGAGATTTCATGAGAAGATTTGAGTTCTCAAGGTCAGAGCCAATATCACAATGGGTGCCGCCATTGCTGCAGCGATTGAGTCGGTCACAATTATTTTTTTTGTCTTTATAAGTATCAAATTGGTGACCACTTATTAAAATTCCCACAACCTCAGCTTTAGAGTTGAATGCTGGGCCTCCTGAATTACCAGACAGGGTGTCCAAATAAGCCGACAGGGTGGTGTTGTAATTTTTAAGAGTTCGACTTTGTCCTGAATATTTGGCGGGCAACCCTTGCGGGTGACCAATCGTAGCAACCGTCTGGCCTTTTCTTAACTCTTTTAATGAAACCTTCAAATGTGGAATGTGAGTGATGGGTTTATCAAGTTCAAAAATTACGAAATCAATGGGATTGTCTTCAGGCTCTGTTTGTTGATTGTTCTCGGCATAAATCACTCGCTTGCAGTGAGCGACATCTTTTTTGGGGATAATAGAACCCAAGGTATCGATGGGGCTATTTAAATCATTGTATCCGAACCAGAAAGAGAAGTTTTCACAGTAGCTATGGGCTTCGTTTTCGATAGTTCCAGCAGGAAGCAAGCAATGGCCGGCGGACACTAGAACTTTGGGATGAATTAAAAATGAAGTGCAATGACCAAAAGTTTTTTGATTGGCAAATTTCTCGTCTTTACAAAGACCGACAGTTTCGGCGTAGGGCCTTGAGTCGTACTCTTCGTGAAAGTAGTGATCCGCGTCCAGCTCTTTAAGATAGAGTGTCGGTAGCGAAACGGCTACAGCCTGTGCGGCTCTCTGCCATTGTGGCAGTGAGCGTGAGATATCACGGCGATGATCAGGGCCATAAATAGCCGCCTGTCCCAACGCCCCATACATTAGAGTGCATATCAGTACAAAATGTCGCAAAGGATTCCCCCCCTTTGATGACACTCTTTTCTCATAATTTTTGATTATTTCAAGTCGCTTTTTTGCTGCGAAACCAAATAAAGGCTCCAGCAGCCGCTAAGCCAATACTGAGTAAAAATAACAAAGTCGAAAGACCTTCACCTTGCCCTTGTTCGTCGACAGCTTGAGTTTCAAATAGCTCGTCCGGAATGTCGATGGGGCGTGAAAGCATCGCCGGGGCGATTTCCTGTTTGTCCATTTTCGAAAGCTGGGTGGCAATTACCTGTAACGACTTGATTCCTTGGAAGAACTGATTGGAGTAATTGGTGTAGAAAAGTTTATGAGCCGTGAAGGAGACCAGCACCGCCACTTCGCCTTTAATAGTTGCCAGATAACGGGTGTAATAGTGGGGGAGTTCACTTCCTAAGTGCATTCCGTCCACCCATTTCTGTTTTTGAATTCCGACAATTTTATTATGCACCACTTTTGATTGAGTAGTGCCGCCAGCGGCATCAAGTTTACGAGCCTCACCAAAATGAGAGCGGTAGGCCGCTATCGAATCCACTTTACTTTTCTCTTTGGCACTGATCACTATAACGGCCTCGCGAGATTTTTTGATTTGTTTTTTACACTCCTCTGAAGAGGGGGTGGCGCGACAAGATTTCGACACTCGATGACGGCACAAATAGGCCTTTTTTCTTAAACTGCAATTCCACTGATCTGGAAGTTCGAACTGCAGATACGAATTATGAAACTTTTTGGCGTGTCCGATGGTCGGAGCAAGTAGAAAAAAAAACAACAGCAGACGGTTGAACAGCATGGTTATTGTCGGCGACCTTTGAGCCATACAAAAATTCCAGCCAGGGCCAACAACAATGCGCCAATCATAAGAAAGGTGTCCATGGTCGAGGCGCCGCCTTGATCGGCGACATCCCATCCGTCACTGGATTCATCAAGAGCGAGATCCAAGTGAGTACCAATATTATTTCCTAATGTTCCTTTTCCACTATGAAGTTCTCTTTTATCTATGGTTTGGGCTTTCGTTGCCAAGACTCTTAAAGATTTAATGGCTCGGAAGAACTCGGAACTGTATTTGGTGTAATAAAGTTTATGAGCGCTGAAGGTGACAAGGACGGCTATGTTTCCTTTCAAAGTGGCTAGGTAGCGGGTGTAGTAATGGGGGATCTCACTGCCAAGATGCATGCCATCGACCCAGCGATGTTTTTCAATACTGATCGGTTTGACGTGAATGATTTTGGACTTCGAGCGCTTTCCTTGCTTAGTGACGATTGGACGTGGGGTTTTCAAGTGGTTGTAATACTCTTTGAAGGAGTCCTTCGGGCCTTTCTCTTTGGCGGCCAAAATAATAATGGCTTCCCGAGTTTTCTTGCGTTGGTCCTGACAAATTTTACTTTTTGAATTTGCGCCTAAACATTTTTTTGAAATAGCGTAGCGACAAATCCAAGCTGTGTTTTCGAGATAACAGTCCCACTTGTTGGGAAGTTCAAAACTGACATAGGAGTTTCGAAAAACTTTGGCTTGTGTTTCAGATTGAAAACCAAAGGATGTAAAAACGAAAACTATGAGACAAAAAAAGGATCGGGAATTATTTAATGTAAACATGTGTTTAGACTACCAAAATTCCCATTCAACGGTAACGAGAATCAGGCATTAGGTCTAGGCACTGTCTCATTTTCTTTAAAACTGCCTCACATTGAGACAAATGTTGAGAGACCGTCCCTAGTCTCCCAATCCCCCTCCGTTAATTCTTAGAACTTGTATTGGCTATTTGAATGGCCTGAGGATTGGCATTTTCTACCGCTTCCAAGGCACTTAAAACTCGACCCGAACCGACAACATCGGTCAATTCAGGGTGGCTTTCACCACTGATCATCATGGCGAGGCGAATTTCCTCTGGTGTGATCGAAGGATTGGCTTCAATCATAAGAGCTGCTACCCCTGCGACAACAGGTGCTGCCATTGATGTTCCACCCAATCCAATAAATGGAACGTTGCGTGGATTCATGGTGGCTAATGAGAACATGGGTTCTTGTTGGTCACCGCCAGGGGCGGCGACATCGACTTCCAGTTTCCCAAAGTTTGAGTATGAAGCAAGATTCTGGTCGAACCCGACGGCCGCCACGTTGATGATGTTGGGAACATCCAATTCACCAGGGAAGATGTCGTTTCCAGGCAAGCTCAAATCAAGTGTGCTATTTCCCGATGCACTAATAAAAGTGACACCTTTTTCTTGAGCGTAATTGAGTGCTTCTTCAAAAGCTTGCACTTGTGACTGAAATCCACCCAATGACGCGTTGATGATGTCAGCGCCGCTATCGACAGCGTAGTAAACACCAGCAATCACCGAAGCGACATCGCCACCACCAGCGGCACTTAAAACTTTAACTGGAATGACTTTCGCGCCCTTGGCAACCCCGTGAATATGAGAGGCTGCTAAGCCTGAAACATGGGATCCGTGACCTTGGTCATCAAAGGGTCGGTTGTCGTTATTGATAAAATCCCAACCAAGGACATCGTCCTTGAAGCCATTGCCATCATCGTCAGTATCGACATCACCCGATAATTCACTGTCATTGGTTTGCAAGTTAAATTTTATTCCAAGGTGATTGTAATGAACGCCAGAATCAAGAACAGCAATTTTGACACCTTTACCGGTAGCCAGTTTCCAAGCGTCTTCCACTTCCATTCTCTTTAAATGTTTAAATGCATCGAGCTTCGCCATCGGCATTTCTTCACCCTCGACTGGGAATTCAATCTCAGGGTTATGAGTCACCATGAATCGAGCCGGAACCACCGCACAAGCGTTACTCGGGTCTTTAGCGACAAAGATAACTTGGTAAAGACCAACCATGTCGACTTTAAGTTCTAAGGTTTTGCCAGTTCTTAAACCCGCTTCCGTTTCGGACCCTGCTGGTGCAAGAATGTCCCACTGAAAAGTCACAGCTTCTTCGGACTCTGGGTCCAAAGCGGTTGTTCCATTATCACTAAAGACGACAGTTTCGCCAAGATTCATGGTCGGTGATGTCTGTAGAACATCATTAATGACAGTGAGTTTTGGATCGGGTTGGGCTGTGGCTTCTAAATCGCAACCTTGTAGAGCCGGTGGAATTTGTGGAATATTACCAATCGATGGTTGTTCTTCAGTTTCCGGAGACTGGCTGTCGTCTTCGGGTTCCGCTTGCATCATGAAGCGGGCATAAGGATTGGCTGGTTTTTTGATATCCAAGGCCTGAAAGTATTCGTTCTGCTCAGCCTGCACACTGGGTGCGATACTTTTTATGTCATAGTAATTAAGGCCAGCCACTTCGTAGATATGGTGTTTTTCACTAATCACACGATAACCACGACTGGAGGCTAAAACTTTTTCAGTGTCGGCATCAGAGCCTTGAATGATGAAGCGCTCATTGGCTTCTTGTTGATTGGCTGGTGCGCTCATCGACGTGGGCTGACTGCAGCCGGTCAGTGCGCCCCAAATAACTAGAATTCCTAACGAATAAGTGACTTGTTTCACTTGTCCCCCCCAAATGTTTTAGCCTTCTCCCCAAGGCTGGCCACACAAGACCATGGTCCAGCATCTATGTAAAGTTTTCTTTTTTATGAGTCCCCATAAGCAATTCTTATAATGTTGTAAGTTCTTGAAAACATTGGTAAGGTGAGCCATGAATTTTCAACAATTAACGACATTTTGTACTGTTTTGGGTGAAGGCAGCATGACGGCTGCGGCCGAAAAGCTCTACCTTACTCAACCGGCTGTCAGCCAACAAATTCGCAATTTAGAAGAAGAGTTGAACGTCGAACTGTTGGTTCGCGGCTCACGCCAGGCCAAAGCAACGGCTCAGGGACAAATTCTTTACGACTACGCCAAGCGGATTATAGCTTTAAACCAGCAGGCCCAGGTTGCGATTCAAACCATTGGTGAAGCCATTCAAGGAACTTTGCGAATTGGAACATTGAATTCATTGGGCCTCTATATAATAAGCCCAGTTGTTGGTTTGTTTTTAAAACACAATTCAAAGCTCAACATCAAATTAAACTATGAAGATGGTCTAACACTTATCGAACAATTTAAAAAAGATCAGTTGGACGTGATCATCATCCCCGATGCACTGGCCGAATACCAGGTGCCTTTGGAGAATGCTGATAAAAAACTTTTAATGAAAGACGAAATGTGGCTGGTGGGGACGAGTAAAGATTCTTCGATTCCTACAGATATTAAGTTGCAAGAGATTGATAGCAAACCGGTTGTGCGTTTGTCTGAAAAATTTCCCAGCTTTCAAGCCGCTTTGGGCAGTCAATTAGAGGCTGTGGATCCTAAGATCACCCCGGTTTTTGAAACCACCAACGTCGGGACTATTAAGCGAGTGATTGAATCGGGCCTTGGCTGGGGATTTTTACCGGCTCACAGCATTCGCAAACACGTCCGTACAGGCCGTATGTCGGCCGTTCCCATTGTCGACTTTCAATATCCAATGAACGTTCAGTTCTATTCGAAAAAAGATTGTGGCCCCGATCAGGCACGAGTTTTTGATGTGTTCTATCGCGCCTTATTGCAACAGATTCAGAACAAGTAAATATCAAGCAAAGCGGTGCTTGGGCTCACCAGCCTAGGCCCTATCAATTGAGCTGTCCGGGACTGATCCGATGGATCGAGCTTTCTTTTTGTTCCTACTATTTGTTTTATTGAGACTGATGACTACAAATTCGCGGTTTAAATAGGGGCTTGGTTTTAAGATTGGTAAGGAAAACGAGTAAGGCGGTTGATCCAAGATTAAAAAACGTAGTTTTTATTTTTAATCCCCATGCGCTGGCAAACGATACGCGTGATTTCCGATGCGGTTTCCTCAAGAGCACGATCGGTTACATCTAAAACGGGCCATCGTTTGTATTTTTGGAAAATACCTTTGGCGTATTCAATCTCTTCAAAAATATTGTCCAAACGAGCATATTGGCTGCCGGGGTCTTGGCCGAATTTTTCGAGTCGGTTTTTTCGAATTTTATGCAGAGAACTTGGGGCTATGGTGAGACCCACAATTTTGCGTTGATCGATTTCAAAAAGTTGTTCTGGTAGGGGAGAGCCTTTGACCAAAGGAATATTCGCCACTCGCCAGCCTTTGTAGCCCAAAAACAAACTCAAAGGTGTTTTGCTGGTTCGACTGATACCCACCAGAACAATGTCAGCTTTGTCCAAGTCGTTAGAGATTTTTCCATCGTCGTGTTTCACTGAAAACTCAATGGCTTCCACTCGGCGAAAATAGTTTTGATCGACCTCACGAAGTTTACCAGCCTCTCGATCATTGTTTTCAACATGTAGAAATTGATCGAGATTGCGGAGCAACGGGCCCAACAAATCGACCTGCAAGAGATTTTTTTCCGCGGCTTTTTCTTCTAAGTAACTGCGCAAACTGGGAGTCACAACTGTGTGGACAATCATTGCGCCTCTTTTAAAAGCTTCGTTAATAACATTGTCGACCTGGGTTTCTGTGCGCACGTTTTTATTTCTTAATATATGAAAATCAAATTTTGAATAGTGGACAACAGCGGCACGGGTCATGATCGCGGCAGTTTCGCCGGTTCCATCTGAAATGATATAGATAAAAGCTTTTTTCTCTTCGGATTCACTCATTTCGAAGAAGCCACTTCCTGATGATAAATCTGGTCGAGGATTCCGTTGATGAAGCTCTTTGATTCAGAGGAACTGTACTTTTTAGACAGATCGAGAATGTCGGTCATGCAGATTTTCGGTGGGGTCGGCGTGTCTTCTGAAAAGCAAAGCTCAAAGATAGCCAGTTGTAAAAGAATTTTATCAATCATGGCAATACGATCCAGTTTCCAGTTCTGACTGTGCTCTTCAATTTTTGAGTTCAGTGCCGCTTCGTTGTCGATGACACTTTGAACTAGGAACAGGGCGTAGTCCCGCGTTTCGTTGTCAAAAGAGAAATTGTCGACAAAGGAATTGAATAATTCCTCGCCGGTACTTCCTTGTTGAAAGCTTTGTTGAAATAAAACTTGGAGGGCGGCTTCTCGGGCGGTGCGCAGTGCTTTCATATTGTGAAGTCTTTTCTTTGCAAGTTGGGGTCAGATAAGTCAGCTAAAAATTCAGAAACATCTTTAAAGGTTTTGTACACACTGGCAAAGCGGACGTAGGCGACTTCATCCACTTTCTTCAGCTCTTCCATGACAAAATGCCCGATCATGTCGGTGGTCATTTCTTTATCAGCATGCTCGACCACCCAACCAGTGACTTTTTCTACCATGTGCTCGATCTTCGAGGAACTGATGGGGCGCTTCTGACAAGCGGCCTTGATTCCACCCAGTAGCTTTTCTGGAGAAAACGGCTCGCGGCGTCCGTCTTTCTTTACGACCATAGGCAGACTAATCACAATTGTTTCAACTGTGGTGAAGCGAGCCGCACATTTTTCACACTCACGGCGGCGGCGAGTGGATTCGCCGTCTTTTTGGCTTCGGGTATCTAAAACCTTGGTATTCAATGAGTGGCAGTGCGGACATTTCATCAAGACAAAAGTATGAGATCCGTGGGGTTTGGTCAAGACTCAGGCCGCCGCTGACCACGCCTAAGGGCCTTGATTGACTAGCATTGCTGTCAAATTTGCGCCAGTGGATTTAAAATAAAGAGATGACGAAGACTCCCCTCCTGTTATTTCTTATCTTAGCTTGTCTTCCAACCGGGGCGATGGCTGTTGAGACCGGAAAAACCGCGGCCATGAAGTACTTTACCAAAAAATCAAAGCGACAGGTGGTCACCCGAGCACCGGCCAGGGCAAGCACGTCGGGGGCCTTGGTGGGCGATCAGATTCTGGCCGTGGCTGTCGGCAGCCTGGTGAACACCCAGTCTTACAACTGGGCCGAAGAATCGACCCCTGGCTGGAATGTCGAAGCTTTTTATCAACGAGCTGGAGACGGCTATTTTGGCCATGGCTATCACCTGGATCTGCAAAAATTTGCCAGCGGTAATGAAGAGCTTACAAAGCTGTCCTTTCTTTTTAGTCTGACTTTTCCTCGCCGTTTGAGCTTTCCGGTTTACATCGGGGTGGCAGCCGGACCGGGTTACTTTTTAAAGCAAAAAGAGAACGAATCTCACTTTGCCTTTGATTACAAAGGCTATGTTGGTTTGAGGCTGAATCAAGTGCACAGTCAGTATTTCGTACAAAGTGGTGTTAAAAACCATGTTCATGTGCTAAGTGACGGGCAGTTCATTGGATGGTTTGTTTCCTCAGGAGTGGCCTACACGTTTTGAAATACCACAGACATTTACTACAAAGTTGTACTGACGCCCTTGGTGCGATCTTTTATGAAGATCGTTACGCTGACAAATGTATCGAATACTACCTTCGGAATAACAAAAAGTGGGGCGGTCGAGACCGTCGATTTTTTGCCGAGACTGTCTACGACTGTGTTCGTTGGTGGAGCAGGGATTGGGCGATCATCGGGCAGAAACCGACTCGTCCGGACTTGGCGTTTCTGAGCGTCAGCTTTTGGCGACGAGGCATGCCGCTGCCAGATTTTCCAGAGTTTGAAAACGTTTCTTACATGGAATTTGCCAAAAGCGCGGCCCATTTAACAGAGCCTCATATTCAGCAGGCCTTTCCTCGCTGGCTTTATAAAAAAGTGCACACCGAGTTGGGGGACTTTTGGCATGAGGTGGCTCCGTATTTTAATGTGACCAATCAACTTGTTATTCGTGCCAACACCCAGAAAATTTCACGCCAGGAGCTCATAAAAAAACTAGCGGAACAGGATATTCAAGGACAAGCTCTGCAAGGTACTGATGCGGGCATTGTTATTTTTGAGCGGACCAATATTTTTCGCTTAGAACTGTTTCGAAAGGGATTCTTTGAAGTTCAAGATGGCGCTAGTCAACAAGTGGCCCCTTACATGCAGATTGAGCCAGGTCAACGGGTGATCGATGCTTGTGCCGGTGCTGGCGGCAAGACTTTGCACATTGCTGATTTGATGCAAAACAAAGGTAAGATCGTCAGTCTTGATATCCATCAATGGAAATTGGATCAACTGAAGTTGCGAGCCCGCCGCAATAGTTATTCCAATATTGAAATGAAGACGATAGAGGGCTCAAAAACCATAAAGAGAATGAAGGGAACCGCCGATCGACTGCTCTTAGATGTGCCTTGCACAGGCTTGGGCGTTCTTCGTCGCAATCCCGATACCAAATGGAAGCTCACCGACCAGTCGATCAAAGAGGTGATTGAGTTGCAAAAACAATTGCTACAAGATTACAGCCCAATGGTTAAGTCGGGTGGTCTCATGCTGTATTCCACTTGCAGTGTGTTGCCATCGGAGAACCAAGGGCAGATCGAAGGATTCTTGCAAAGCCATTCGGAGTTTACTCTTCTAAAGCAGCGTCATCTCTATCCTACACGACCCGGGTTTGATGGTTTTTTTATGGCGTTGTTACAGAAAAATTAGAACGTTCCAATGGCCAGGTGGACCGCGATATCGGATTCCTTATCGTAGTATGTTCCACCCAATTTTCGGTCTAACTTATAACCCAATTGAATGACGAAAGCGCCCACCGGAGTGTCATAGCTAAAACCAAAGCCAACTGAATCTCGATAAGGGTCTTCCAAGCTGAATTCACCAAGAATGACGGCGCCTCCATCGTAAAAGACAAGACCACCAAAGTTTCCGGAAATGGGAAAGCGAAGTTCTGATTTAAAAAGAACGAAAGCCGAGTCGTCGCGAGTAAAGATATCATCGAATCGACATTGGCTGGTCTGTTGATCGGGAGTGATCAAGCCTTGTTTGATACAAAGCTCTCGTTGTCCGGGCACAGTTTCAGTCGTACCTATGGAAAAACCGCGAATCGTCGAACTTCCTCCTAAGAAAAAGGATCGCACGGGTGGTACGCCAGAGTCGTCACGACTACTAATGTTGCGCAAATAGCCACCTCTTAAAGAGTTGGTCCAAACCCATCGTTTACTCTTAGTCAAAGGGGTGTAGTGAGTCGTTGAAAATGTTGTTCTATAGTAGTTGATTTCGCTACGGGCGTCTCGACGCAAACCGGTCACTGGATCACGGCCATCGACATTAGGGTTGTCTCGCGAACTACCAATAAGAGGATCCGAGTATTCAAAATCAATACGGGTGATGGTTCCATCCGTTGGTAAAAACTGATCGTTACGATAATCAATTTCAAGCAGCGGCCCAGTGGTTCCGATGTTCTGAACGACGATCTCATCGGATTGCTGATTACTGTCACTGGCAAAGAATGATTCTTGATTTACGAATCCCCAGACATTGTAGGTAAAGCGCCAATGTTTATTGAATTCCTTTTCGGTTGAAAAACGAAGCTCATTGGACGATCGAATAATCGGTTGCCCAAAGTTAAAGGAATACAACGCCTGTTCGCGCACCAGAGACACTCGGCCCCGAAGACGGTCTTCGGTCAGATAGGGCTCGTAATAGGCCAGGGCGACTCGGTTTTGAACGTAGTACACTTGATCTTCGTAGCGAAGGTCAACGCGGGCACTCACACCGCGGGCTTTGCCTCCAAGGTTATTATAGAGTGCGCCCACGTATCCACGACTGGCAAGGCGCCCTTCATTAAGGATACCGACACCCGAGGAAAACAGACCTGGCTTTCTTTCTTCAACATCAACAACGATGGTTCGATTGCCATCAGGTGACCCTTGCTCAAGAGAGCGGATATCAACTTTCCCAAAAATACCGGTTCGTTCGAGGCGATCCAAAGAGTTGGTCAGTCTTTCAAGGGTTAGTAAATCACCGGCTTTAAAATCAAGTTCGCGAATAACAACATACTGTTTGGTCTTTTGAGTGCCATTGACTCGAATCGATTTAACTCTGATTTTTGGACCCTCACTGACCTGGTAGACCAAGTCAGCGTAGGGTTGACCTTTTTTATACTGGATCACTGTTGCATTCCGGTTCTTAATTTGAAACTCAAGGTAGCCCTTTGTGCGATAGAAATTTTCCAACCGGTCAAAGCTGTCTTCGACTTCGGAAATATTCAGTGGTTTGTTGGCCTCAATTTTTACAGTCTCTTTAAGCTCAATATTGCTAAAAGATTTTGAGCCGCGGAATAAAATTTGCCGTACGTACGTTAAGATTCCTTCGTCAATTTGGATGGTGATTCGGGCTGTATCTTGGTCGGTGATTTCAGCATTGACTGAAAGCAGTTCAGCCACCAAATGCCCTTGTCTTTTAAGGTGTACCACCATGGCCTCGGCCGCGTGTTCGATATCTTTTTTCACGTAATAGACAGAGTGAGCCTCTTTGGCTAGGAACTCATTGAATAAATCTACATAATACGATTTCTTTCGAGAAATCTTGCCAACAACTTCGACATCGCCAATTCGAATGCGAGGACCTTCATTAATCTTGAATACAAAAACTCGCTTCTGCGATTCTTCAAAATATCTTTCTGAGCTTTTGACTTCTATCTTAGGAAACCCATTCTCTAGATAGGTATCCATAACAGCCTCTTCAATCTCCGAGCTGGAGTCACTCAGGTAAAGAAATTTACTACCGATTCCACTTTGTTTTAAAAGGTCAAAATGCGAGAAAAATTCATTTCCATGAAACACAAACTCGTATTGGACGGCATTCGTGATTGTAAACTTTAATTTCACTCGGGTTTTGTTCTGATTAAAGATAGTGGCTGTATTTTGAATCTTTGCGGTTAGAAATCGATTTTCTAGAAGAAGCTCATTTAATCTTTTTTCGATGACACTTGTGGTTTCCTTTTGATAACTGGTGTTTTCAAACTGTGGAATCAGTTCTTTCACTCTTTTGTTAAGGTACCTGTTTTTCGAGAAAACTTGGACATCCTCAATAATACAGTAGTCTGACTCGCTGATATCAATTTTTAAAGTTAAACCGTCCTCAGTAAGGTTTTTTGAATACTCCAAGTTAAAGTTAAAAAAACCAGAGCTCTGATAAAGTTTTTTAATTTTATCAATGGCTTGCACTATCTCGATATTGCTAAGGACCTGCCCGGTTTCAATACCCATTGTTTCAATCAACTCTTGGTTATTGTATGAACCGTTTCCGGTAATCTCAATTTTCTTGAGTTTAATCGACTGCTGAGCTCGGATGACAACCAATCCAGAGCTCACCTGCTCGGCATACACAACCTGGAAAAGGCCGTCTTGCGAGATTTCACGTATGATCTCGTCCAAGTCGGACAAAGATAAGTCTTTATCCTTGTAGGATTGGGTGAGCCTTTCAATAATGGGGATGCCCGAGTTTTTCAATCGATACTGAGCCTTTAGGCTTTGCGAAAATACAACAACTGCAAGGAAGACCATCAAAAGAGGACTGAGACCTCCAACCCTGGTCGGGCCTGACAATTGTTTTTTGGAATAATCACGCAAGCTCTGCCACATCATTAATCAAACTCCACACGGTATTCTAAATCAACACCAAAGGGGTTTGATTGTCTCACATTACTATTGCTATTGATATTGTTTGTATCATCGGGACGGTTGGTGATTCTAAAAATTGTCGAAAGATCATTATTTAACTCGTAGGTGACGCGCCCTTCTTGTTGATTGGTGTTGCCCGTTGTCGCCGAGACCGACACTTGCAATTTTTTGCTGACTTTGCGTCGAAGAGTGACTTTTGGTACAGCCGCATTGTTTTGGTCATCAAATGATGAGGAAAACTGCACGTCGACGTCATACCTTTCTTTGAGTTCTTTTCCTAACGGGTTATTACTAAGCAATGATGTCCCGACTTCGAACCCCTGAGTTTCGTTATTATTGACGCCAGTTCCGTTGTTATTGACTCCAGTGGTGCTGTTGTTCTGATTGAACTGATCGGGGAGAGTGCCAAGCGCTAGCATCGATACAATTTGTGATTCCGGAAGCGGCGGTTGGCTGGACCAATTTAATACGGGTTTGGTGGCCCGTCCCTGAAGAAAGAGTTCAATGTCATAACCTTGCATTCGAGTTTGCGAGCGCAAAGACAGTTTGGGGTTGATCGGCGTCTGGCCTTCAAATACAAAACTCGAAGAGGTCACCTCAAATTCTTGATCTCGGAAACGAATGATGGCGTTCTCATCAAAATGCGCCTCCCCTTTGATTCTTGGCGCATCAATTTTGTCAAAAACCTTAATATCGCCCAGAATGTAGCCCTCAACCAAATTATTACGAACTTCGACTGGGTTCTTGGTGTGAATATCCAGATTGAGGATCAATGGAGACGTTATTTCTTTTTTCAGAAGTTCTTCTAGTAAATCGGTGGACTCGCCGCCGCCGCCCTGATCGAAGTTGCTGTCGATCAGACCTTCTAAAACATTGTATTCGCCGGCCAAAAGAAAAGGTGGTTTACTTCCTGACAGGCTAATTGTGCCATTGCCAGAGGTGCGAAATCCCTCCGGAAAGTCTATTGTGACATTTTCCATACTGGTGTTTACGAATAGATCGAATTCGCCATCACCAGGAAATTTGACTTCACCGTTGCCTAAAACGTTGCCACCAGCCAATTCACCAGAAATGGAATTGATTAGGACTCGGTTTTGGTTGAAAAGAATATCGGCAGAAAGATTCTCAAAAGCATGGGGAAAGCCTGGGAATTTCAGGAAACTGTCAGTGGTGTAACTTGATCCAATGAGTTTGAAGTCAGAATGATTCAAGCTGAGCTCCAGACGAACGGTACTATAACCATCGACTTTCTCGATAAATGGGGCAAAGATCTTAAAAAAGGCAATGTTGATTCTTGAATTGATAATAAACTTGGTGCGAAACTTCTCGGTATAGGCCTGATTCACTTTGATGTGTTGCCTATTCCCAATAAAGCTTATTTCGTTTAAGAAAAGCTGGCCATTCTTTAACTCGATGTTGGTGGGTATGGTTGTTTCCATCTTATTGGATTTGTATTCAAACTTTACATTACTGATAGTCGATGAGAATTCAGAATTCCAAAAATTTTTAGTATCGAACTTTCCAGAAAGCTCACCGGAGGTATGGATCATATAGCTGCGGGTCGCCTCTTCTGAAACCGCATATCCAAGAAGGGGAGCGACATCAAATTCCTTAGCATTGAGATTGATAAAAATAGAATCAAAAGATGATTCTGGAAACAAAACAAGGAGCTCTAAATTCTCAGGTATATTGAATTGTAAGTTGGTTTGCTTATTCGAGTTATCATAGCTGAATATGGCATCATCGTATTTCTTTTTGTTGAAGATCAGATTGGTGATCTCTGCCGAAGTTTTAATAGTGGGATTACCAAGATTACCCAGTATTTTTCCCTTGGCGGTAAATTCTCCTGAAATCGGTATGTTGTACTCTTTCAGTCGAGACGATAACTGTAAAAAACCCTGGCTCACAACAAATGACAGTTGGCTTTCTAGTTCGGTGTCAAGAGTACCGCGCAACTGAAACTCTGTTTTCTCTTTCTGCAGTTGACCTTCTTGAATGATGATAATTCCATCAACCGCTTGGGCTTTGATTCGCGCTTCATTGTAGTCTTCACCAAAGGCCTTGCCTTTAAAAAGCCGAGCATCCAGTTTAAAATTAAGTTGGGAGATCTCAAATGGAGTATCGAGCTGGATCCTGCCAGATCCCGATCCTAAGAATCGATCTTGCAAATCGACCTTTTTCAAAATCGCTTGCTGGACATCAGCCATTCGGAAAAATGGCAGTTGAATGTCGCCGACTATTTTTTCTTCAATGAGGTCAACTTGGAGGGTGCCTTTATAGCGTGTCGATTCAAGGCTACCTTCCAGTGGGTTAAAATAGAGACTTCCAGATTTGTAGTTGAGAGTGGACTTCATATTACCGAAAAAGTAATTTTCAAATTCAAAATTTTCAGCCTCGATTTCCATTCCAAAAATGGCCGATCGGCTATCACCTTTAGTAAAACCTTCAGTTTTTGCCATTCCCAAAAATTTGAGGTCAGCAATCGGGCCAATTTCTGAGAAATCGAGTCGATCACTTTTGTATTTGATGTCAAATCCTTTACTGAAATCAATGGTGCCTGAGGATTCACCCTGAGTTTCATTTAGTTTTGCTTGAGCTTTATAGGAAATAGCTTTTTCAGTGATCACCACCGTACCTGCAATATCAATTTTTTTTGCGGTGACGATGTTCTTGCTGCGTCCTTTGTTTTGAATTTTTAAGTCACTAACAGTCAATGCACCCGGACATTGAATATTCAATGTTTTTTCGTAAGAACCATTGCACTTTAGTTGTCCACCCACCTTTAACCATACTGGAATGTCAGCAATAGTCGATTGTTTTAAAAAGCTGTGGAGTTGTGCGTTTTCAACATTTAGATCTGCTGAAAGCGTTGTCTTTTCATCAATATTAACTTTAGCGTTGGAGATGATAATTTTGTTCGAACCAGCCAGGTTGGCGGTGATCGAATCGATAACAACACTTTGTTTGGAGGGCGCTCGGGCTTTAATGTTGAAATCTCCAATTTTGACTTTGCCGACCTGCATGTTTTCAAAATCACCGTCAACTTTGGCAGCGATTCCATTTCTCTTATTTTTTTGCACGAGAGTAAGATCGGATTTGATGACACCTTTAATATCATCAAAGTAGGAGTTCTTGTGGACGACGTTGCTCCATTCCTTTAAATCTTGAAAGTTAGAGCTAATCCTGGTGTTGACGTTCATTTCAGTAATATTGGTCGGGATATTGTCATAAATAAGATTGCCTGAAGCTAAAAAGAAAGATGTGTCTTTAACAACTTTGATTTTTGATAACGAGATCGTGTTTCTAGTGATCATAATCTGAAAGTCGGTCAGAAAATTAAGTGACTCGCCTCCGGCAATCGTTTGCACGCCGAAATTGGGGTCCTTAACGGTCAACATCAGGCTGCTTTTCTCGTTGAAAGCTTTAATAAAAAGATCATCGGCAGAGATTTTCAGGTCTCTGCCGTAGTTCAGATTTAATTTCACATTTTTAACAATCAGTTGAGAAAGAATTAATTTTTTTAAAATTTGATCAAGGTCAAATTGGATATCTTCTTCTAATGTGCTTTCGCTGGATGTCTTTTTAATATCAATATCTATCTCAGAGCCCTCAATGCTCAGCAGACTGAACCAATATTTTCCGATCAGGACGTCAAGGAGGCTTGGGCGAAGGGCGATCTTTTTGATTTTCGGTAGTTTGTTGAAGGTGACGGGGCTTGCGAACTGGTTGAGCTTCTCCAACTCTTTAATTTGAGCATCATAAGCTTCAATCTGTAACGGAATGATTGAAATCTCCACGCGATCAAACTCGATAGCGAAAGGCAGATGGTTTTTTGCATAATTTTCGGTTCTTCGTTGGATAAACCTCTCAAGCTTTGGTTTTTCCCAGATGTAGAGATAAAGAAAACCACTGGCCAAAAGAAGTAGGAATGAATACAGAAAAATTCTTTTCTTACTCAAAACTATCCTCTTTCCATTGTGCTAAAGTTTCGGAGGCCGATTTGAAGTTGGGGCGCATAGATGCGATTTGCCCCATCAAATCAATGGCTTTTTCTTTCTCTCCCAATTCCCAATAAGCCACAGCTTCAGCGTAGGAAATGGAAAACAAAGCGTCGGGATATTGTGCATACTTTTTCTTCAGAACCTGGCAGTGATCCAGTAGCGAGACATATTGCTTCCCCGAAAATAAATAGTCTAGAAGCTGCCAGTCTTTTATTTCTTCATCATCGGTTTTGTAAATAAAATCGATCGCCTTGCTATATTCACCCATAGACCGGAAAAAGTAGGCCAAATCACCGGGTTGAACATTTTTTGAAGTCAGAAATTGGTCCGCTTGGGTCGATAGGGTGGCAAGCAGTTTTTTTTCTTCGTCATTGAGACTTTCAGAATTCTTATTCTTTAACGGGTGCCGGTGTTTGTTGAGTTTTGACAAAACTTTTGTGGCATATTGTTTTTCTTGATCAGTGATCAGGCGGGCGACATTGAACTCATTAGGAGAGATTTTCTTGAGTTCGTTCATATAATGCATATGCTGTTCCGTCAGTCTTTCCGACTGAGCGATTCGTGCCGAGGCGATCAGTTCTTGTTTGGCCCGCAGGACTTTCTGTAAAAACCTTTGCCGGTCTTTGATTTTAAGGTCGGTAATGAGATCGGTCATGGTCGTGGGTCGTCGAGATATCATTTTTTGTTTTTTAAAGTTTTCAACAAACTCCTGAAATAAATCGTCGGCCACCGTGACCCTTGCATAGGTTAAGATGCTTAAAGCTTTAATCCAGGGGATTTCAAGAATTTGACTTTGCAGGTCGACTGCAAACAGGTAGAGGAAAAGTTTGTGTTGTCGGCCGTGAAAAAGAAAATTATAAATCTCCGTCTTTTCCTCGGGATAGATATCAATCCACTCGGTTCGCAATTGGGCGCGAAGGGCTTTCTCATCATGGTCTTTGAGAAAGGTTTTAATAGCTTGTTTCCAAACACTCGACAAAGTTGTACCTCAGGTTGCAGATCCCGTACGGGTCTATCTATATTATGGAAGGAAAAGTGCTGGTTGTCTGCTAATGTGCGTCAATGTGGGCTTTGGTCACTCTGTTAAAAGTCTTAAGCCCTTTTGGCAGGCTTTTAGGAGTTCGATCTTTCCATGTACTCGCCGGTGCGAGTATCCACCTTTAACACATCCCCTTCATTGATATGCAAGGGAACTGTGACCGTTAGTCCAGTTTCTAAAGTGGCTGGTTTGGTGGCGCCAGTCACCGTGTTGCCTTTTAGTCCAGGGTCGGTTTGCGTGACCTTTAGTTTGACGGTGTTCGGGACATCAATACCAATAGCCCGGTCGTTAAAAAACATCACACTCACTTCAAGGTTCTCGATCAAGTAGTATTGATTATCACCGAGATCTTCTTCTTGTATGGAATGTTGGTTGTAGTTTTCTTTATCCATGAAATGGAAGCCATTTTCATCTTTATACAAGTACTGGCAATCGCGAGTCATGACGTCGGGGACACCAAATTTTTCGCCGGACTTGAAAGTCTTTTCGAGATTCGAGCCGGTTAACATATTCTTCATTTTAGTGCGGGTGAATTGGTTGCCTTTACCAGGTTTAACATGTTGAAAATCAACAATGGCATAGGGTTGATCGTCGATTAAAATTTTAAGACCTTTTTTGAAATCAGAAGTTGTGTACATGAAAACCTCACGGAAAGTGCACTGAGTCTGTCAATTCCGGCTTTAAGGGTCAATATTCTTGCGCTGTTCGATGCGTTGCAGCCACTTCTGATAGAACTGTTTTTTAAACTGTAAAAACTGCAGTGCTGGGTTTTCCTCTTCCTGGGTGTCGTTTTGCGGAGATTCGCCAAGAGCTTTCATTAAAATATCTTGTCGTTTTTGCAAAGCGCTAGAGTCTGGCCACTGCAAAAGCGCGGCTGTGGTGATTTCTAAGGCGTTTTGCCGGTCACCGTAATTGATAAAACTTTCTACCAAATGCAAAGCATCGTCCTCGGAAGGAAGCTTGTGCACCCAGTGATCGTAACCATCCACACTGAATGATTCGGGTCCGGATTCGGTGGGAATGTTATCGAGAAATTCCCACTTCTTAACCGTCTTAATGATGGCTTCATCATTGGGTTTTAAAATAAGTAATTTTTTAAATGTTTTCAGAGCGGCCGGATGGTTACGCATTTTCAGATAGCAATGTCCCAAAATTTTAAGCGCCAGAATGTTTTCGGGTTTTAATGCGGTGGCCTTCACTAAAAATTTGGCGGCTTGCCGAAAATCTTTAATTTCATAGAGAACTTTAGCATGCGACACCAGGCCTGAAACGTATTCTGGATTGTGTTTCACCCCTCGAGTGGTCACTTCTAAGGCTTCTTCCAGAAGGCCCATTTGTCGGTAAGCTTCGGCCAGACTGGCAAAAACCGGAGACCGTGGATCTTTAAGCAAAACCAGCTGCAGTTCTTCAATTTTTTTGGGGTCATACTGACTCATGTCATGATTTTTTCACCATTTAGGTGTGAATGCAATGGAGTTCTAGGTTAGGATCGAGCTATGAAAGTTCTTGGAATCGACCCTGGGACTCTCAATTTAGGGTGGGGGTTCATAGAATCAAAAGATGGTAAATCTTGGCAGCAGGTGGAGCATGGAAGTCTGCATGTGCCGCAAAAGATGCCATTTTATGAGCGCCTCCATGTTCTTGATGAGGGTCTCTCTGAAATCTTTAAAACATACTCGCCGGATGCCGCTGTTATCGAGAAGATCTTTCTTGGAAAAAGCGTCGATAGTGCCTTTAAGTTAGGACATATTCGAGGTGTTTGCGCGGCGCGCTGTGGGCGCCATGGAGTGGAAGTCGTTGAGTATGGTCCGCGCACCGTTAAAATGCAGATCACAGGCTCTGGAGGCGCCGATAAGGCGGTGGTCCGACAGTTCCTCTATCAACAACTGGGCTTGAAAAAGTCCAATAAAAGTTTGGATGCCACCGATGCGTTAGCCCTCGCATTTTGTCACTTTTTGCATAATAGTATCAAAAGCAAACACAAGGGGATGCGACTGCGATGATTTCTTTTCTTTCCGGACAAGTAATAGATAATGAAGACGGTGTGCTCACTTTATTATGCCGAGGTGTGGGTTACGAAGTGACCTGCTCAACGAATACCGTCAATGATATTGAAGACCGTAAAATTGTCCAGCTCTGGGTGCATACTCATGTTCGGCAGGATCAATTCCAGCTGTTTGGCTTTTCTAGCAAAATCGAAAAGAAATTGTTTTTAAGTTTGTTAAAGGTCAACGGTGTCGGTCCCAAAATGGCGACTTTGATTTTGTCTGGTGCCAGTCTTGATCACATTATTGATGCCATAGAAGCGAAAGATGTGAAGGCTCTTACGGCGCTGCCGAAAGTGGGTAAGAAAACGGCGGAGCAGATGATCTTGACCTTAAAAGGAGCCTTGGTCATGGACAAAGGCGACAAAAAGCAAAATGTTGAACCGGCCAGGCCCCATAAAGAGATCCTTTCGGCTCTTACCAACCTTGGTTTTCGTGCGGCAGAGATTGAAGAAGTTGTATACGGTTTGCCAAAAGACATTGATTTCGAACAGGGTGTCCGCGACAGCCTAAGACTCCTTTCAAGGTAATGCCGATGGATGTGATGGAACGAAACAACGAGCTATTGTCGACAGCGGAAACAGTCACCGAGGCGCATTGGGAGAACCGATTGCGTCCCAGTCAGTTTGATGATTTTCCCGGGCAAACAAAAATCGTTGAAAAATTAAAAGTTTATATTCAAGCCGCCAGTAAGCGTAAAGAGCCCATTGATCATGTTTTACTTTCGGGGCCTCCGGGGCTAGGAAAGACCACATTGGCTTTCTTGTTAGCGCAAGAAATGAATGTGGAGATAAAGACAACCTCCGGGCCGGCGTTGGACAAAAAGGGAGACTTAGCTGCCATTTTAACCAGTCTTCCAGAAAATTCTGTTTTGTTCATTGATGAAATTCATCGCCTCAATCGAACTGTCGAGGAGTATCTGTATAGTGCGATGGAGGACTATTACCTCGATATTATGGCCGGTGAGGGACTGGGTGCCCGCTCTATGAAATTCCAATTGGCACCTTTCACTCTTATTGGCGCCACCACTCGAGCCGGTCTTCTGAATGGTCCATTTCGGGATCGTTTTGGTATTGTCGAGCGTTTGATTCCCTACGAAAAAGACGAGTTGGTGAAGATCCTTGATCGTTCGGCCCGCCTTCTGAAAGTGGACTTACAACCTGAGGGCGCTATCGAAGTGGCGCGACGCTCGCGCGGAACCCCCCGAATTGCTAACCGTCTGCTGAAAAGAGTTCGAGACTTCGCAGAAGTGGAAAATCAAGGCGTCATTACGTCTGAATTGGCTAAAAAGGCCTTGGATCGCATGGAAGTGGACCATCTTGGGCTTGACGATATGGACCGAAAAGTTCTAGGTATCATCTTAGATAAATTTGACGGTGGACCTGTTGGCATTGAAACTTTAGCGGCGGGACTTTCTGAAGATAAAGGAACCATCGAAGAGGTTTACGAACCTTATTTAATTCAAGAAGGGTTAATTCAAAAAACACCTCGCGGACGCATCATAACAGAAATGGGCAAGACCCATTTTCGATCAATCGAATAGGTAGATAAGTTGTTTTTACAGAAGACATTAAAAAACAAAGCAGTCATAAAAGGTGTCGGTCTTCATAAAGGAATTGAAACCTCCTTGTCTTTTTGTCCGGCGCCCGTCAATGCCGGAATTCATTTGGTGCGAACCGACCTGGAGGGCTGCCCGTCTGTACCGATCCATGTTGATCATGTCACCGCAACCTCATTGGCGACGACCATTGGGACCGACCGCTTTGCAGTCTCAACAGTGGAGCATTGTCTGTCGACTTTGGCGGCCTTTCGTATCGATAACGTTTATCTTGAACTCAAGGGCAGTGAAATCCCGATCGGCGATGGCAGTGCTAAAATTTTTATGGATGAGATCGGCAAGGTTGGCACCATCGAGCAGTCGGAGCCCCGTAAGTACATTTATATCACCAAACCCATTTACTGCGGTACTGAAGAGAAGCACGCTTACGTTGTGCCTTACAACGGACTTCGCTTGAGTTGCACCATCGACTTTGAAACCAAGGCCATTGGTCAACAGTTTGTCGACATCGATATTAACGAGCAGACCTTTGCCAGTGAACTGGCGCCAGCGCGCACTTTTGGTTTCGTTCGCGATATCGAAAAAATGCGAGAGATGGGATTGGCCATGGGTGCCTCCCTGGACAACGCGATCGGAATCGATGGCGACAAAATCGTGAACCCTGAAGGGTTGCGTTACGAAAACGAATTTGTTCGTCATAAAGCCATGGATGCGTTGGGTGATCTGATGACCCTTGGGCGCCCATTGATGGGGCATGTTGTGCTTTTTAAAGCAGGCCACGACCTTCTCAATCAGTTGGTGCGTAAGATTCTGGATTCTCCGGAGTGTTTTCAAGAGCTTGAGCTGGGAGCCGGTCTTCCTCAACATGAGGCTTTCGAGGTTCCATTCGGTGGAAGGGCTTGACCCCTTCGCCTGTCAAAGGTAATTCCAAACCATAAAAATTATGGAAGAACAGGGGTTCCCTAAAGGGGAAGAGCTTTCTGGCGAGGAGTTATCATGATTATCGGAGTACCAAAAGAAATCAAAATTAGTGAAAACCGGGTGGGTTTAACAGAAGCCGGAGTTCGCCAGTTAACCTTAGAGGGACACAAGGTCTACGTGGAAAAAGACGCCGGACTGGGTTGTATGATTCCAAACGAGGCCTATGTCAAAGCCGGAGCCACCCTGCTCGACACAGCCAAAGAAATTTATGAAACCGCTGAAATGATCATCAAGGTCAAAGAGCCTCTTCCGGACGAGTACGATTTATTACAAGAAAACCAAATTCTATACACCTACCTGCACTTGGCTGCTGAGCCCCATTTAACGAAGGCTCTCGTCGATAAAAAAGTCAAAGCTGTGGCTTATGAAACCATCGAAGATAAAAAAGGCGGTTTGCCTCTTTTAACACCGATGTCGGAAGTGGCGGGTCGAATGGCGACGCAAGTGGGAGCTTTCTATTTACAGAGAGACAAAGGTGGAAAGGGAATCCTTTTAGGTGGAGTGACGGGAGTCAAGAGAGGTCGAGTGACCATTCTTGGTGGTGGAGTCGTGGGAACCAACGCCGCCCAGATGGCGATCGGCTTAGGTGCTGAAGTGAGCATCATTGATGTGAGCCATAATCGCTTGGAGTATTTGGATCATATTTTTGGAAACCGTATCAACACTGTTTATTCTAATCGTCAGAATATTGAACATATGGTTTTGCGTTCGGATTTAGTCATCGGAGCGGTTTTGCTTGCCGGACATAAAGCACCGAAGTTGGTGACCAAGCAGATGATCGAAAAGATGAGCCCAGGATCGGTGGTTGTGGATGTTGCCGTTGACCAAGGTGGTTGTATTGAGACTTGCAAACCAACAAGTCACACCAATCCGACTTTTGAAATCAATGATGTGATTCATTACTGCGTGCCTAACATGCCGGGTGTGGTGGCTCGTACATCGACCTATGCATTGACCAATGTCACCTTTCAATACGCCTCAGCGATCGCACAAATGGGCTTAGAAGAGGCTGTGCGCGCCCATCCACTTCTTGAGAAAGGTGTGAACTGCTATGGTGGAGCTGTGACCTATAAGCCAGTGGCCACTGATCTCGGTATGGAATACACACCGTTTTCTAAAATGCTTTAAAACCATTATTTTAAATTGAAATAAATGGACCCAAGGATCTCTGTGCGAAGCATGGGGGTCCTTTGTTTTTTAAGGCTTGTTTTAACTTTTGGATGAGGGTGGCCGTAGCGTTTTTTTCTGGCACTGACCACCGCAAGCTGCGGACGCGTGTGATGCAGGAGTTTTTCTGAGGTGCTGGTTATACTGCCGTGATGTCCGATCAGCAGCACGCGCAGTCGGACGGGAAGTTTCCAATACCACTTGTTCTCCTCACTTTTCGGAGCATCCCCGGTAATCAGCACTTGCTTTCTAAATAGATAAATTAAGCTTGAGGCGTTGCGACCTTTGCCGTCAGAGCCGTGGGAAATAATTTGGATATCCGGATGAAGCCTTAGGCAGCGAGGTACTTTTTTAAAAATTTTGCGGTGACTGAGTTTGGGGTAAAATACGCAAACATCGGATGCGTGTTTTTGAAAATGAAACAGGCCGTTGACATGGTCCCAGTCGTCATGGGTGATGTAAACTTGATTTTGTTTGTGTTGGCAGTGTTTAAGAATGTCGGGCCACGGAAATGTTTCACCTCCCATGTCGAAATGCACGCATTGGCCATTGAAGATCCAAGTGCTCCAGGAACCTTGTCCGACATTCCACACGACAAAATTAAAACCCGCTTCAAGTCCTATTGGAATGGAGTTCAAGAAAATAAACAAAGCGCATAGTGTGTGTTTCATTGGCGCCGCTTTTGAATAATAACTTGAATCACAAAATGCATGACCAAACAGTAGAGCCAGAGAGTCAGGGGGCTGACTTGCCAGGGTGGCGACGGTGGCGTTTGCAGGGGTTTTGATAGGATCATGGTCAAGGCGTTAAAAAGACTCCACAAGAGATCCCCTAGAGGCTGTAGCCAGGAAAGGCAAACCGTGAGGAAACTAATGGGAAACAAGACGGAGCCCACCCAAGGAGCGAGAAAGGTGTTGATTGCAATCGACCAAGGCGACAACCACTGGATTGTTGCGATGATTGGAAAAGTAAAAACATAAACCAATGCCGATTGTGATAAAGCCTGTCGGCCTAGAATCAGACCCAGACAGGCCATCCAGCTTAGAGGAAGTCCAATGGAATAAATTTGGTCGGGCGCCAAGGAAAGGCAAAAAACAACACTCACCAGCAGTCGTTGATGGGGGCTTAAATGCAAATCATGGTTCTTGCTGAAATCGCCAAGAGCTAAAAACACCCAGGCTCGCAAAGCCGCCATTGGAAAGGCCGTCGTCGCGACAAAGGCCAACAAAAGGGGAAGGCGTAAGCTAGAGATTCTAAGACATTTTAAAACAGGGGCGAGCAGTCGACTTAAAAAATGCAAGTGGGCACCAGACACCACAAACAGATGGATGAGCCCCAAGTGCTGAAGGGAGTTCTTAAACGGAGAGGTTTGCAGTTTTTTTCCGCAAACTAGGGATTGGTAGAATTCCTGGTGGGCTGAAGGCGGGGAGAGGGCTAGGCAATATTTGTTAATTTCTACACTTAAGTATGAAATTTCATAAAAAAAATCTTTTAAAAGAAAGCCTATAATTAACGCAGAGACGATTATGAAATACACAGTCAAGATGTCTGCAAATTTGACTCAAAGGTAAAAGTTGCTTGCTCGCTGTATCAAAAGCGGTTCTCCGACAACCGTTTACAGAATCTGTATTTTTCTAGAAAAAAGTCGGCATTTTTGAGTAATTTCAATATCTTAGGTGTGAGTATTTCCTGTGCAATTCGCTGAAAACCACCACTGGCGTTGGGTCTAAGGTCTAGGGTGGTGAGCATTCCACAGTTGCTGTGGATAAACATGGGAATGAATTTTGACCATCCTGTTCATTAGGCATTTATTTCGTTTTCATTTTTTTTTTAGCTTTTGAGGTGATTGATTTTAAGGCAGAGAATAAAACACCGACTTGCTCAATTTAGATTCACCTCGGTACAATAACGACATGATCAAAAAAAAATATAAACTCAACATAAATAAGTATTGCCTTTGGATTATCGGACTCATTATATTCACTGGTTGCGCTTCGCAAACCAAAAAAGAAGATCTCATTGGTATTCAAAAAATTCGTATAAGAAAGCTTGAACAACAGCTCGCCAAAAAGAACGAAGTTCTCGAAAAAATGAAGATGAGGAAATGGGCCTCTGGAACACCACAACCTCCAGAGTCGGTGGCATTCAAAGCTCTTCGTCAGCAAATTAAAAAGAAGCAGTGGGTGGCAGCGTTGAAACTGAGTGCCGCTCTTAAAAAGAAACATCCCAACTCGATCCAATTGTCTCGCTACCGTATTGGAATTTTCCGTAAGATGGGACTCAAAAAACAGGCGATCGAAGAATTGAACTATCTTAAAAAACAAGTGGCTAAAAAGAAACGTAAACGACGTCAAATTTAATGAACAGATTGCTCTCGACAGTTCTTATTTTGGTTTTTGCCGATGTTGCTCTTGCGCAGCAGGCATCGACCTATGAGAAAAAAATGTACAACATCTACAAACAGTCTTACAGCGAAGAGATTAGTGATGAACGGTGGGCGGGTTATCTGACGGGTGTTGGGAATCGAACCTACAATGTTCGTCCTGGAGACACGCTATGGGATCTCAGTGTGGTGTTTTTTGGGGATGGGCTGTTTTGGTCAAAAATCTGGTCATACAATGAAAAGTTAACCAACCCCCATCTTCTTTCCGTGGGGCAAACCATTCGGTTTTTTACCGGATCTGTCGAAGAGGCTCCTGGGATCTCTGTGGGGCCTGAGGGAGAGCCCATTGATGATGCCAGCATGCCAGGCGCGGTCACTAACAATGTTACCGAGCCCAGTGAAGATGTTGGTTTGCCACAAAATTTGCCTGAAGGTTTCAAAGAAATTGTTGCCAATTCCAATGCCCCAGAACCCGAAAAAATCACAATCGATATGGAAGGGGAAACGGTTGGATCCGTGGCGTTGGATGGCACGCCCAATCAACCCAATCAAAGCACGCAGCCGGTGGTTCCGCGGTCTCGTCTTTATCCGGGAGCACCTTCCATTCCGCCACCGAGTCGTCTAATTAAGCCGGTTTTAAAAGTCTTGCCCAACACATTCGCTGAAAGTGATTCTTACGATAAATCGCAGTATGATGAAAAAGGCATTAGTTTTGATGTTCGACCTCCGGTGCGAGTGAATCCTTTATTTGTGGCTCATTCTTTTTTATACGGTCGCGCCGCCCAGAAGTATCCCAATGTGGGGCGAATTGTAGAGTCGGAAGATAAAACCAAATTGGTGGGGCAAAATCAAAAAGTTTATCTTGAAGCCAAGGCCGATCTCGAAATCGGTGAGCGTTTGACTGTGATGGGGCTTGATTATCCCTTTGACCGCAATGGAGTGATCGGCGACGTGATTCAGTATCAAGGGACGGTCGAAATCACCGAAAAAATTCGCGACAGTATCTATCGTGGAACGATTATTAAAAGTCTGTCTGGAATTGAAGGCAACCCTTGGATTTCAAGAGAAGTGATTCCAACATTTACCGATGATTACGTTGGGCGTCCGAACTCAACAAAACTTCAGGTGATTGGTGGAGGGCGTGACAACGTCACCCGATTTTACGGGCAAAGTGACGTCGTCTTTATCCAAGGCGGTACCAACAGTGGGGTTCGTGTCGGCGATATCATGGGAGTTTATAAGCGGCGGGATCTTCGTTACGGTTCGACGACAGTTGACCGCGCGCCTGTGCCGATTGGCCATATTAAGGTTTTTCGAGCTGAGCCCAAGCTTTCATCGGCCTTCGTGATCAGTTCGGATGACGCCATTGTGCCGGGTGATGAAACAGGCCCGCCGATTCTTGTTGAAGCAGTCACCACCAAGTCTGAAAAAGAAGATCTGAATTCTATTGAAACCGGGTTGGACTTCAATTCTGACCAAACCATGGAAGTTGAGGACGACTTCTCTGACGAATTTGAATCCGAAATTGAGTGATCGCGCCCTCTAAAAGGTTGCCCCCTCTTGCTCGTTTTTTTTTTAAGCTCTGATTTTATTGTATTAAAGTCGACGATTTAAAGTTCGGAAATCGCATTTCAATTGATATTCTGCAAATTCCTTTGCCTTCCTGGTGGTCTCTGTTTCTTGCAAAGGTTGGGTATGAAAACGTTAAGACCTTCTGACAACAAATATCCCCTTTCACTGAAAACTCTCGCAAAGCCACCGAGCAATATTCACCTGCAAGGAGATTTAAACGTCCTAAACCAGCCGCTGCTTGCCGTGGTTGGCGCTCGAGATATCAAGCCTTGGGTTCTTGAGTGGATCGAAAACGAATTGGGGCCAGCCTTAAAAAGCACCAACGTTGGCATTGTCAGTGGCGGTGCTCGTGGCGTCGATCAGGCCTCGCATCGCCTGGCCATGCGTTACGGTCTACCAACGTTGATTGTTCTTCCCAGCGGCCTTGCAAGAGTTTACCCGCAGAACATTCAAACCTGGAGCGAACGGCAAAAAGTTTTGTTTCTGACCGAGTATGAAACCTTGCAAGCTATGCGCAAACACCACTTTTATTTGCGCAATCGGTTGATTGTCGCCTTAAGCCCCCTAACACTTGTCATTCAAGCCAAAGAAAAAAGTGGCACAATGATCAGTGCTGCATTTGCTATGGAGCAAGGTAAGACAGTGGCCACTCTGCCTGGCTTTCCAACGGACCCCAGTTTTGCCGGTAACAATCAGCTTCTCTATGATGGAGCGGCTATGGTGCGTGACCGAAAAGACTTGGAGGTCCTTATCAATTCCAGTTTTTACGCAAGAGAACCAAGCCCGCAGGCAGCATTATAAAAGCGGGGAGCCAGGCCGCAAACCATATCGGCACACCTGGGGACTTCACAAGGCTGTTGCCGACAATAAAAAGAATCCAATAAGCCACAATGACGCCCACACTGATCACACCGCCTCCGGATTTTCCGGACCGGCTGTTGGTTCGGGCTCCCAAGCCAATACCGATCAGAACAAAAAGAATACAGGCAAATGACAGGGCAAACCTCTTATGCCACTCGTATTGGTATTGTCGCCATTTCTTTTTATCTTTGGTTTCTTTTAGGAGTTTTTTTAAGTCATTGTAGGTCAAACTGTTGATCGATTTGTCGCGGGTCTTTTTGTTGGTGGGCTCAATAATCTGCAGATCGTAGGTATCAAAATGGATTTTTGTGTGACCTTCGTCAGCGATTTTATGAATATCGCCATTGGTAAGGCGTACAAAAGCCTTATGGGAGTTAAAGCTTTTTTCACTTACGATTTTACCTTTTTCGGAAATTATCGTAGTGGGGCTGTCTTCGTTTCTTTCATCATAGATAAAAACTTTTTCCAACTCATCGGTTTCTTCATTGATGCTGTTGGCGTAGACCACCAGATTAAAAAAGCCTGAAAATGTGCCTTCGCCAATTCGCGACACAATCTTCGAATTGCCGATATCAGTGATTAAGACCTCAAACTGACGGTTACCCCAAGGTCCCACTTTAAAAGACGTGTAGCCAGAAACAATAGCCACCACAACTCCCAGAACCAAACCAGGAAACACAATCGGCCACATGCTTAACCCCAGAGATTTAAAGGCAATGATTTCAGAGTCACCCGACAGGCGATTGTAGGAAAGCACAATGGCAAAAATTAAACTCATAGGGAGAATGGCCGGAAGAAAGCTGATCGACAGGTAGGACAGCAAGTGCACAAGAGTACGAATACTGACGTCGTGTTGTAAAAGGGTGTCCGTGAGCTTTAAGACTTGGAATAAGAGGAGGATCGAAACGAAACTGATGACGCCAACAAAGAATGTTGGCACCATTTCAGACAGAAGATAATAAAAAACTAATTTAAAACGTCTAACCACAATCCCTCAAATAAGAACGGAGGGGAGGGGTCCCCCCTGTTTATAGGGTCATTGTACCGACATTTTCTGGTTTTTGAATAGCTTTGCGCACATTTATGGCCTGTTTAACTAGATTTTCAAAGTGGCTCAGACGCAACTGCGAGGCCGCATCACACTTCGCAGTCATCGGGTCGGGATGGGTTTCGATGAACAGTGCATCGGTTCCGGCTGCGACAGAGGCTAATGTGAGATGCGGAACAAAGCGAGGCTCTCCGCCATCAGGGTCGGCGCTGCTGATGCCGTACAGGCGAATAATGTGAGTGGAATCAAAGCAAACTGGAGCGCCAAGCTGCTGCATGATCGGGATAGACCGAATATCCGCAACCAAACGGTTGTAGCCGAAACAAGCGCCTCTTTCAGTTAAAAGCACATTTTTATTTCCAGTGGAATTAATTTTCCCTAGCACTCCAGCCATTCCTTCAGGGGCTAAGAACTGGCCTTTTTTAACATTGATGGCTTTTCCTGTTTTTCCGCATTCAACGGCCATAGATGTCTGCTGACACATGTAGGCTGGAATCTGTAGAACATCGACGTGTTCGGCTGTCGGAGCCACATCCTCGGTTCGATGCACATCAGTGAGGACGGGCATCTGAAACTCTTTTCTAATGTCCGAAAGGGTTTTTAAACCATCTTCCATCAATGGCCCCTTCCAGTTGCCAACGGCTCCACGGTTGTCTTTTTCGTAAGAGCTTTTAAAGATGATTCCGATTCCTAAACGCTGACTGATTTCGGCGAGAGCTTTGGCAGTGTTAAAAGCCATTTCGCGGTTGTCGATCACACATGGTCCAGCGATGACAGCCAGGTCCTGTCCCGATCCAATTTTAATCTCGTTGCTTCCAACTGAGACGCTAAAACTTCTTTCGGGGAGATTGATTTCCTCGACTCTTTGCTTTTCCATGTATCCTCCAACATGTTTTATTTCCTTAGGAATTTCAGTATCATTCTTGCAATTGCGCGTCAATCTTCCCTTGCCCCGGGAGGGGGGAGTTTTTGACCCTAGAGGGAAAAAAAGAGACAATGACCCAATGGCTGCAAAAATAATGCTCGTAATCGACAATAAAGATGATCAAGACTTCATGGAAAAGGTTCTGCTGCGCTTGAAATACGACGTGATTTCTATGAAAAACGGTCGTGATTTGTCCGAGCAATTGATCGACCATTTTCCCGATGTGGTGTTTGCCTCAACCTTGGGGAGAAACGCAAAAATTCTTAATGCTTTAGGTAAAATCAAAGAAGTCCGCGGTAAGCCGAAATTGGTCTTCGTAAAAATGAAAAACGAAAAGCATACTTTGACTCCCACCCAAAAAGAAATCATCGATGGGACCATTTACACCCCGGTGGATCCATTTAAACTTATTGATCTTCTGGCGCAAACCACAGATATTGACAAAATCGAGTTGCGACGTCGTTATAACGAGATGTTGGCAAGCGATCGGGGCGCGCGCAGCAAGACTGACACAGATGAAGAAGATGGAGCGGTTGAGCAAGATTCCGTCAAGGTTCGCTCTCGCAGTACGGGTGCTGGTCGGCCGGGTCAGAAAAACAAGAAAAGCACCGATTACGGACAGACACAAGTTATTGGCAAGCATCGTCCCTCGACGAAAACTGAGGTCCAAGATGAAAGCCCAGACTACTACGGTACTGTCAATCCAGGGGACTTCTCTGAGGAAAAAGAAACTACGGCTCGAAAAAATGATGATAAAGAACCAACCACTGATGGTTCAGTGTCAGTGCAAGGCCAGGCTTCGGTGCCCGGTCAAGGCAGCGCCAGCAATGAGCGCGTCGAGCCTGAAGCCGCGCGGGCGACAAATCAAAACCAAGAAACCAGTACTTTGCTCCACGACCCCAAGCGCAAGCGTAAGTATGACGAAATCACAGCCAAGTTAAAGGCCAAAGGCGATCAACCTACGCCAATGGATGTTCAGAAATTGCGTGAAAAGCAAAGGGCTCAGGCTCAAGAAGTTTCAGAAGATGAGACGATCAAAAAGAATAGAAAACATTTTCTAAAAACATTGTTTTCTATTTCTCCAGAAAGCGTGAATAAAAAATAACGGAATTATTTTTTAAATAGGGAACCGACCACATCTTTTAAATCAAGTTGCATGATATTGGTCATGCCACCTTTGCGACCACCAGACAACTGACTGAGTTCACGTCGGGCACTGATAAAACCATTGTCGATGCTGAGTGCGGTATTAAAATACTTACGGCTTTTTTCTCTATCACCAAGCAGATTGTAGAAAAGTCCACGACAGTGGTAGTAGGCGGCCGAGTCGCGTGCTTCGATGGGAATTTGATTCAAACGTTTATCGATATCGGCCATAAAAGCTTCGCTCAGTTGCTTGACTAGCTTCATTTCGACCCAACACAGATGGGTGCGAATTTCTGGCGAGTTGGGATTCAGTTTGATGGCTTTCTGCAAGGTATGACGAGCTTGCGAAAACTGCCCTTTGTTTACCAAGTTTCTGGCCTGGTCAAACAGTTGATCTCCTTGCATGAGCATTTCAGACTGTCCAGCCTCAAGGCGGTCCAAGTAAGCCACTTTTTTATCTTCTTTTTTCAGGGTGTCGTAGGCCACCTGAATTTTCTCGAAAACTTTTTCGGAAAGCTCTTTGATTTGAGGAGGCGCTGTTTTTGATAGTTTGTCTGGGTGAAGCACTTTCGCCAAGTCAAAGTAGGCTTTCTTGATATCACCATCTTTAGCACTACGACTCACACCCAGGCGTTCGAAAAAGTTTTTATTCTCTAACTCATGTTCAAGCTTTTGTAGACGCTTGGCTTGATGAGAGAAATTCAATGTTTTATGAGAGTTGCTAATCTCTACAAATCCCATGATATTAAAAAAGTGAATCAGTCTTAAAACGCTGGCTTCAATACTTGAGTTGTTAGTTAGCAATTCTTCTAAACTGGTGCCGCGCGACAGTTGGCCTTCAATCGAGGGAAGGGTTCGCGAAACAAAAGGGAAAATTCGAGCTTTATTAATCTCTTCACTTTTTTCTTGATCAAATTCGATAAGATTTTGACTTAATGGGAGGTAGTGCGTTTTTAGCCAATCTTCGCGCATTGTATTTTCGATCGTATCCAACATAAATTGATTGAAGTCGTTGTCATCAATAGTCGCAATGGTCGCGATATCCTCAGATTTTACAAAATTCAATTCCATCTGGGAGTCGGCGATGAGTCGTTTTAAGCGCCAAACCAATTGCTCTTTTAAAACGATATTGATGGCGTGGGGGCTGACATAATTGTTTTCAACCAAGTACTGTCCGATGCGTTTATTATTGGCATTGCCATCAAGAGCCTCATTAAGGTCGGCACGGTCAAGGTACCCTTGCTCGACTAAAAGAAGTCCCAACAAAGAGGCTTCATTTTTAATATTAACCTGAACAATTTTACCTTTAGAAAGGCCGACGCCAGCAATATCGCCATTGGTACAAGCAATATTCAAATGACCGGTGGCTTTGGTATCCATTAAAATTTTAAACACCCAGGGCAAATCAAAATTATGCAAACCCTCGGAGTTGTTAATGAGCTTAATCAATTTGCGAGTTTTAATTTCGCGATCAAGATAAAGGCGTACCAGGGGGTTGAAGCCATCTTCGTCTTCATCGACGCCACTGAATAGACCTTCCAGTTCATCAACAAATTTCTTTAAATCAATAGGCTTAGTCAAAAAGGCTTTGGCCTCAGACTTTTTCACAGCCGAGTTGATAAATTGCTTATCTTTAAAGATTCCGCTGATCAGATAGATATGGGGGTCGCCCGCCATCTGCGCTTTTATTCTTTTTACCAGCTCCAAACCATTCATTTTTGGCAGCATACAGTCGACAATAAGGACATGGACATCTTGCAGTTTCGTGTAGCTGAGGGCCTCAGCTGGCGTGTGGACCATATAGCAGCGAAATCCCACTTTGGTAATAGCGCGCTTTAAGCTTTCGCTAAAACTTTTGTCATCGTCTATAATTAGAACATTGTAATCCTGATAACCCATTACTTGACTATCGGCAAAATGACCGCAGATTTAAAGGGTAATATGAATCTTTAAAAGGAGGTTTTATGGAACCTATCCATACGTCTGACTCTAATTTCGAAAATGATGTCCTAAAGTCCAGTACGCCAGTTCTGGTCGACTTTTGGGCGACTTGGTGTGGTCCCTGTAAGGCCTTGGCTCCGAAACTTGATGAAATTGCTAAGGAATATGAAGGCAAGATCACAGTGGCGAAAGTCGATATTGACCAAAATAAGGAAACTCCCAGCAATTATGGGGTTCGTGGTGTGCCCACGCTCGCTTTATTTAAAGATGGTAAAGTGGTTGATCAAATCGTCGGCAATCACCCTAAAGACAACATTACAGCCCTTTTGGATAAACACCTATAATTCTTATAGAACTCAATCGCCCCAGATTTTCATCGATCTGGGGCACCTCTGAGGATTTTCAGTTTTTTTCATTGAAATCAGTTGTTTAGAACATAAATCGTCGACTACCGACAGACGCGACTATGCCCAAAGAGGTCATAAATGTGACCATGCTTGAGCCTCCGTAGGACAACAGAGGCAGTGGGACTCCCACAATAGGCAACAATCCAGCCACCATTCCGATATTAATCAGCAAATGCCAAAAGATAAAAGCGGCGACACCCACACAGATAAGAGCTCCGGCGCGATCGCCACAATCCCGGGCAATATTTAAAATAATCACAAGTAAGACTAAAAAAGTCATCAATGTGATCAAGCCTCCAATGAAACCAAACTCCTCGCTGAGAACACAGAATATGAAGTCCGAGTGACGTTCTGGCAAAAATTGAAGTTGGTTTTGTGAGCCGTCTCGGTATCCTCGTCCCAAGATTTGGCCGCTGCCAATGGCAATTTTAGCCTGAATACTGTTGTAGCCCGTGCCTCGTGGGTCACGCTCGGGGTTCAAGAAATTGCGTATCCGATTTTTTTGGTAGGGCTTTAAAGCATAGCTCCAAGCTGCGGGTAGGGAAATGGCCAAGACCGCCAAACCGGTCAGTAGCACCCGACGTCGAACTTTCAAAAAAAGGATCATCGACGACGGAATGGCCAGTAGTAAGATAGCAGTTCCCAAGTCGGGCTGCTTAGCCGTTAGCAAAAACGGGATTCCTAGAATCAGGCCTGGTTTGATAAGATCTTTGTAGTCAAAGTTTTCTAATTTATTTCGAGCCAGGAAGCCGGCCATGAAGAGAATCAAAAAAAACTTCATCGACTCGGATGGCTGGTAATTGAATACCATAAGATCCAACCATCGGCGCGATCCGTAAATCCGTTTTCCGATGACCAGTACCAGCATCAAGGCAATTAAGTTCATCCAGTAAAAGGCCGGCGAGAACCGAATCAGATGTTTGTAGTCAATTCGTGAAACCACTAAAAAGGCCACCCAACCAATGGCAATCCAAATCAATTGCGAGCGAAAAACTCCGGTCAGGTGATCGGTGGAGTACGCTGCGCTGTAAAGGTTGATAATACCAATGATTTGTAAAACAAAAATCACCAAAGCAAAGTCCCAATTGAACTTCTTTAGAGCTGTGCGACTTTCAATTTTTAAATCAAGACTTTGGCTTAGCATTTTTCTCGTCAACTCTCATGTTGTGATATTTTTTAAAGTAAGCTTCAAAAACCTCTTTGGCAATAGGGACAGCGGCGGCCGACGTGCAAGAGTGCTCAGTCAAAACGGCTATCGTTATCTGCGGTTCACCCTCTACAGTGCCATATCCGGCAAACCAACCGTTATGCTTTTCCTGTTTTCTTCGCTTCGGGCAGGGTTTGTAAATCTGATCAGCTGAAAACCGACGAACTTGGGCGGTTCCGGTTTTTCCGGCCACACTAAAAGGTTTTTTGAACTGAGTGCGGCGAGCCGTTCCCTGGCGGCCATTCACCACTCGCCAAAGCCCTTCTTTAACCACTTTGAAATGTTTCTTATCAACAAAGTAGTCGGCGTCTTTGTCCTCTGAAAGGTTTCGCTCAAGGATCGGCGTGAAAGACTTTTGTTCAAATTCCCAATCGGGATCGACCGGTGCTTCCATTTTTTTAATAATCTGGGGTTTGTAAACCGCTCCATCTAAAGCGATCGCCGAGTAGGCCTGGGCCAACTGAATAGTGGTCACTAAAACATGCCCCTGACCGATGGCGGTGTTAAGGCTTTCGCCATCTTGCCACGGCTCACCCCAGCGCTTTTTCTTCCAGGCGCTGGTCGGCACATGTCCTTTGACTTCGCCGCGAATTGGAATCCCTGTGGTCTGTCCAAGCCCCAGAGCATTGGCGTACTTGGACATTTTGTCGGGACCAAGTTCAAGTCCCAGTTTGTAAAAAAACACATTACTAGAACGCTCCAAAGCTTCGCGAACTTCAATGTACCCTTGCCCGGTTTGGGTGTGGTCATGCCAAACTCTTCGTCCAAGCCGGTAAGTGGCAGGGGCGTGCACATGCTCATTGGCTTTGATGGCCCCTTCTTGTAACCCCGCTAAGGCAACGATCGGTTTGAAGGTTGACCCGGGAGCATAGTGATCTTGAATGGCTTTGTTGCGCAAAGGGCGATCCGAGTTGTTGACCCATTTTCGCCAGACCTCGGGACTCAATCGCTTGGAAAACTCGTTGGGGTCGAAACTGGGATAACTAACCCAAGCCAGAATTTCTCCTTCCGGGGTCATAGCAATCAAAGAACCGACGCGGTCAAATTTTTGAAAAGCCTCGGAGGCTTTCTGCTGAAGTTCAATATCCAATGTCGTAAAAATATCCGAGCCTGGAGTTGGAGGCGTGTTTTTTAAAATTTCTCCAATCGCACTCATCCGTTGTTGGGTGCGCTCTTGTCCTTTGGCATCGACAATCACAAAGGATTGCCCCTTCATACCTCGCAAATTGATATCAAAGGCCTCTTCGAGCCCTTTTTTACCAACAATATCTTTTTGTTTAAATTTGATTTTGTTGTCATACAACTTGTTCAGCCTTGGAATTTCTTTTTTTGAGATTTCACGAACGTAACCCAGCGTGTGCGCCACTTCACCGGCGTAGGGGTAGTGGCGAAGAATAAACTCTTGTGCATCCAAACCGGAATGATCAAGTTTGATGAGTTCGACTTTAAAAAGTTCATCACGGGTCAGGTGGCGCTTGATATCGACTGGAAAAAACGGACCATTCTGACGTTTCGATTTTTTCACTCGATCGACGATGTCTTTGGGCTCCATTTCGAGGGCTGGGGCGAGGTCTTTGGCTAAGTTCTCCAAATTGTCAGTGTACTGAGGCGTGATGACGGCCTTGTAGGCCGGAAGGTTTTCAACCAAAACTTTGCCATCACGATCGTAGATGCGGCCTCGGGGGGCATAAACATCCGAGGATTTTAAAAGGTTTTTATTAGAGAATTCTCTGAACTCCTCACCGTGAATGATTTGCAGATACCAAAGTCGGCTGATCAGAATCATGACGAAAATCAGCATAACAGCTTTGGCCGCTTTAAAATTAATATCAAAATCGAAATGACCGGAGTCGTCTGAGGGCTGAAAAAACTTTGTCATTATATTCGCAAATTCTCCAATGTATCGATTCTTTCATATTCAATTCTTTGAGTCACCATGTCCAAGGCCATAATAATCAAAGGGGCGACGACAAGGGTGGCCAAAGAACTGCCCAGCCAGCTGAGGGCGGGGGGCCAATCCCACTGGCCCCAATACAGTTCGCGCAGCCAATGCATCGATTGAAAAATAAAAAATCCACCAGCAGCTCCCAGTGCGATGTGGATGGGTTTGGTGTGGAATCTTTCTCGAATGATATAAAAGGCGAGGGTCATCAGATTCATCTGAATCAGCATGGGCGCCCAAGCCACTGTTGAAAAAGCCGCTACCACGAACAAATGAGGGATATTAATCCACAAACAAAACAGCAGACTTTTGCGAAATGAATAAAAAGTCAGAACAATGAACCAGACCGCAGGAAGGGGGATCGGAAAGAAGTAGAGACTGCCCTGTAGACCAGAGAGTAAAAAACTCACGCTCAGGTAGGTTATTGCCGACCATACGGACTTTTTCATCTTTTCGCCTGTTTGTTACTTGGCTTTTTCTCAACGATGACCAAGACCTCTTCGACATGATCAATCTTAACAGCGGGTTTGATTGTGGCTTGGTAGCTGACGGCGGTCGGGCTTGGATTGACCTCAACCACTTCACCAATTGTGAAGCCTTTAGGGAAATAGCCTTGGCTACCACTGGTCACCACCAAGTCGCCGGGTTGAGCATCCAGTTTTCGCATCATGTATTTAAGCTGGTAAAACTGATTGGTTGCGCCTGAGACGATCCCTCGCGCCCGTGTTCGCTGAACCAAAGCATCAATACTGGCATGTTGGTTGGCCAGCGGCAAAACCCGTGAACTACCAGGCTCCACCTCGATAACGTAGCCAATAACACCCGCTGCCGCGATCACTCCTTGCAGGCGCTCGACGCCATCATCGCTTCCTTTATCGATGGTGAACGAGCGTTGATTTGACAGAATATCTTTTGCAATCACCCGGGCGGCTCGGGTTGTTCGAGGCAGTTCCTTTTGAAATTTAAAAAGCTCGCGAAGACGAATATTTTCTGTTCGATACTCTTCGAGCAATTGGATTTGCGAGGCCATTTTCGCATTTTCGACAGTCAGAGCTCGATTGTCGACGTTGGTGTCGACTAAGTAAAAGTAAGTGTTGAGACTGTCTTGGATTTTATGAGTGAATTGGTCATAGGTGCTTTGCACCCAGTGAGCTGGTTTTTGCAAAGGAGTGCCTTGAGCTGTGCTAAAAGCTCCCTTTTGCAGCGCATAAAAAATCAGAGCGGGAACAAAGATAAGAAAAAAAGATACCGTCTGTTTCCAATTCCACGAATTCCCCATATATTGAGAGGTATCAAATAGTGCCAAGAATTCCAATTGGAAAAAGCACCTGGGCAAGGTATGTTGTTTTCTTGTCCAAAAATCCATCGCATCTCTGGAGGTCAATGTGTTTGAGGGAGTGACGAAACGTCGAAAGAACCCAATTATTAATATTTTTGGTTGGACCCTTTTAATTATCGTTTGTGTGGTCTTTGTCTTTATTGGGTTTTCTCCAAATTCGAACTTTTTAGGTCGCGGTGGGGCTGCTGCCCAAGTCAACGGTGATGCCATCAGCCTGCGTGAGTTCAAAGAATTATTGGATCGACTGGATAGCAGTCAGCAGGCCGGTACAAGCCAGGAAGCTCGACAGAAAATGCAGGCCAACGCGATTGATATTTTGGTGAAAAGGTCTTTGATTGTTCAAGAGGCGGAAAAACTAAATATCCATGTCAGCGATTACGAAGTGGCGCAGGAGTTAAAGAGCATTGAGGCCTTTTACGAAGATGATGTCTTCAGTCGCTATCGTTATAAAAAGTACCTTCAGCAAGCCCGTATGTCAGAAGGTGAGTTTGAAGATCGAATTCGCCGGGATCTGATTATCCGCAAAATGAGTGAATTGATTGGTTTTGCAGCAAAAGACTTGGATATGATGGATCAGTTTGATGAAAAAATTGATCAAGCTCAGGTTAACGTGGGTTACGTGAAACTTTCGCCGGCAACAATTGGCAAGGTTAAAACGAGTCCAGCGACTTGGGCCGCCAAACACGAAGGCGAGATTAAGGACTACTATCAAAACCATAAATCGGAGTTCACCATCCCCGAGCAGGTGAAAGCGCGACATATATTGGTTAAGGCAAAAGATAAAACCAAAGAAAGTATGGATAAAGCAAAGGCCAAGATGGTGGAAATTGCTTCGAAGACCAACGTCGACAATTTCGCAAAAATGGCGAAAAAGCACTCTGACGATCCCGGCTCGAAAGCCAAAGGGGGAGACCTTGGGTTTTTTCCTCGTGGTCGTATGGTTCCTGAGTTTGAAAAGGCGGCCTTCTCGACAAAAAAAGGCAAGATCACAGAGCCTGTTGAGACCCAGTATGGGTATCATATAATCTTAGTGGAAGATAAAAAAGACGAGCGTGAGGAAAGCTTTGAGGAAGTAAAAACTCAGATCGCCACGCAGTTGATGCAGGATAATGCCTATGAGTCGTCCTTAGATGAGGTTAAAAAGCTTTTAAAAGAAGACAAGTATGGCGAGCTTGAGGACTATCTTGGTGGTAAAGGCTTGCGATGGACCACCACCGGATTCTTTGGAATCACTAAAGAGACCATTCCAGGAATTGGATCAAATAAAGACTTTTTAGATGTGGCTTTAACTTTAAGCCCAGAAAAAGAGTATGGCGATCGATTGGTCTACCAGGGTGAGAGTGCCTATCTATTAAAATATAAAGGTGCAAAACTGAGCCCCAGTTCTCAGCAAAACCCACAGATGGATTTTTTCAAGCAGCTGATGAAGCAGCAGAAAATGAATGTGTTGGTACAAAACTGGACAGAGTCTTTAAAAGAAAAGGCTTCTGTTAAGGTGAATCCCGAACTTCTTCAGTAGACTTCTCGAAAAGTCTGCTCTCGTCTTTACAATCAAGATATTTTTTAGCTTTGTCTCATAGTGAGGCAAAGCATTTCGAGTTGAAAAATCTTTTTTTTTTCATGTTTTTGTCTTAATTTTTAGATCCAAAGTCCGATAGACTTTTGTGGGGCATTTAAGACCGTTTTTACTTATTGTAGCCGTTTTGTTTTCACCGCTTGTCTGGGCGCAGAACTACGTTCCAGGAGAGGTGATTGTCAAACTTAAGGATCAATCCCAAGCTCAGGTTGGTAAAGCATCAACGAAAGCGGCGATGTCGAAAATCGCTAATGAAAATGGACTGCAATTAAAACGCTCATGGAAGCGTTTTAATATGCACAGCTTTAAAGTCGGCAAAGGCAAGAGTGTTGAGCAGGTGGTCAACGACCTTCATTTTGATGACAACGTCGAATACGCCGAACCTAACTATATATTTAATAAACAAAGTGCTGGTATCGAAGGTCAACCAATGAGTTTTTCAGAAATGGAGGCTCAGGCTGCGAATTCCGGCTACAGTGGCAGTGGCTTTGGTCAAACTTCAGCCAATATTGATGCCGAACAGGCTTGGACGATTTTAAGTAATCTTCCCGACAAACCTGTGGTGGCCGTTATTGATTCTGGAGTGGATTACAATCACTACGTGTTTGTGGAAAGCGGTGCCATCTGGGAGAACGAAGACGAGATCCCTGGCAACAACATTGATGACGATGGCAATGGATACATCGATGATGTTCGAGGTTGGAACTTTGTTTCAGACACCAACAATCCGATGGATGATGACAACCATGGAACCCATGTGGCGGGAATCGTTTTGGGTATGACCCAAGATATCTTGGCGTCCACTCTTGATGAGTCCATCATCAAAATTATGCCTTTGAAATTTCTCGACAATCAAGGGGTTGGAACAACCTCAGATGCTCTTGAAGCAATTAACTACGCCATCAATAATGGTGCTCATGTGTTAAATAACTCTTGGGGTGGCGGCTCTTACAGTCAAGCTTTGCAAGATGTCATTGTGCAAGCCTACAATGGTGGGCACTCCTTTATTGCGGCGGCAGGGAATTCGGCCAATAATAATGACGCCAGTCCTGTTTATCCGGCTAACTATGATGTGCCGAACGTGGTATCGATTGCGGCCACAAGTTCTAGTGATGGTTTGGCGAGTTTCTCAAATTTTGGTGCCAGCTCGGTTCATGTTGCGAGCCCTGGTATTTCAATTCTAAGCACACTACCTAATGATTCATTCGGATATTCTTCGGGTACAAGTATGGCAGCACCGTTTGCTGCTGGATTGGCCGCATTGATGATTCGCGAAAAAGGTGAGATTAATGGTTATCAGGTTAAAGGGGTTCTTTACGAATACTCGCAACTGATTGGTGGTCTTGCTGGAAAAGTGGCTAGCCAATCCAGAATCAATGCCTTTGATGCCATTGATTTTGTGCAAAACAACAATATCGATAGCTATCAACCGGAATACTCTCCCGTTTCACGGAGTGTTGCTTCGGGAGCGGCCGCTGCTGGTGGTGGCTGTGGACTGATTGGTGGCGCCTCACAAGGTCGAACCGGTCCGCCATCTGGGGGTAAGGTTCTTCTTTTCCTCGGACTTCTATTTGCGCCGGTTATTTTGATGAACATTCTGCGTATTCGAAAGCAGAAAATGATCGAAAGTCGCCGCCAATTTCCTCGCTACAAAATGGATTCGGAAGTGCGGATCAATGTTGGAGGCAAACAGCTTGTTGGTAACATGAGCTCAATTTCACTGGGTGGTGCGCGTATTGATACCGATGCCCTGCTTGAAAAAGGTGGAGTTGTGACTCTTAACATTGCCAGCCCAGAAGGTGACCAACAGGTCGAAGTCCAAGGTCGAATTGTCTGGAGTGAAGACAAGAAGGCTTATGGTGTTCAGTTCTGTGAAACTGGAGATGATGCGGCTGCAGCCATTGGACTCTGGACCAAAAAATTATCCAAAAACAAGGCCTAGCCTCGGCTAGGACTGGACAACCCCAGAAGGCGTGATATTCTGCGGTCTTCTGGAGGTTTCCGATGCGGTCAATCCTAACCTTTTCTCTGATTCTTTTTTCAACTCTGGCTTTTGGAAAAAACCAGAGCTGCACTTACGAATTCGATGTAGAAAACTCGAAAGTGGAAGGCACAGGATACAAATTTACGGAAAAAACGGGCGTTACGGCAAGCTTTCCCGGTTTTGAGTTGAATAAACAATCCAAGGCTGAATCTCCTAAAGCATTACTCGATGGACTTGTGGTGACTGTCAATTTGGTCACCATCGATTCCGGCAATGCCCTTCGAGATAAAAATATGCGAGAGACTCTTTTGACTGGAATCCTTGGGGATTCTGTGGCGACAGTGACAGTTAAAAAAGTGACAGACAAATCCATAGAGACGGAATTTAAGATTAATGAGAAAACTCAAAAAATTGACTTTAAATACAGTTTAAAAGACTCAATCATGACAGCCAAAGGCTCGTTTGATGTCTTGAAGTTTGCTATGGGAGAGCAGGTGGCGGCCTTGAAAAAACGCTGTGGCTCTTTGCATACAGGAGCCGATGGAAAGTCTGTCACCTGGACAGAATTTGATGTGGCGGTCACAGCCATGATTAAAAAGAACTGTCAGTAAGTGTAGTAAAAAAATCCTTAAAATTTGAATATTTGTGGTATTCCTGTGCCAAGCTTTGATGGGGCTGGCATTAAAGGTGGAGTGAATTGTGTTTAAGCATTTAAAATCCAATGTGAAGGCTGTTTGGAGAATTTCTTGGCCTCTGATTATTGCCAATAGTTTTTGGAATATTCAGGTCACTATTGATCGCATTTTTTTAGGTGATTACTCCACTGAAACCCTGGGGGCGGCGATTGCCGCTGTCGGATTTTTTTGGGCGCCAATGGCATTGGTACAACAAACCTCGGCTTATCTGACAACCTTTGTGGCCCAGTATACGGGGGCTAAGCAGCCTCACTGGATCGGGCCCAGCGTATGGCAGGCCATTTATGTCAGCGTCTTGGGTGGTCTTTTGTTTCTGCTTCTAATTCCTTTGGCGCCCCTGGTTTTTGCATGGATGGGACATTCGACTCTGATGCAGTCGTTAGAGGTTGAATACTTTCAAGCCTTGGCCTACTCCGCATTACCAACAGCCCTGGTGGCGGCCTGCAGTGGATTTTATACCGGGGTTGGACGCAGTCGAATCATTATGGTTATTAACGGCATTGGAATGATCTTAAATATCGGTTTTGACTACGCCTTTATTTTTGGGAATTGGGGGATGCCGGCTATGGGTATTGCAGGAGCCGGCTTTGCAACCACTTTGGCCAACTATGGAGCCGCGTTTTTTGGTTTGTATTTGATTTTCACTGACAAAAAAGCAGAGCAATTTAAAATTCGCTCCAGTTATAAAATCAATATTGAACTGATGACCCGGTTTATTCGCTACGGGTTTCCCAGTGGCTTGCAGTGGGCGCTAGAGGGTTTGGCTTTTACATTCTTTCTCGCTTTTATTGGTCGTTTGCCCAATGGCGATTCAGCCTTGGCAGCCAGTAGTGTGACTGTGACTATAATGATGCTAGCGATCTTACCAGTGGTGGGAGTCGCGCAGGGAGTTTCGGCCTTGGTCGGACAACATCTTGGTGAGGAGCGTCCCCAGTGGGCCGTTAACGTTTCTTGGGCCGGTGTGGTTATGGGATGCTCGTACATCGGTATCGCCAGTCTGAGCTTTTTAGCGTTTCCTGATTTTTATTTGGAGTTATTTGCCGGTAAAGGGGAATCGCCATTGTGGCCCGATGTGCAGCAGATGGTCCCTTACCTTCTCCAGTTCGTCTCTTTGTTTATGTTGTTTGATACGATGAACCTGATTTTTTCATTCACTCTAAAGGGTGCTGGTGACACTCGGTTTGTCAGCTTAGTGGCGTTGACTCTGCCTTGGCCTCTTATGGTGATTCCGACTTGGTATTTTGCCAGTTGGGAGAATGGTGTCTATTGGGCTTGGGGGGCGGCCAGTCTCTTTATTTGTATGCAAGGTATCGTTTTTTTACTTCGATTTTTGCAAGGAAAATGGAAAACAATGCGAGTTATTTAAAAAACTTTGTCAGTCTCTTTGTCTAAATACTGTAGGGGATCGGTATGCCCATGCATTCGCAAGTGGCTTTTAAAAACTCCATTTCATTGGCATTGATTTCACCATCAAATTCAACCGTGCGAAGCATGGCCTCGAAAAGCTTTTCTTTATCCTGCGGTTTCAGTTCGGCCAGAATTTGTAAAAGATCACGAAAGCTACGAAGTGACATTTGATGGACTTCGTTGGCAAAAGACACATTAAGACCTAAAGTCTTCATGGTCTCAGTAAAGACCCAGCGGGCTTTGTTGGTATTTTCGTTGCCGTGTAGACAAAGAGCCGAAATTAAATAACCCACCGATTGCTGGCTTTGCACTAAGCTTCGGTTGTTTCGTTCGGCTCGAAAAGAATTTTCGATCAGGTGCATTTCAATAAGGAAGTAAAGTGAAACCTCGTTAAGGTCGACCTCCGAGTCAGCTTTCACCATGTATTCGCAGGTTTTCAAAAATATTTGCTTTTCCGGCAACTCCATTTCTCGCAGGATGGGAATGCAGTGGTGAAGGGCAGGGAGTACGTTTTTTCTTTCCATTCGTAGCAATTCCAGTCGTCGCTGTGAAAACTCAGCGACCAATTCATCACTTCGATAGGTTTCGACAACGGCGTGGCCTTCACTGGAATCACCGGAAAGATTCAAAAGGGCGAGAGCGATCGCTTGAGCTTGCAAAGTTTCAGAGCGATTTTCGGAGATCTCAGGCAACAGTGAGTTCATCATCACACTGACAGATGCTAAGTTTTCGGGGGTGGGTTCACCGATAGCATTGATGACATCTTTTGCGGAAATATTCTTTTTTGGGGTGGGTTTTTGAATTTCTGAGACCTCTGGTTTATGTAAAACAGTTTTTAAAAAGCCGGGCTCTAAAAAACGTTTATCGATACGAGCAATCCGCTCTTTCAGTGGAGGGTGAGTGGCATTCAATGAAAAAGCGGAGGCTTTCAAGGGGTTTTCAAAGCACATATGACTGACTTCTTCGGCGCCGGCAAAATTCAAAACCGATGAATTCTGGCCAATTTTTGCAAGTGCTCCAGCAATTCCCGCTGGATACCGGGTGAACTGAACAGCACTGGCGTCGGCTAAGAATTCTCGCTGGCGAGACACTGCTGAACGAATCATCCGACCGACAAAGACACCCACGGATCCAACAATCCACAGGCTCAAGCCGACAAACAAAATCAAAAACAGAGCACCCCCGGAGTCTCTGCTCGAGCGGGAGCGCGAGCGTCCCACCATTCGAAACACCGTTCGACCCATAACCCCTATTGTGACAAGTCCCGCTAAATAGCCCAATAACTGAACGTTTAAACGTGTGTCACCATTGAGAATGTGACTGATCTCGTGGGCCACCACTCCTTGCAATTCATCACGAGTTAAATTTTCGAGACAGCCTTGTGATACAGCGATGACTGATGTCTGTGGAGTCAACCCTGCAGCAAAAGCGTTGATGGATTTTTCAGAGGTCAATATATAGAGAGGTGGGGGTGTCATCCCAGCGGCAATCGCCATCTCTTCAACAACATTTAAAGCCCGCTTAACATGAGGTTTGTGCTTGATAAGGTGAGCTTCGGTTCCCCCCATATAACGAGCGATACCGCGTCCTTTACCTCCCAGTTGAATTTTTTTAAATAAAGCGCTGAGGAGAATGACCAAAAGAGTGGCGCCGGTAATCGCCAAATAGAGATCATAGTCCTTGCTTGGAGGAGCCTCGAAAATCGGCTTGATTCCGCGATTGGAATCGGCCTTAATCAGTTCGATCACAACCCAGCCGACGAAATTGGTCATAAATACAATGCCTACAACCGCTATAAAAAATAGAAACACTAAGTAAGATGTGTTTTTTTTCGCCTGCCTTTGATGTTCAAAGAAATTCATTGTCTAGAATTGCACCTTAATGGGCTCTTTAATGGCCGCGTTTTCTATTTCAAAAGGATAAGCGGGGTTGAATCCAAAACTGCCTGCAATAAGGCTGTTAGGAAAAGATTCACGAGCATTGTTGTAATGCATGACGCTGTCATTAAACGATTGCCGTGCATAGGAAATCTTATTTTCGGTGCTGCTTAACTCCTCCATAAGGTCTTTCATCACACCATCGGCTTTTAAATCAGGATAGTTTTCAAACAATAGCATCATTTTACCCATGTTTTGTGCCAAGCGCCCCTCAGCCTGATTTAACTCGCCAACGGCTTTGGTGTTTGCTGGATTTTTCGAGACATCCTGTGCCGCCGACTGAGCTTGGTTACGTGCTTGTATGACAGCTTCAAAGGTTTCCTTTTCATGAGACATAAACTTTTTAGCTGTTTCAACAAGATTAGGTATAAGATCGTAACGTCTTTGCAGCTGGACATCGATTTGCGCGAATGCATTTTTAAATGCGTTTCGTAAACGTACCAAGTTGTTATAAATACCAATTATAAAAAAAGCGATCAAAACAGTGATCCCTAATCCGATCCATAGGCCCACGGGCAGTCTCCTTTTTGGGGTTAAAATAGAAGGTTACCACAACCAAACTGAAGTCGAAATCAAAAGGGTTTTAAACGGGATTGTGTCATCGAGATTTTCCTCTCGCTGACCAAGACGGTGATTTTAATGGATATAGGAATGAACTTTTGTCGAGAAAATGCCCCGTCGGGTGACGAGGCTTGCATAAAAACTAACGATTATTGAGTTGAAACCACAAGATCAACACGACGGTTGGTGCGACGGCCCTTTTTGGTGTTGTTACTCACGAGAGGTTGGTTTTCTCCAAAACCTTTTGTTGTGAGTTCATAATTCGGATTGTTGGTCGCCATTAAAGCTGAAACGGCCTCTGCTCGCTTCATAGACAGCTTTTTGTTCATTTCACTGCTGCCTTGCGAGTCTGTATGCCCTTGAATTTCGACACTTTTAGGGTCGAGACCTTTCAGAGTGCTCTGAATGTTGGTGATCAACTGTTTGGCGTCATTAGGGATTTTAGCTGAACCGACTGGGAAGTCGATGTTCTTCAAACGAATGATCATTTTCTCACCCTGCACATAAGCTTCGGCTTGTGACTCAGGAATCTTTTTTCTAATTTTTTCCATTGTCTGTTCGTAAGCCAACTTTTCTTTAGTCGACAATAGAGTCTTTGAGGTGTCGATTAAATTGGATCGAGTCTCTTTAAGATTCCCTTCCACAGTGTTCAGAGTACTGGATAGCTTTCCGATTTTCCGATCGTTAAACACGAGTTGTCTAGCCACATGTTCTGGTGATCCTTTGGCCGGACCTGTTAATTTATTCATGACATCCTTTAACAACTTGGCAGATCGGTTGGCTTCCATCACTTGTTCTTTGTAATTACTTGGATCGCGGGGATTGTGCTGAATTTGATTAACAGCGCTGGCCAAATCGGTGCGGGCATCCTTTAATGTGTTGGAGGCGAGGTCTTCAGCATCTTGAGACACTGCACTTTCAATCACGCTTTCAATCTGACCGGTCTCGCGAGCCACCACGGCTGAGGTTTCCAGTTTGTTGTATCGAGTTTGAAAAGTTGAACTCTCATCAACAGACAGTTCGTCTGTGAACGTATCGGTTTCATCGCGATAGTCGTGGTCAATCTCTGACAGCTTTTCATTAAGCTCAGTCGTCGGTAACCCGTTGCTGATGGCTTGTTTTCGAGCCGTAAGAATTGAGGAGTTAACTCGTCCTTTACGAGACATCGCCTTTTTCTCGGCTTCGAGAAAATGCGCTTTGGCCATGCCCAAGCTCTCCATCACTTCCTCTTTCTCATCGCCTTCTTTCATATCTTCTCGGGCCTCTTGCAAGTCTTCAGTCCCTGCGTTGAACTCTTCATGAGCCAGGAAATCGACCTGTTTGGATTGAAGTTTCCCGGCGAGGTTGGCGACCTCCTGAGCCGCATCACCCATTGAACGACTTTCAAGGGGCGCTTTTTCCACCGTGGTACATTGGGTGCCGAGAAGCACGAGACTGGCAAACACACTTAAGCGTAAAAACTTATTCATTTATTCTCCTTAACGTTTTTCTGAATTTTAAAGCTTTATCTTTTCATAAGTTGTTGCTTGTGTGCTGGTTGAAGCTTGAAAAGCTTGTGTAGAATATTAAACAAACCGGGCTCCTGGCTCGCAATTACTCATGGGCGTCCAAACCTCCTCCTTCCCCTTTTCAAGAACGGGCTCCTTACTCGCTAATTTTCATGGGCGCCCAAACCTCCTCCTTCCCCTTTTCAAGAACGGGCTCCTGCCCTCGCCAGTATTTCACCCTTCGGGTGAAAACGCTTCACGCTTACTGGAGTCTTGAAAAGGGGAAGCAGGAGGTTTTGGCTTTTCATGAATATTTGCATCGCTTTTTTATTTCAGTATTCAGTGTTCTGAGTTCTGAGTTCTGAGTTCTGAGTTCTGAGTTCTGAGTTCTGAGTTCTGAGTTCTGAGTTCTGAGTTCAGTGGTCTGAGTTTGGGTGGTTGAGTTTGGGTGGTTGAGTTTGATTTTGTTAGAAAGATTACAAAGACCAGGTTAATTTTTCAATGTTTAAGAATCTACAGAATAGGACAACAATTTGGCGATTTTAAGTCTTCGGTTTCTTAGTACTTAACATCATGCTTACTTTTAAAAATCCAAACCAGTCTCTTTTGTTAGTTTTAATGTCCTTTTCCCTAGTCGCTTTCGACGCTGAAGCCACGGTGTCTGATTATGACTATCTGCGGGTGCAGATCAATCAACTGAAATCGGAAACCTCTGGAGGTGATGAAGCGATTAATAATAATGAGGCTGATGACACTGAAGCCGATGATGTTGAGAAAAACCGACTTGAATCATTTGATGAGATCCGGGCTTTCTTTTCTGACGATCCCATCTTTGTGAGTCATTGCTATCAAGGTCCTGATTCTGGAAAAAGTGATATTGAAGTGTTGCAGTATATTCCTGAAAATTCTTTTTACCGAAAAATCACCTTTCAATTGTATGAGTTGCGCTTTGGATTTGAATTGATGGCAACAATCGAGATGGCGTCAGAGGGGCCCTTTTTCCAAAGCTATCAGCAAACTGTCGATTGCACCCCAAGTGAAGTGGGGTGTCGAAGTTTGAGAGTGAGTCCCGAAGAAATTTCGGCAACGGACAATTCAGAAGATGAAGAGGAAATAACCAAAAATGAAGATTGGGTTTTTTATCTGTCTACTGAGGGCGACCTTTATGCAGAAGCCTCTTTTTCAATGTCGAAAAAGGAACGCAATTGGATCGGCGCTCCCGTCGGCACCAAAAACATTTCTCAAAATGCCTATTGCTATTTAGAGCCGACAGCAAATGACGAGTTGCCGCTGTTTACCGGTGATTCAAAACAAAATGATCTTAATTAAAAAGATGGTACCGACGGCGAGACTCGAACTCGCACAGTATTGCTACCGGGGGATTTTGAATCCCCTGCGTCTACCAATTCCGCCACGTCGGCCCAGTACCAGAGGTTTTGCCAAGCGGCAGCCTCGGTCATCCTTGGCTTAGGATGAATTTGGGAAATTAAAAGAATTCTTGAGGAGATACAAGAAGATTTTCAGGCTCTCAGGCGTCGACCCTCAAATTGTCGACCGTGAAGAACAGCTATTTTCTGCCACTTCAATGGACCTGCCCTTAATTTCAGCAGGCTGAGCCTGGGGCCGCACAGCCTTTCTGGCGGCAGAGCCCTGGGCGAAGGTCGGGGCTGGAGTTTTGTTTGAGACTCGGTCACCTTAAGATAAGGAGATGTGGAAACCACTTCTCTTTCTTTTTTGTTTATCAGTTCCCGGTTTCGGGCAATGTAAAATTCTTATTGCCACTGTCGCTCAGGTTAAAAACCATGTGATCACCTCTCGCGAAGCGGCGATCCACAAAGCTGTCGAAAAAGCACTCGGTCACGCTATTCAAGATAGCACTGATGAAGGTGCCATCGAGGATGTGATCCGTGAGTGGTTGCTCTATCTTGAGGCTTCGACATTTTACAATTCACAAATTTCCCAGTCTCGGATTGATGACAAGTGGAAGACGGCCAAAGACAAGTTGGCCCAGCAAGAGGGCTGGCAAAGCCTGGCGGTCTCCGGAACCGAATTAAAAGAAAAAATTCGACGACGTCTGGAAGCCAACCGCATTTACACTTTCAAAAAGAAGGCCTCGGTTTTGCCGGTGAGTTTAAGTGAAATCGAGACCGAGTATTCGCAAAATCGTATTCGCTACGGCAATGAAAGTTTTGACGACGTAAAAGAGAAAATCCGCAAAAACAAAGTTGAGAAAAATCTGCAAACACGAATGCAGCAATGGTTTTCTGTCCTCGAGCGGAAGTACAAAGTCCAACGTTTCTCCAAGTTTAGTGAGATTTAAGCCATGGCTTTGCAGGTGATCGAAGACCACAGTCGACAAACCTTGGGTTTTTCTGGGTGGCCAGCAACATCCGGCTGGAGCCTTCAGCAGACATTGGATCATATGCAGTCCCAGCCTTTTATTGCATGGGCTGACAACCAACAAGTTGCAGCATTGATTCTCTACCGGCACATCGATTCGATTATTGAAGTGAACTTTTTACTAACCTTGCCGGCTTTCCGTCGGATGGGCTTGATGCAATCGTTGTTCGAAATCTTGATTGAAAAAAAATCCCTTTGTACTTTTTGGCTGGAGGTCAATGCCAACAATCCGGGGGCCCGTCAGCTTTACGTAAAATTAGGCTTTAAAAACAATGGTTTACGTAAGAATTATTATCGCGATGGGGGTGACGGTCTGCTTCTGGAGCGGTCTCCCAAAACTTTGGGCGCATCTTAAAAAGCCTTTTTATTTTAATAGTTTATATTTGGCAAAAGGACCTAATTTCACTTGCGTTGGCCAGCTCCCTCTGCTAAATTGTCCAACAAATAGGCCCAGTGGGCCTATTTTTTTTATTACAGCCACAGGGCACGTATTGTGGGTTTGTTGCCGAACTCAGACTAAGTGAACTATAAAACTTGAATAGGGAATCGATGGCAGAAGAGCTCGAAAAGTTAAAAGAGCATGCAGAGCAAATCGCTCAGCGAGAGAATTGCTTTCTTTATGACTTAGAATTAACGGGCAAAGGCCAAGGAAGAATTCTGCGGGTTTTTATAGATAAAGATGGTGAAGAAGGCGTTTCAATTGACGACTGTTCACGGGTATCGCGAGGCCTCGATCTGGTCTTGGATGTAGAAGACCTGGTACCTGGAGGCGCTTACAACCTGGAAGTTTCTTCACCGGGACTCGAAAGACGCCTGACTCAACCCTGGCATTTTGAAAAAGCGGTTGGTCAAAAAGCGCAGCTTCAACTGAATAAAGGTTTGGGCGAGTTTGTCGAGTCTCGATCATCTAAGAAAGATGAAAAACGAAAGAAGTTAACGGTTCTCATACACGAGGCCAAAGAAGATAAAATCGTGGTTAGTATGGATGATGCCGCAACGAAGGAAGAGACTTTTTCAGTTCCACTTCAATATATTCACAAGGCAAAAGTGATTTATTCCTTCGAAAATAATTTTAGCAACAAGAAGCCAAAAGGCAGAAAGGGTTAAGCCGTGGAAAATGTATTTTCGAATCTGAGCCGAATGATCGAACAAGTAGGTAAAGACAAGGGAATTGACAGGGACCTTATTATTGACGCTGTTAAACAGGGGATGTTGGTTGCTGCTCGCAAAGTTTATGGAACCTATCGTGACATCGAAGCCACTTATAATGAAGAGTCGGGTGAGGTTGAATTGTATCAGTTCAACGAAGTCGTTTCTGACGAGGAGTTTGAGGACGAAGAGATTGAGATCACTTTGGATCAAGCCCGTGAACTCGACCCTGACGCTCAATTGCACGACTCAATTGGTATCAAATTAGACACCTCGGACCTGGGGCGAATTGCTGCTCAAACGGCCAAGCAAATCATTATGCAAAAAGTGCGTGATGCTGAAAGAGAAATTATCTTTAATGAATTTGAAAGCCGAAAAGGTGAGATCGCCTCGGGCATTATCCGTCGCATCGAGCGCGGCACCATCGTTGTTGATTTAGGACGAACGGAAGCCATCATTCCTTATCGTGAGCAGATTCCTGGTGAACACTTCAAACCGGGTGATCGTATTCAGGGGCACCTTTTGGATGTTCGACAAACCACTCGTGGGCCACAGATTGTAATGTCGAGAGCCCACGCTGACTATATGGTTAAACTTTTTGAAATCGAAGTTCCCGAAATCTACGATGGCATTGTGCAAATCATGGCCGCTGCTCGTGAGCCCGGACAGCGTGCAAAGATTGCTGTCGACAGTAAAGACTCTGCAGTTGATGCGGTCGGTGCCTGTGTTGGAATGAAGGGCTCCCGTGTGCAGAATGTGGTGCAAGAGTTAAAAGGTGAAAAAATTGACATCGTTGAATGGGATGAAGACATCACTCGATTTGCTTGTAACGCTTTGGCGCCCGCCGAAATTTCCCGTGTCTTCTTAGATGAAGCCAACAAAGAAATGGAAATTGTGGTGCCTGATAGCCAGTTGAGTTTGGCAATTGGTAAAAGAGGTGTGAATGTTCGCTTGGCCGCCAAACTTACCGGTTGGAAAATTGACATCATGTCTGAAGCCAATGCCTCGGCACGAACCGCTGAGTCGATTTTCAACTTGATGTTGATGCCGAATATGACCGACACAATGGCACAAAGTATTTTCCAAAGTGGTTTTGGATCATTTCAATCGATTGCTGAGGCCGATGTGGCCGATATTCTTTTGATTCCTGGTTATGACGATGAGGAAAAAGCAGCGTCACTTATTCAGGAAGCCAAAGACTTGTTACAAAAGTACCAAGATGAAGGTAAAGAGATCCCACAAGCTCCAGTAGCTGAGGCGGCGCCTTCCACAGGATCGGATGCAAAAAGTCAGGCCGATCAAATGCTAAAAGCTCAAATGGCTGCCTTGACAGCGGATGAGTCGGGAGCAGCGTCTGCGGTCACTGAACCTGAAGACTCAGAAGCTGAAGCTGTTGAGGCTCAAGATGAATCAAAAATGGATGATGAAAATGTAGAGGCTTCGGCGGCAGAAAGCACTGATGATGCTGCCACAGAAGAGGAAGCCAAAGAACAACCTTCGACAGAAAATAACAGCGAAGAAAAAAACGACGATTAAGAGGGAGTAAGATTTGGATCAACCCAAAGTTTATGAATTTGCCAAAGAGATTGGTATCGAGACATTGGTTCTTATGGACAAGATCCGTAAGTGGGACCTTCCCATTAAGAGTCATATGGCTGAGCTCAGTCCTGCTGACATGGAGCAGATTCGTGCAAAATTAGACGAAGAATCCAGTGGTGGTAAAAAGAAGAAAAAGAAAACCACAAAGAAAAAGGCTGCAAAGAAGAAAACGGCAAAGAAAAAAACCGCCAAGAAAAAGACGACTAAAAAAGCGACAACGAAAAAAGCAGCCACAAAAGCGTCGACCACTAAAAAGACGACCAAAAAGAAAAAAACAGTCATTCGTCGTAAGAAAGCCGAAGCTCCAAAAGAAGAGCCGAAGCAAGAGAAAGTAGCCGCCGCTCCTGAGGAGGCGCCGGAAACCAAGCCGGTGACGCCAGCAGCTCCTGAAAAAGTTGCTGAAACAACACCTCCAGTTCAAGCCAAAGCTGAAGAAACGGCTGCTGCTCCGGTTGAAGCCAAAGAGACCAAAGAATCAAAAGAAACGGCAACGGAAGATTCGTCGTCGGGTGCCCCTTCGGCTCGCAAGCGCGAAGTTAAAATGACTGAGGGTGGACCAGTGAGTGGCGTGAAATCTGAGCGTCCACGACGAAACATTGTTGGGAAAATGGATCTCAGCAAGGTCGAACAGAAGCGTGACAATAACAGACCTCAGAAGACCAGCACTCGTAACATACGCCCCGGGTTTGTAGCGGCTAATCAGCCGATGCAACCGACGCCGGATGATTCCGATCGTTTTAGTGGGCGTAAAGATAAAGATAAAAGAAAGCGCGTGGTCAATGTTCCGGGTCCTTCAAAGAAAGACCAAGAGCAGGCACCACCATCATTTGTTTCATCCGAATTCAAGAAACGGGAGGTTGTTTTTCAACCTAAAAAGAAAAAAATTGCAGCCAATCCAGCCGAAATGAAGAAAACTGAAATCACCACTCCAAAAGCTCATAAACGGGTTGTTAAAGTCTATGGCACTATGAAAGTGACCGACTTGGCGGACGAGTTGGGGATCAAGGCACCACAATTGATTAAGACTTTAATGAAAAGTGGTGTGATGGCGAATATGAATACGGAATTGGATTTCGATACCATTTCATTGATTGCTCCAGAATTTGATCATGAAGCCGAGAACATTCAAAAATCTGATAACGAGTTGGTAGAAGCCGCCGCCTTTGGTGAGTTGGACGCTGAGCCCATCCCTCGTTCGCCGATTGTCACAGTCATGGGGCACGTCGATCACGGTAAAACAACTCTGTTGGATACGATTCGAAAAGCGCGAGTGGCCGAAGGTGAAGCCGGTGGAATCACCCAACACGTTGGTGCGTATCGAGTGAAAACATCCATCGGTGAGTGCACGTTTATCGATACTCCCGGGCACGAAGCTTTCACAGCGATGCGAGCTCGTGGGGCCTCTTCAACAGATATCGTAATTCTTGTTGTTTCGGCCGACGATGGAGTTATGCCGCAAACTATTGAAGCCATCAGCCATTCGAAAGCGGCTGGAGTTCCAATTATTGTAGCGATGAATAAAATGGATAAAGCGGGAGCCAATCCCGACAAAATCAAACAACAGTTGGCAGAGCATGAGCTTGTGCCAGAGGACTGGGGTGGCGACACCATGTGTGTGCCGGTGTCAGCTTTGAAAAACGAAGGTGTGGATGAGCTTTTAGATCAGGTTTCTGTGATGGCTGAAGTCCTAGAATTGAAAGGCAACCCAAAACGTTCGGCTACTGGTATTGTGGTTGAAAGTCGCGTCGAAGTGGGTAAAGGAAACGTGGCCACACTCTTGGTGCGCGACGGAACCTTAGAGGCTGGTCAAAACGTTGTGATCGGTGAGATTTCTTGCCGTGTCCGTCAGCTTTTTAATGAAGCGGGAGTCAAAATTGATTCTGCAGGACCTTCTCACCCAGTGGAAGTTATTGGTTTGCCAGACTCTCCCAAGGCTGGAGATCCATTTGATGCTTGTAAAGATGAAAAAACGGCCGAGCGGGTCGCCGAGCAAAGGCGAGAAGCCCGACGCATCGAGCAGGTTGAAGCCCAACAGGCGCCAAAGAACCTTGAGGACCTTTTCTCTAAGGTTAAAGCTGGCGATATGAAAGAGCTTCCGGTTGTTCTGAAAACCGATGTGGCTGGAACCGGTGAAGCGATTCGAGGCATGTTTGATAAAATTTCGACTGACGAGGTGAAGATTAAAGTGATTCACCATGGTGTTGGTGGAATCAGTGAGTCCGACGTGCTTTTAGCGGCGACAGCCGGTGGAATTATTATTGGATTTAACACGCGCCCGGATAATTCGGCGCGAGCCGCCTCCCGTGAGCGCGGTATTGAAATCAAGACACATTCCATTGTTTACAAACTAATGGATGAGATGAAAGCAGCGATGGCCGGACTTCTTGATCCTGATTTGGTCGAGAAAGCCATGGGTCGTGCCGAAGTCCGCGACACCTTCAGTGTTCCGAAAATTGGAACCATTGCCGGGTCGTTTGTGGTTGATGGAAAAATCACCCGCAACTCACTGTTACGTTTGGTTCGTGATGGCACCGTGATTTACACAGGAAAAATAAGCAGCTTGAAACGTTTCAAAGATGACGCCAAAGAAGTCGCCTCCGGGTACGAATGCGGTATCGGAATTGAAAACTTCAATGACATCAAAGTGGGTGATGAAATTGAAGCCTATATTGAAGAAGAAGTGGCACGGGAACTTTAGTTTCCCGTCACGCTTTTTTGGATGAAACCTTAGGAAGTTGTTTATGTCAGAAAAAAGCAGACGTCTGCAAAGAGCTGAAAAAGAAATTCGTGAAGTGATTTCCACTTATTTAATCCAAAAGCAGTCGGGGTCGAGCTCTGAACTTGTATCCTTAACACAAGTGGTGGTGAGTCCTGACTTACGCCACGTTAAAGCCTTTGTTTGCGTTTTGGGAAAAGATGAAGTGGATGCAGACACTTTAGAAGCCTTGCAATCTCACGCACCTGAAATTCAGGATCTTTTTAATCGTCGATTTCGCATGAAATTCTGCCCGAAAGTTAAGTTTTTTAACGATGAAGGCGTGAAGATGATGGCTAAAATCGACGCCATTAGTGAAGAGAAATCAAACTCGTAATGGAAAGTGGACTCCTCCTTGTTAATAAGCCGGAAGGACTGACCAGCCACGACGTGGTCGGGCGCTGTCGTCGGTTTTTACAACGTAAAGATATAGGTCACGCCGGCACCTTGGATCCGATGGCGACCGGGCTGCTGGTGCTTTTGGTTGGCAAAGCCACCAAGCTCTCAGACTTTATTCTCAATGGCGATAAGGCCTACGCCACCACGGTACGGTTAGGTGTGGAAACTGACACCGATGATATCACCGGCGAAGTGGTCGCGAAAAAAGATCCCTCATTTTTAGATCCACAGGATGTCAAAGAGGCGGCGTTGTCATTGAGCGGTCAATTGGAGCTTCCGGTCCCAATATACTCGGCGATCAAAGTAAAAGGTAAAAAACTCTATGAAAAGGCCCGCAAAGGAGAAGACTTTAAGCCTCCGATGCGATCCATGACTTTTGAAAATTTGATTGTTGAAACTGTGGCCTCCGATCGGGTGCAGGTTCAGTTTTCTTGTACAAAAGGCGCTTATGTCCGCGCCTGGGGCAAGGCTCTTGGACAAAAGCTTAAGGTTGGAGCGACGCTTGAAGCTTTGCATCGAACCCATTCAAGCCCCTATTCAGTGAGTGATGCGATGGCTTTGGATGCTATTTTGGAATCGGTGCCCGAAGACTTGGCCACCTCCACCGCCTGGGTGCCATTAAAAAAGACTTTGCCTGATTGGCCAGTCATCAAAGTCACTGGTTACGATGAAAAGCTGATCTCCAATGGACAAATTCCTCGTAAATTAGAGAGGTTTCTAGAGCTCGAATATGGAGGGATGAACCCTTTACAGGGCATTAAAGTGCTGAGTCGACGCTCAGGAGAGCTTATATCACTCCTCAGCCACGAGCCCCCCTTGGGCTTCAAAATTCGCCGGGTTTTCCCCAATCAGTGATTGACGAATTGCAGTCATTCCCATAATTTAGCGCCTTAACAAGACTTCAGATCACGAGCCGCCATTAGCACGGATTATGAGGTTTTCTTAGACTCTAAAAAGGAGAGGATAATGGCTATATTACAGTCGCAAAAACAAGAGATCATCAAAAACTTTCAACACAAAGAATTGGATACCGGAAGCTCGCAAGTTCAAATTGCTTTGCTTACTTATCGAATCATGGATTTGACTGAGCATTTCAAAATCCACAAGAAAGACCGTCACGGTCAACGTGGGTTGGTAAAGTTGGTTAACAAAAGAAGAAAGCTTCTTGATTACCTCAAGAAAAAAGATCTTGATGGTTACACCAAACTTATCGAACAATTGAATATCAGAAAATAATAGTAAGAAGAAAAAGAAAAGAAATAATAAAACAGAGAGGTTTGAATGAAACAAACAGTCACCATGACCGTGGGCAGCCAGGCCATTGAAATTGAAACAGGGCGCATGGCAAAACAAGCCGATGGATCAGTAATTGTGACGGCGGGGAACAACACTGTCCTCGTAACAGTGGTATCCTCAAAAAGAGATTCAGACATGGATTTCTTCCCACTCACCGTTGAATATGCAGAAAAAATGTACGCCTCAGGTAAAATCCCTGGTGGTTTTTTCAAGCGAGAAGGCCGCCCAACGGGTGATGCCACTTTGAACGCTCGTCTTATCGATCGTCCGTTGCGACCCACTTTTCCAGCCGGTTACAACAAAGACACCCAGGTGGTGGCGACAATTTTATCCTACGATGGAACTTTTCCGGTTGAAATCCTTGCAAGCATTGGAGCATCTTGCGCCACTCACATTAGTGATGTTCCCTTCAACGGTCCAACGGCTGCTGTTATGGTTGGTCGTGTTGATGGTCAATATGTAGCCAATCCCAGTCCCGAACAATTAGAAAATTCTGAAATCGAAATTATCGTGGCGGGAACACGCAATGGTATTTTGATGGTGGAAGGTGAAGCCCAGCTCGTTGCAGAAGACGTGATGCTCGGAGCCCTTAAGTTTGCCCACGAGCAGATGAAGCCTATCTTTGATGCTCAAGATGAGTTGCGTGAAAAAACAGGTAACCGTCCTAAGCGTGAGTTTGTTCCTTACGAAGTGAATTCTGACTTCCGTGCGAAAGTGACTGATTTTGCGAAACCTAAAATTGCCGATGCTTTAGGAACAACAGACAAAGGTGAGCGTTACAACAAGTACGAAGCTATTAAAAAAGAAGCCAGTGAAATGTTTGTCGACACCATTGAGCCCAAAGATGAGAGAGAGGCCCGTAAAAAAGACCTTGGTCTTATTATTGGTGACCTTAAATATGACATTGCTCGTTCAAATATTTTAGAAAAAGAAGAGCGCATCGACGGTCGAGCTCTTAACAAAGTTCGTGATATCGCTTGTGAAGTGGGTATTCTTCCTCGTGCTCACGGCTCTGGTCTTTTTACACGTGGTGAAACTCAGGTATTGGGTGCCATCACTTTGGGAACTCCTGACGATGAGCAAACCATCGATAGCTTAGCGGCCTCTTACAAAAAGAGCTTCTACTTGCATTACAATTTCCCTCCGTATTGTGTGGGCGAAACCGGTCGCATGGGAGGTCAATCCCGTCGTGAAATTGGTCACGGAAACTTGGCCGAGCGAGCCCTTAAAGTTGTGTTACCTGATCACGATAAATTTCCTTATACCATTCGTATGGTGGGTGAGGTTCTTGAGTCCAATGGATCGTCCTCGATGGGAACAGTCTGTGGCGGAACCCTTGCTATGCTTGATGCCGGTGTGCCTTTAAAAGGTAATGTAGCTGGTGTGGCCATGGGATTGATTTCTGATGGTTCAAAAACGAAGGTCCTTACAGATATTTTAGGTGATGAAGATCACTTAGGAGACATGGACTTTAAAGTGGCTGGTACACGTGAAGGTATTTCGGCTATTCAAATGGATATTAAAATTGATTCCATTACTTTTGATGTTATGGAGCAGGCTTTGACTCAAGCCAAAGATGGCCGTCTATTCATCCTCGATGAAATGGAAAAGGTTATGGATAAGCCACGTGGTGAAATTTCTGAATTTGCACCTCGTATCGAGACCATTAAAGTGAAGCCTGAAAAAGTCCGTGAAGTCATTGGTGCTGGTGGTAAAACCATCAAGGGTATCATTGAAGAGACGGGTGTTAAAATTAACATCGAAGACGACGGCAGCATCCACATCGCATCCACCGACCCTGAAGCCACTAAAAAGGCGATCGCTATGATCGAAGGGATTTGTGCTGAGGCCGAAATGGGTGCCACTTACAAAGGTAAAGTCGTTAAGATCGTTGATTTCGGTGCCTTTGTTGAAGTGTTGCCAAACACTCAAGGTCTTCTGCATATTTCAGAAGTGTCCAATGAGCGTATTCGTAACGTTAGTGACCATCTCTCTGAAGGCGACGAAATCGATGTCAAAGTTATTGATATTGATCGTGCCGGTCGAATTAAACTTTCTCGTAAAGCATTGCTTGATAACTAATGAAGTTTAAAAAAAGTGTGCTTGAAAATGGTGTTCGGGTCTTGTCCGAGCACCATTCTGACTCGCGCTGTGTGGTCACAGGTTTTTGGGTGGCCTCGGGCGCTCGCTTTGAAATCCCCAGACAAATTGGAATCTCTCATCTTTTGGAGCACATGGTCTTTAAAAGGACCGAAAAGTACAATGCTTTAGAACTGGCTATGCGTATGGAAGCCAAGGGTGGAGATATCAATGCATTCACAGCACGTGAGCACACTTGTTTTCATACGACGTCTTTAAAAGAAGACCTGGATCTAAGTATCGATGTTCTTTCTCAGTTGATTGCCTTTGCCAAATTCGACGAGGGGGAATTTATCCGCGAAAAAGGTGTTGTTGAACAAGAGATCCTGATGGCTGCTGATGATCTGGAAGAGTATGTTTACGACCTTTACTATGAAAAAATATTTCCCAATAACGGTTTGGGCTATCCTATTTTAGGAACACAAGAGTCTGTCGGCGCCTTAACCATTCCAGATTTACAAGCCTACTATGATCTTCACTTTCATCCCAGTAACATCATAATAACAGCCGCTGGATGTGTGGATCATGACGAGTTGGTGAAAAGTGTCGAAGACCATTTGGCCGCCAAAAGTTGGAAAGCGCCGCAGGCGAAACCAGCTTTGGTAACGCCGCCAAAAACAGTGATCAATGACTTTTATCAAAAAGATTGTGAGCAGTTTCATCTGATTGTTGGTTTCCCGGCCTGTTCGTACAGTGATGAAAATCGGTTTAACGGGTTTGTTGTTAATACGGCTTTAGGTGGTGGTATGACTTCAAAACTTTACCAAAGTGTGCGTGAAGAAAGAGGTTTGGTTTACTCTATTTTCAGCATGCTCAATACGTTTACCGATACCGGTATCCAAACGATTTACGGTGGAACCGAGCGCAAGAATATTCCGGAAGTGGTCGACTTGATTCGTAAAGAGTTAAAACAGTTGCGACATCAGGGCCTTTCCAAAGCTGAGATCGACCTTTATAAAACTCAAGCCAAAGGCCAAATTGTCATTGGCTCTGAAGATATTGATAACCGTATGAACTCGATTGCGGTTAATGAAATGGTGTTCGGTGAGTATCGCTCGGTCGATCAAGTCATCGCCGACATTGACAAGGTCAACGTCGACTCGGTGATGAATTACATAGAGGAAAAACTGGATCCCGATAATCTCAGTCTGTTTATGCTGGGTTCAGAGGCCGTTGACGTCTAATTCATCAAACGTCTGTTTAATGATTCCCTTTCTTTGAAACTATACTTTTTTAGTCAAGTCGTCCTACATTTTTGTCGTTGTATTTAATTAAAGTGTTCACGATGTTTCAGGTGGTGACTTATTTAAAGTACCATTGGAATACTGCTATAGGTGACCTGACAGTTTGGCCTTGTCGGCTGATTAGAAAGTGGTATCGATAAACTTGGGAGACTCTTGCGGGGCCGTTTCTGGAAGAACTTCCGATGGATCACCAGAGGGCATTTTCAGTTTTTCTTCGGCTTCGGCTTTGAGTTGGTCTCGACTTTTATAGATGGGGGTGATTCGTGGCTGAGGTTTCAGCATGTATTTAGGATTGTCTTTGCGAGTCTCTAAAAAGGCTTTCACTTTTTCGGCGGCCTGCTCACTGTTTTGACTATAGAGGATCGGGTCGAAGCCACAATGGGGACACTTCACACTCTCACGATAGCGCAGTCGCAGAAACACCTGCAATGTGAACGCGAGACTCATGAAAATAAGCAGAGACCGAAGGTCGGGTTCCCCCCAAATGGCAAAAGCGAGAAGTCCAGTCACACCTAAAAGAATCCCGGCATCAAATACTGAAACCTCTTTCTTTGTGTAAACGCGATGGTCTAGTTTGCAAAAGGCACAAATTCGGTTTTCAGAAGGTTGTTTGAACATGCTTCTATTATGGATCAGGAGACGCCAACTCTAAAGTCCAGGCTTTTGATGTCATCCTGTTTCTCTACAAAAGACCTAAAACAGGCTAGGGACAAGCTCTTGAGGGTGTGCCCCAGATCGGTATCCACCTATAATGGAGACATGAAAACATTCATTTTTAGTATTATCGTTTTTGGTGTCTCGGTTGGATCGGCAAACTATGAAAGCTACGACGAAATTGTCAGTAAGCTTTCGGCCTATGAAGATCGAAAATTAACCGACAATCAGGCTTATCGGTCTGAGATTCGAACTTTTTCACGAGCTCATATTGGTCTGGGAGTGGCGCAAAGTTTTTTTGATGCCGATGCCACGGCTTTGCGTAGCGGTATGCAGAACCAGGGGGGATTAATCATCAATCTTGGTGTCGATGTCATGAATAATAATTGGGGGCTTGAAGGGTCGTATGCAAATTTTGGGACGCAAAACACTTCGAACAGCCAAATCAAATTGAGAGAGTTTACCATCAAAGGCCTTTACAAGCCTTCTTTGAACAAAACCTGGAGTTTGCGAATGGGGTTGGGGGTGAGCTCAAGGTTTCTTGATATCACAAACCCTCAAACCAATGAATCTTACAAAACTCCAAGTGGTCTTTTGCTTTTCGGACTTGATAGTTACATCAGTAAATTTATCAGTGTGGGAGCCGACTTCAGTTTTAAGACAGCGATGATTAACGACACCATTGATAAAAACTCAGTGGATTTAGCTTTTAGGGTGGACACTCACTTTTAATGATTGAAGAGACCAAGAAAGAACTACCATCATTATTTACTTACCTGTGGGATTTAGTTAGAAATCCCGTTCAAGAGATTCAAAATCTTCCTGAGATCCAGTGGCCCACCTTGGTCGCATTTCAGTTTTGTTTGAGTTTAGTATCGGTGGTGGTTTCCAACCTATTGGCGCCTTTTGCAATTTCGTTCACCAATGTTTTAATCTCTTTAGTGATTGCAATTTTAGCGACCGGTTTAGTGTCTCTATTCTTCTATTATTTCTTTTTAATTGTTTATAGTCGTAAGCTACCGTTTATTAAAATTTTCACATTAGTCCTTTTCGCTCATATCCCATTTGCTATTTTTCATTTGGCGGCTTACTTTTTTCCGCCGGCTGATCTTATTGGGTTGGCTATCTCAGCGCTCTTGATGGTTGTCGGTTTGGTTGAAAACTTTCAAGTTCCTCGCAAGTTAGCGACTCAACTTATGATCGCATGCTATTCTGTTTTCTTTATTTATTGGGCGGTCCACCTGATGACGATGCGACAGCATCAGCAAAGTTCAGCCCCTCAAGACCTGGATAAAATAGAAGAGGAAGTGCAAGAGTTTTTCAAAGAATAAAACTCATCAGTGTTTAATAAATTTAAACTTCTTTCCATCCCAAAAATAGAAAAGAGAAGAGCTTTGATAGGCCTCGATTTTAAAAGCCTGGGTTTTTCCTTTGAGGCCGTTGAGACGACGCTCTTTTGCAGTCGCCTGCAAAATATAATAGGGCCACCGTCCTTGGATTTTACCTTTTTCCTCTTTCATGCCAAGGTTGGGTAGTTTCCATCGCTTAATAGGGTTCAGTTCGTAGGAGTTGCCTTTTGAAATCAGCGCCACCACTTCAATAAATGGTTTTTTTTCAATTCGCACAAAGCCCATGATAACGGCGTCTTGCTTCCCATCTTGGTTGATGTCGAGGAGGCTGAGCATAGGCAGTTGCTCTTGTTTTTTGCTAAAAATATCGTGAATCTCTTTTGCAAAGCGCTGCTTTTCGAAGATTTTAAAGGAATGATACCCCTTAAGCACTTTTTCGATGTCTTGACCTAGGGAATAGGTGAAATTTTTCTTTGATTTGCTGAGTGTTGGGGCCTCGGCGGCTTGCCCCGGTGTTAGCAATAGTATGAAGAATGCGACTAAAAAAGTTCTCATCGGCTTACCTCTATTGGGGTCATTCGCTCTGGAGTGGCGCGACGTCGGCGGTCACAGGTGTCGTAAAAAATATGACCATCGATGTAGGTTCCTTGCGAACGGTTTCCATTCTCGTCAAAGCACTCCCAGCCCGGATCGACGTTAGGAGTATGGTAGTGAGAGGCAAAGTGGCTGTTCAGACCCTCTAACACATCTCGCACCGGTCGATAGCAGCGCTGATAGTTTTCACCGGAAACGACTTCCTCACCCTCACCATCAAGTGTCCAAGTGTAATGGGCCACCTGACGACCCGATGCTGTGGTTCCATTAAACCAGATCACGTCACAGATCGAGTTAGGGTAAGAGTCCATACCGACGCGAGTTTTAACAGTGGCGGCGACGGCGAAGCGTCCTTCATAACCAATCCGGCGGTAATTGCCATTCTCGTAGACAAAGTTAGATTCGTGGTGACAGTTGCACATCATGCACTGAAAGGGGTCACCGGTATTCTCACTGCATTGAATTGTGCCAAGGGGAACGTTGGTGAGATCATCTTCATCTTCGACCCAGCTGCGAGGATGCAAACCTCGGATCACGGGCTCTTCGGCCGTTCGGGCGGCAAGATCAACGGGCTTATTAATAGGATCAGCCGTGCCATCTGGTCGGATTTCGAAAAACTCCGAGCGATTGTAAACAGGAACTCGGTCGACGAGTCCCTCAGCACCCTGAACCTCTTGTTCAACATATCGAATATCGCTTTCCCCTAAAGAGGTGTTTTCAGCCTCGCGAGCCATATAGCGTAAGGCCACATAGCGGGTTTCACCACTTGGACCTTGAAACGGATAGAAATCGCAACCTAAGCGTGGTGGTGTTTGTTGGAAAATATAACTGCAGGTTCCCAGAGGTGGATGCACAATGGGGCTTCCTTGACCGCCCAAGCGACCCATTCTCCATGACTCTAAAGTGGGTTCGATTTGAATACGTCCTTCGGAATCGCGAACAACAAACTGTTGAGGGACATCAAAGTGAATGGAATCGGGCATGGTTTCCCAAGAATTGACCAAGAGATTGGATTGGGTCAAACGACGAATTCGAAAGGGCTCAGGGTTACGGACCTCAATTCGAACGGTGCTATCAGCAAACAGCCAACTGGAGAAAAACACTGCAAAAAAAGATTTTAAAAGAACAAGCACAACCTCTTAATTATAGAACATCTATTCTTAAAAGGAAAAAGATACCGGGCCTCACCCGACCATGGCCACAACGGAGCTTAGTCGAGTGATACGCCTTATAAAAAGGTTTACTCTTCGATCGAAGAAATGGCGCGTACCACGTCATCCACGTTATGGGCAAAAACCACACAGTAAGACAGACGACTTTCAACTGTCGTACAGCGAGGTCCAGTGTTAATTCTTATATGCCTTTCCATCGCTGATTTGTAACAAACCAAAATATCGTTCACCTTTATAGCTTCTTTGTATTGGCACTCACCATTACCGGTTCGATAGCTTAGCTGCGGAAGGACCTGCCGTCGCGGATAAGAACTATTACTTGAGTGGTACTCTTGCAGCAACCCTGTTGGCTCGGGCAGACGGTTCGGGACATCTTGCATTCGTAAAATATTGTGAACACGCACTTGCCCGGCCATCGCGCCGATCAGGCTAGGATTGTAAGGTAACTCAATAATCTTATCAATTCCGGCATCACTGAGGCGTTGATACAATTGCGTCTTATTTCTCAAGTTCTCGTGGTGAGCTCGGCTGATCGAACCAGCACACAAGCTGAGTGCGACAAAAGCAATTTTGAGCCAATCTAAAAACTTCATTTCCTAACCCTCCATCAGAGTCCCAGGGTCGACTGAGTGGCGACCACGCTTTAAACAGGAGCAAGAAATGAGCACAAAGATCTTATTTTTAGAAGTCTATGAAATACAGTCGGTTAGCCGAGTCTCAGCTTTTGAGAAAACCAAAAATAGTAAAGAAATTACAGGCTGGTGCCGTAAAACGTTAGACAGTCAAGATTTTGAAATCATCGATCGAAATCATGAAAGTTGAGTTTTCGTGCTGAGCGCACGGTGCTTGCTGGGCCTCTAAGCCAGTACCTTTATAAAATTGCCTAACGCCGATCCTATGTCTTTACTTCACGTAAATTTTGTTAGGCCCAAACTAGAATAATCACTTCCTCGGGTCGACAGCGACGATATTGCAGGTCTTTGATGGAGACTGCATTCTCCAATTCCGAGGCCTTCGAGGTGGTTGATGATAGGTGATAGAGGGATTTGGAGCTGTGGAGGCAGAGAAGGCGAGGCCGGTCTTCTTGGGGTTTGAAGGGGAAGGTAAAATCGGTCTATTTTTAAAGACTTAGAGGGGGAGTGGGAGCCACAATTTTTTGCTATAGTCCTTTTCTAATACAGCAGAATAAGCTACAAAGGGCGGACTATGAAAACACTGGTCATCATACCCACTTACAACGAGAAAGAAAACATCCAAGCGATCGCTGAGGCCATATACCAAGAGTTGCCTGAGATCTCTTTGTTGGTCGTCGACGACGGCTCCCCCGATGGAACCGGAGCCATTGTCAAAACCATGATGCAAGGAAACGACAAGATTCATCTGCTCGAAAACCAGGGGAAAGGCGGGCTCGGTAAAGCTTACCTGCAGGGCTTTCAATGGGCCAAAGACAATGGGTTTGAAGCTTGTGTGCAAATGGATGCCGACTTTTCCCATCGTCCCATCGACCTTGTGCGGCTGGTGAAAGCTTTGCCAAAATATGATTTCGTAATCGGCTCCCGCTATGTTGCTGGAGGCGCCACTACAAACTGGGCTTGGTACAGAAAACTGATTAGCATTTTCGGCAGTCTTTATTCTCGAATCATTTTGGGTTACCCGATTCATGATTGGACGGGTGGATTCAATGGTTGGAATATGAAAGTTCTAGAAAAGATAGCCCTTTCTGAAGTCCGCTCTGAAGGCTACAGTTTTCAAATCGAAATGAAATATCGCGGTATGAAAAATGGATTTGAAGCCAAAGAGGTTCCCATCACCTTTGATGAGCGACGTGAAGGAGCTTCGAAAATGTCCTTGAAAATTGTTGTCGAAGCTTTTTATCGAGTTTGGCAAATACGCTTTTTGGTGTAGCCCATGGAAATCCAGCAACTGAAATCGGATGTGGTCGATAAAATTGCCGCCGGCGAGGTGGTTGAAAGACCCTCTCATCTTTTAAAAGAACTTTTAGAAAATAGCATAGATGCTGGAGCCACCGATATTGAAATCGAAGCCGATGAAGGTGGTAAGTCCCTATCGGTTTTAGATAACGGCAAGGGCGTTTTGCAGTCCGAGCTTCCTTTGGTTTTTGCTCGGCATGCGACCAGCAAAATTCAGGAGTCCGATGATTTATGGAGGCTATCAACCTTTGGTTTTCGCGGTGAAGCGTTGGCCAGTATTTCATCAGTCAGCCGTTTGGACTTTATTTCCAGACGTCAAGGGGAGGACAAGGCTTATAAAATTCATTGTGAATTTGGTGAGCTGGGGGATGTCACTGAGACATCGATGCAAGAGGGCACCTGGGTTCAAGTTTCCGATTTGTTCACCAATATTCCGGCCCGTTTAAAGTTTTTAAAGTCCGACTCGGCCGAGACCACCCAAATTAAAAATGTCGTCAAAGCCATGGCTCTGCAATACCCCCATGTTCAATGGAAGTTGAAGTCCAAAGGCAAGTTGGTTTTTATGTGGCAAGCCGAAGAGTCTTTACTTGAGCGCGCTAAAAAAGTTTTAGAAACCGATCGTCTATATGAAAACACTTTTGAATACGAAGGATTTAAATCCCATGTTATTTTCTCGGATCCTTCGACGGTGGTGCGGGTGTCGCGTCAGATTTGGACATTTGTGCAAAACCGCTGGGTGCAAGATCGTGGTTTGCAAGCGGCTGTGATGGAGGCCTATCGCAGTCTTCTTATGCACGGACAGTATCCGATTTGCTATGTGTCTGTGGACTGCCCTCCGGATCAAGTCGACGTGAACATTCATCCCACTAAGTCCGCGGTTAAGTTTGTCGACTCAAAAACGGCGTTTCGGGTCGTGCATTATGCTTTACGCGAAGCCATCGAAAAAGCGCCTTGGCTCGAAGGCGCAAAACCTCAAAGTCCAAAGATCCACACACCAGCGCCAGAGAATCAGAGTTTCAGTGACACCACTTTTCAAACCACTCAATTTAAACAAAAACAGTCAACGTCACCCCGTCACCCCCATGATCCGCCGGCTTACCAGGCGGGTGATCTTTCCATTGAAACATTAAAAGAGGCTGCTGTGCGCGACACGGAAGCTTCGTTGGATAATATCCTAGGAGATCTTCAGACAGAACAGACAGAAGCCAAGACTTCAGAGCCGGGATGGTGGTCGCAGCTGCAGGTGATTGGTCAGGTCGATCTTACTTATATTGTCGCCCAAGCCAATCAGAAAATGGTTCTCGTTGACCAACATGCGGCTCACGAGCGTGTGGCTTTTGAACGTTTGATGCGATCTTGGAATGAAGGGGATATCGAAGTGCAAAGCCTTCTACTTCCCATCACGATTGACTTGGAAGAAGCCGAAGTGGAGGCTCTTCTGACCGTTACCGAAGACTTAAAGCGTATTGGTGTCGAGCTGGAGCAAGAGGGGCCGGCCAGTTTAGCGATCAATTCTCTCCCCAGCATTATTAAAGAGAAGGGCTTGATCGAAGCCCTCAGAAAGTTGGCTTTTGAGATCAATGAAAAGGGCGGAAGTTTTGCCCTTGAAACGGCGATTGGTGACTTATTTGCGACCATGGCCTGCCACTCGGTCATACGAGCCGGACAGGCCTTGAGCCTTGACGAGATGAAAGCTCTGCTTGCGGACATGGACGAATTTCCCCTTTCTGGCTTTTGCCCGCACGGGCGATCGGTGTCGCTTGAGTTTCCATTTGCTCAACTTGAAAAAGATTTCGGTCGTCGTGTCTAAAGCTCTTGCTAAATATTTTTACATTGTTGGTCCGACAGCGTGTGGTAAGTCTGATTTTGCAATGACCTTAGCCAAAAACTTACGACGCCCTATTTTTAATTGTGATTCGGTCCAGGTTTTTGAAGGCGTCAACATCGGGACCGCGATGCCGACACAAAAGGACTTTTCTGAGGTTCCACATTTTTTGTTCTCTTATGTTGATCCTCCCAATGATTTAACGGTCGCCGATTACTTAAAAGATGTCGTGGATGTCATAGTTGACAAGCAAATCAAAAATCCTATTTTCGTTGGCGGTAGTGGCTTCTACTTGCAGGCCTTGCATAAAGGTTTGTATCCACAGACCGATGTTTCTGCTGATATCAAAGCTGAGGTCGAGCAATCCTTTCGCGAGAAAGGTCCGATTCAATTGTTTTCATGGATTCAGCAGAGAGATCCTGAGTTTGCAAAAAAAATCAGTTCCAATGATCATTATCGTATCAAGCGCGCCGTTGCAGTGATGAAGGCTCAGGACTTAACAATGACTCAACTTAAACAGAAGCTTGCGACCGAGAATCATTCCCCCTTACCTGAACACACAGCTCTTAAAATTGGCTTCAATGATGAACGTCCTCGGTTGCGGGAGCGAGTCATAGAGCGTACAAAAAAAATGCTCGCCCAAGGGTGGATTGACGAGGTGAAAGCGTTACGTCAACAAGGACTTTCTAACTGGGCCCCCTTGAAGAGTGTGGGGTATAAAGAGGTGCAGAACTATTTAGATGGCAAGATTGCTAAGGCTGATCTTGCTGAGCAAATTGTCACCGCGACTATGCAGCTGATTAAAAAACAACAGACTTGGTTTAAAAGAGATCCGGACATTCGTTGGTTCCGTCCCGACCAGACCGAGCAGGCTCTGCAATGGGGACTTGATCAAGTCGAAGAGAACTGACAAGACCCCTGAAATTATTGACTGATTTGACGATCGACATATGATAGCATGGAGCCTCAAAATGATCGCTTGTTGTAGCAAGCCAATGACAATGGACCGTAACCAATGAAAAGTATGACCGGTTTTGGGAAGGCCTCCTCCCACTCAAATGATTACCATCTCGATGTGACCGTTCGCGCAGTTAATGGCCGTTTTTTTGAGGTCAAATTCCATGGGCCGACTATTTACAAAGGCTTGGAAACTGAGATTCGCAAAAAAGTCAGTCAGCAGATGCAGCGAGGAACTATTGATATCTATTTTAATCGCAAAGTTTTGAAGGGATCAGAAACAGTTCTTTTTAACAAAAAGTTGGCGAAAAAATGGCTCAATGGCTTTAACGCCATGGCTAAAGAACTGGGCCTGCAGCCGGCACAAGATGCACAGGTTCTTTTATCGATTCCCGATTTAGTCAGTGTCGACGAGGCTGGCAATGTTGGAGCTTCTGAAAAAAGTATTTTGAATGCGACTTTAGAAAAAGCTCTTATGTCGTGTGACAAAGTCCGTTCCGTTGAAGGTAAGGGTTTGAAAAAGGATATCCAAGGCCATTTAAAAAAACTGGGACAGCAGGTTTCAAAAATAAAGAAATTGCGAGACCAAACCAAAAAAGATTTACAAAAAAGATATCAGAAAAAGCTTGAGGGCTATGAAATGCCTGGTGATATTGATGAGCAAAGAGTGGCTCAGGAAATCGTGATTCAAGTCGATAAAAGTGATATCAGTGAGGAGATCCAGCGCTTGGAGGCTCATATCAAAGCCATCGGCAAGCTGGTTCAGACCACGGGTGCGATTGGTAAAAAGATGGATTTTTACGCTCAAGAGCTTTTACGTGAGGTGAATACGATCGGCTCAAAAAGTACCAGTTCCGAATTGACCCAGGAAGTGGTGGAGGCCAAAGGTTTAATCGAAAAATATAGGGAGCAGGTTCAAAACGTCGAATGAGTCAGGTGAGAATGATTCTTATAGCCGCCCCCAGCGGCGCCGGGAAAAATAGCTTTATGGGAAGAGCCTTACAGGACTTTCCCGTCCTAAAAGATATTGTGACCTACACCACGCGCAGTCAGCGGCAAGGTGAGGTTCATGGCGAAGACTACCATTTTATCAACAAGGCGGACTTCGAGTCCAAGATTGACCAGGGATTTTTTGCCGAGTGGTCTCCCGTTCATGACCGACTTTATGGCACGTCGCACGAAAGCCTAGAGAAGGCGTGGTCGGAAAAGCGTGTCGCCATAATGGATATAGACGTCCAAGGTGTTGAAAAGTTTATAAAAATATACCCGGACGCCATCAGTATCTTCATTCTGCCACCGTCGATCGAAGAGCTGAAAAATCGAATTCTGGCTCGTGACAAAAAAGTCCCGGAGAACCTGGATTTACGTCTCAAAAACGCTGAGAAGGAGATAGAGCTGGCTCACAAGTTCGATTACCAAGTGGTGAACGATGATTTTGAGAAATCGTACCAGCGCTTCAAGAAAATTCTTGAAGAATTACTGTCATTTGAATAGTTTATCGATCGAGAGAGGTGAGTTATGGCTCGAGTCACAGTGGAAGATTGCCTGGAAAAAGTAGATAACCGATTTGCCCTGGTGCACTTGGTTTCAAAGCGTGCCAAGCAATTGTTAAAAGGTTCACAACCGGTGATCCCAAAAGTTAAAAACAAATTTATCGTAACCTCTTTACGAGAAGTGGCTGGTGGTTATGTGGCCTTCGAAAACGAAGAGGATACAAAAGCGGTCGAAGAGGATTTGAGCCGCGATAAGCAGCTCCATTAAGACCTTAAGTTCTTATCGGCGCCAGCCGATGAGTTTTTGAAGGGACAGGCCCTTTGTATAATCGCTAATTAACATTCGAACTTGAATGTTAGTTGGGGAATGGAGACAAAGAAATATGTCCGAAGAGGCAAATAGCACTTTGGAAAACTTCCCAACCGAATGTTTGGAAGTTAAGCCCTTGTGCGAAAAAATTATTTCTTATTATCCCAACGCAGATATCGATCTCGTTCAAAAAGCCTATATATTTTCAAAAAATGCGCATGAGGGTCAGTTTCGTAGAAGTGGTGAACCTTATATTTCCCATCCGGTGGGAGTGGCTGAAATTTTAGCGGATCTCAAGCTGGATTTGCCAACCATCATGACTGGTCTTTTACATGACACTGTTGAAGATACCGACGTCACCCTTGAAGATATCGAGACACACTTTGGCCCCATAGTTTCAGAACTCGTTGATGGAGTGACCAAGATCACCCAGCTGAGCTTTAAAAATATTCACGAAAAACAAAGTGAAAACGTGCGCAAAATGATCGTCGCCATGGGTAAAGATGTGCGGGTTGTTTTAGTGAAGTTGGCGGATCGTTTACACAATATGCGGACTTTGAATCATATGAAATATGAAAAGCAAATCCGCATCGGGCAAGAGACCTTGGATATTTATGCGCCATTGGCCAGTCGTTTAGGAATCAGTTCGATAAAGACCGAGCTGGAGGACCTTAGTTTTCGCTACACTCAGCCCGATCGATTTTATGACTTGGTTCAGAAAGTCGCAAAAAAGAAAAAGGAACGAGAAAAGTATATTGAAGAGGTTAAAAAAGTTCTTATCACAGAACTGACAGATCGTTTCAACGGACCGCTGGATATCCAGGGGAGGCCGAAGCACCTTTATTCAATTTTCAAAAAAATGTCGGCTTCCAATTTAGAATACGAACAGGTTTACGATATTCTAGCGTTTCGAATTCTAGTCGATTCCATCCCACAATGTTATGAGGTTCTTGGACACATTCACACCTTGTTTAAACCGGTGCCGGGGCGATTTAAAGATTACATAGCGATACCGAAAGCCAACAATTATCGCAGTCTCCACACCACAGTGATTGGACCCGGCGCTGAGAGAATCGAGATTCAGATACGCACCCACGAAATGCACCTAGTGGCTGAACGAGGAATCGCCGCCCACTGGAAGTACAAAGGGGCCGGTAAAGTCGACGTTAAGATGGAAGAGCAAATGGGCTGGTTGCAGGAGTTGGTTAGCTTGCACCAGCAGTCGGGAAGTTCGGGCGAATTTTTGGAGAATGTCAAAACCGATCTTTTTGACTCGCATATTTATGTGTTCACCCCGAAGGGTGAAGTGCGTGAATTCCGAGAAGGTGCGACTCCCATTGACTTCGCTTATTCGATTCATACCGATGTCGGCAATGCCTGTGTGGCAGCGCGAATCAACGGTAAAATGGTGCCGTTGCGAACTAAAATGAAAAGCGGTGACACAGTCGAGGTTTTAACTTCAAAAAATAAGACCCCGTCAAAAGATTGGTTGAAGTTTTGTGTGACTTCAAAAGCTAAATCGCGAATTCGTGCCTTCGTTCAAGAAGAGGAACGAAAAAGAGCTCGTGAGATCGGTGCCGATCTTTTAGAAAAAGAATTTAGAAAATATGGAATGAGTTTGGCAAAAATGCTCAGCGATGACATCGTCATGCAAAATGATGAACTTCGTAAGTCTGGGGCCAATGATTTAGAAGATTTGTATGTAAGGGTCGGCTACGGCAAGGTTTTACCAAAGCACGTGGTTCGTGCTGTCGACCCAGATGCCAAGACTGTCGATGAGAAAAAAGCCGAGGACAGTTTTTTAACCAAAGCCTACAAGTCAGCCGTTCAACGCAAGAAGAAATCTCGATCGATTATTTCGGTGGATGGAATGGACGATATTCTGGTTCGTTTTGCAAAGTGTTGCAGCCCTATTCCCGGTGACCCCATTAAAGGATTTATTTCGCGAGGTCGAGGGATCACGATTCACAAAGCGGACTGCGAGAAGATTTTTGCTATCGACCACGATCGTGAAGTGGATGTGGAGTGGACTGTTAAATCGGCGCCCGAGGGTGTGGAAAGAACGGTGCGCTTGCGAGTGGTGGCGAATGACATTCCCGGACTGCTGCGTTTAATGAGCGATGTCTTTGCCTCACTGGGAATTAATATTTTCAACGCTCAGATTCGAACCACCAAAGATCGCAAGGCGGTTTGTATGTTTGATGTGATGGTCAAGGATACCTCGCAACTGACTAAAGCCATTCAAAATCTTTCGAAAATTAAAGGAATTCTTGGCGTCACTCGAATGACCCAGGTTTAAAGGTGGGGCGGGATCAAAGAGCCTATGACTTGTAAGGAGTCAATCCCTTCTATTGGAGTCATTCTGCAAGGACGTTTATCCTGAAATCAGAGGTTATCCTTTGGTCGCCTGGACCTGTTTCAGTTTCCAAAAAATTCTATATAATAAAATAATGAAGTTTATCCATACTATGGTGATTTTGTCCGTAGCCTACATTTCACAAAGTCAGGCCTCGCCCTGGACTTGTGAGGATATTCGTCCCATTTGGGACAGCGCCACCGATCTCTCACGAGAAAGAGCTTTAAATGCGAGTGCGGTGGCCCGATTTCGTTCACTACTGCAATCCTGCCAGGGACGTGTTTCTCCCAGCCTGAGTTTAGCCAATTTCAATCGTCTTGCCGAAAGGGCTGACATCAATGAATTCCAAAATCGAGAGCGGGAGTTTCGTTTGGGACTTCGAAGTGATGTGCAAAGAATTCGAGCTGTAGGCCTGCGCGCCGGAATTGCTAGCCATCGCCTCGACCAGATCAACAACAGCCGTCGACCCCGGCAAAGTTGTCAAAGTTACGACTATCGAGACCGACTTCCCCCTATCCGTAACCAAGGATCCTTGGATTGGTGTTTTGGGCATGTTGCGGCTGATCTCGCAAGTTTTCGGTTGGGTCAATCGGTGTCCGCCTATGATTCTGCAATCCTTGGGCATGCCAACCAAAACTCTCAACTTTTTGGAATTGTCGGATTGGTGCGTGGGGATTATGCCGGCTTTGAAAATGGCGGCCAAGGCCCAATGGCTTTAAGAGAGATGCTGAGCCAGGGCGTTTGCCTTAGTAGTCAATTGAGGGAAAACGACCTTCATTACGAGAGAGGCGTCAGAGAGCTACGCCAAGAATTAGAGAGAACATTTGCAATGGCAGCCAGTGTTCAAGAAACCGGAAACACTTGCGTCGGGCTTTGTGAGGTAACAATGTCAGAAAGAATTCGCCAAGCGGCCCCTCAGTTAAGCCAAGCGCAAATCCAAACTGTGATTCGTCAGTCCTCGGTGAATGATTTTATGAGCGAATTGCAGCGTCAGGCTTGTAGAAACAGGACACCCTTAACCGGAAGTGTGCGTAAACATAAGACCACCAACGTTGAGACTCTTTACAGGGTTGTCAATGAACAGTTAGCAAGTGGCAATATTGTAGGCGTTGCCTACGATGCAGATGTTATTTCCGGGCGAGAACGTTCTTCGTCAAGCGATGTGGGTCATGAATCGTCGATTGTAGGGCAGAGGTGGAACTCCCAAACCGAAAGGTGTGAGCTGTTACTAAGAAACTCGTGGGGTGCTGATTGCTCAGGTGGACGTAGAGAGATTACCTGTGAGTCTGACGGGCACCAGTGGATTCCCGCTTACACCCTTTTGGATGCTAGCAACGAGGTTTACTATCTTCAGTAGAGTTTTGTTTTTTCTTTTGTTCCCAATCAGCTTGTCGGCTTCCCCCTGCGAGAAAGCCCAGTTCACCTACTACGAAAAACAAAAACCTAAGACTCTCTCATTGACAGTTTGTCAGGAGGGAAAAAAACTGATGAGTCGTGAATGCCTACAGAAAAAATGTGCCCTTCGTAAAAAAACTATTAAAAAAGATAAGCTTGAGACGCAAGGCACGCCCCATGCTCGCCGCTGCCACCGGGTTGGGGGATTAGTTGTTGTCGGCAACCTTAAAACAAAGGGAAGTAAGTCTCAGAAGACTAAGACTCTGTGTTTTGATGGCCGCATGAAAATTTTCATAGATGCTGTCACCTTAAAATCGTTAGAAGCTGAGGATTTTGGCCTCTAAAGATCTTTTTCTCAATCAGAACTGAGCCAATCCCAAGGTCTTAGGGGATGATGACGAGCTGTTCAAAGTTGGTGTTTGAAACTAAAAACCCACTATTTTCAGTCATTCATTTTCTAGTGAAAACTTTTTACAACTGTTTTTTGGACCTGTATTAATTTCGCAAATTGGGAATGGGTCTGCTTGCAAAATAAAATTATGATAACCCTTTGCCATGAAAACACGAGTATTCAATTATGCTTTGATTTTGGGATTGTGGCTGCTTTTTTTCTTACCTTATTTGGCTCTGACCAATCAATAATAGACGCTGGGATTATTGATTTTGGCAAGAGGCCAGCTCCGATTGGCTGGCGCTGCCATTGATGCTGTAACTCACCGATGCGCTATCTGTACCGTAAAGAATCATCTCAATGAGTACACCGCTGTCTGTTCTTTCGTTGACCGTCACTTGTTGTCGACCCTCAGCAATTGTTCGAACAAGTGAGTCGCCATTAAGTAACTGAAGGACGACGAGGTCTTCGCCATTGGTCGCTTCACCGAAGATGAGCCTTTTAAAATTGGCACTGTCATCAAAATAACAGATTGAGTGAACAGTCTTGATAGCCGGTGGTGGCTTATTGCCCGGAGCGTGATCAATATCCGATGGTGGAATCGGAGTTTCATCTTCTATTGGAATATCCTGATTCGGCTGATCCACTGAAATTCCCTCGTAGGGAGTTCCATTCCCATGGGCTGCAAAGTGATCGGGGGCACAGTTTTGGAAGGACCAAACAATGATCGGTAGAAGTATCAATGTACTGAGAACTGTTTTCCACGACTTCACTTGAAAGCCCCCCTTCAAATCGTATGGCATTATTGTCTCTTATTCTGGCTAAAGTCTCAATATAGAACTACTAGAGTTCTCATCTTGAGACACTCCGGCGGGACTTGAGGTTCACTAGGCAAATTCCGATGAGGTTGTATGGGAACCCATCAGCTTTCAGACCTTTTTGACGAAATCGATGCCCTCATCAACGCGCATGAGATCGACCAAGCGAAATACCTTTTAGCTCGCCTGGAGGTAAAGTCTCTTCCCGAGAAGTCGCGCGGTAAGTTTGCCAGTCTGGCGCGTCGCTCAGGAATGTGGAAGCTAGCGCTAAGAATTTTACAGGCCAACGTCTTTGGGGTGGGGGCTCCTGACCCTGATGATCTTATCGAGTACGCCAGTTCGTTGCGACGTCTGGGATTAATTAACCAGGCGTTAATTTTACTTAATCGAACTCCAGAGTCGGCAAAAAAACATTTGAACAAAGCTTTTTGCTACGTCCATCTGTGGGATTATCCGGCGGCTCAGGTGGAGTTGGAGTACTATTTAAAACATGAGAATTTAAATCTCAAAGATCAACTGGTCGGCAAGGTCAATCTGTTGGCTTGTTACATAGAAAACCAAGAGTTTGATCGGGCATTGCAGTTTTTAAATCAGTTTGAAGATGAGTGCGCAGTTCACAGTCCGCACTTGCTTCTCAATTGTCAGGAAACCCGAGGTCAAATTCTAATTAAAACTGGTCAGGCCGATGAAGCCATTCGTGTTCTTGAAGAGGCCCAACGCAAAACCAAAC
>CAXRIX010000170.1:0-24313 GCA_964230555.1 Bdellovibrionales bacterium
CGTTTGATCGGGGTGGGGCCAATTATTTAAGATAGGTTTCTTCACAACTGAGTGTCAGTGAGACTGTATTAGTGCCCAGGCTGTCTTTTGAGCATAGTGCTTTGTAAACGACCTTTTTGCCTTGCGTATAGTCGAATTCGGCCCCCAGAAGTTCCACACCTTCGTCGCAGTTCCAGGCATCGTCAAAGGCTGCCTCCATGTAAGTCGCCTCGTTCTCTGAGAGATTCATAACTTTCAGCTGTGAACTGGTGCCATCGTATTTCGCTAATGCGGTACTTTCAGCATAGCTGCAGCTATAGGATGGTACTTCGGCAAAGGCTAAAGCCGATGTTAATAATGTTATAAAAAAAATGATGGATTTCATGGACTTGTCTCCTTTTAAATGAAAGTCGAGGCTACGATAGTGGTGTTGGTAGGAGGCGACAACAGGAACCGGGTGGGTTACAAAATTTCCTAAGACTCCAGTTTTCTTTTTTGTGTTTATTTCACAACTCGACTGGACTGAAAGCGGGGCTTATTTTTTTAAGTGCCTGATTTTGAAAAACTGTAAAATTTTGAGACAGATAATCCGATAGAGAGATTGATATGCGTATCAATTTGCGGCGTTATTTTCTAATTTTTATGATCTCTGCTTTCAGTGTCAGTTTGCTTTCTTGTAATGGTAGCAATGTTGACGATCCTGTGGAAAGAAGCTGTTCGACCGCCGATGGTTTATGGACCGTCGTGAGTGCACAGTGCAACGGTGAAACGGTCGAAGATGTCAGTCCGGTCACCTATCTGTTTGATCAAGAGACTGGAGTTGTTGCGCAGCGAACCGGCCGCGTCGATTGTGCCACTCACTTCAATTGGGATGTTGAAATTGGTGAAGAGACGCCGTTGTTTTCGATGACCGGCACAGGCAACTTGACTTGCACAGCCAGTGGTCAAGAGACTGATTTTTGCAGAAGTGATGTGAATGCCTGCAATGCTGGTATAGATATTACGGGAATTAAAAATGAATTTCCTACCTGTGTGATTACTGCCGATGGCATGTCTCTTATTCGGACGGTGAGTCCTGTCAACAATCCCGATTCGTTGTCATACTGTGAAAACGGGCAGGCCGAAGTGGTGCAATTGGTTCAAGGTGAGTACACGCCACCTGAAGAGCCACCGGAGCCAGAGGAGTTGATAGCGTTTATCGAGATAGCAGGACCAAACCCCTTGGACTACGGAACCCATCCGGTCGATGCTCGCATCGTTGAAACACTGACTTTAACAAACGTTGGTAACGCTATCGCCACCGGGCTTCGAGGAACAGGGTTGGCTTCTCCGTTTCTATTTACCGGCTCTTTGTTTCCAGGAACAGGCGGCACTTGCGATTTGCAGCTTGAGGTTGGTGCAAGTTGTACTATCGAAGTCGAATTCTATCCTTTAAGTGCAGGATACTATACAGACAACTTGCTTATCAGTTATGGTAACGGATCAGGAAACGTCACCGTTAATCACGGGCTAGCGGCCACTGCTAGCGCCGATTTAGCCCAGCTTTCAATTTCAAATGGTCCGTTTTTTGATTTTGGAATGATTCCCATTGGAAATCCACAAACTCAGGCCTTTACAGTGACTAACAATGGTGGAGAGGACGCAACTAATATTTCTGAAGTGGGGCTGGCCCCTCCATTTCAATACACTGGTGGATTGTATCCGGGCTTGACTGGCGATTGCGGTTCCAGTTTAGCAGCCGGCGCGACTTGTCAGTTGGTATTGGAATTTGCCCCCGTCGCCGAGGGACCGTTTAATGATCTCATCGAGATCCAGTACGATGATGGTGTGAACATACAAACGGTTCGTCGAAATATCTTTGGTCAGGGCGTTACCCCTTAGCATTGAAAAAGCTTCTATTTAAACTCCTAAGGCTTTGAAAACATGTTATAGATTTCTCGTATCGTAGGTATAGGGCGGGTCTATCCTGATTCGGCAAATTTCCCTTGAGTCTTGGTTCCGAGCTGATTATGAAGATTGTTAAGGATTTGAAGGGGGATTTATGAAGAAATTATTCGTAACATTCATGGTATTAGTAGCAACATCCACTGCAACTGCCAATGATGATCTAGCAGCCTCGATGAAGGTGATCGGTGAGCAGTTCAAAGTTTTAGCTGGCGCTATTCAATCGAAAAGTTTCACTGAAGAGGAGCTGGTTGCCATTAAAACTATGCAAATGGCCATTTCTGAAGCGGCGTTGACTTTTCCAGACGAAGCCACTGATGAGGCGTCAAAAGAGCAATACTCTCGCTGGATGGCAGAATTGATGAATTTAGCGATGACAATGGAAGCCGAGGCTGAAGTCGCATTAGCGCAAGAGCCGCAAGATCTATCGGGTGTGATTCAAACCTTAATGGCTATGAACGAATTAAGAAAAGAAGCCCACTCTGTGTTTAAGCCGGAATAAATTTAAAACGAGTCTTTCTGCAACTCTTCTATTAAGCCCTTTAGGGTCGGGGAGTTGGCCTTGTGCTTTGGAAAAACCAGGCCAAGGCGATGCTTGCCAACGCCTTGCTCTGGGAAATTAGGCACCACCACGCGTCGGATGTTGCCGGCTTCAACATCGCTTTTTGCGACAAATTCTGGAAGCAAAGCGATTCCAATACCATTCAGTAAAAGTTCTTTGGCTGATTCCAAACTTGAAGTTTTATAAACCATCCGCGGATTGTGGCTTTCAAGTTTCGGGTGGGTCATCAAGAGCCTGGTATTGTCCTGTCCAGCCAGGGCATCGGGCATAAATATCAAAGGAGCTGTTTCAACGGATTCATAAATCGGGTCCATGCAAACAGTTTCATAGAGTTGAAATCGGTCTTCGGATAAATAAACGGTTTCTGTATTTTGTGATTTGTGGGGTTCGATTATTAAACCGAGGTCAAGCTCGCCCTTCTCAACACAGGCTTGGATTTCTGAACTTCTTCCGGTCGTCAGTTCAAGACTAAGATTTGGAAACTTTGGAAGAAAATTCCTTAAGAACTTGGGCCAAAAATAAATCGCAATACTATCATAGGTGCCCACTCTTAGAGATCCAGCCATGGGATCTTCTGGCGCTTGCAATTTGATTTCCATCTCATTGAGGTCTGCGAATAATTGGTGGCAGTAATCAAAAAGAACTTCACCTTCGGTCGTGAGTTGAACTCCCCGAGGTTGTCGGAGAAAGAGTTTTCGGTCAATCGAGCCTTCAAGAATCTGAATGGATTTCGTCAAAGAGGGTTGGGTGATATTGATTTTCTGGGAAGCCTCTTTAAAGGAGCCGGCTTTGGCCACCTGGTAGAAGTAGTGAAGTTTTTCGAGATGATCTCGTAACACCATAAAATAACTCCCTTTTTCTGATATAACCGATGGCTATACGACCTCTTCAATTAATTCATTATACCTATACTGGCAAGGACTTTATAAGGAGGGTGGCTGAAAGGGCCGTTGAACTAAGGAGAGGTAAGAGATGTTGGAGCCTGTACAAAGACCGCAATTTAGTAATTCGAAAGCCATTGAAATCACTCAAGACCTTGTGAATGTGTTTCGAAAACGAAAAACAACTCGCTTCTTTCAAAATGCTCAGGTGGATCGCCAGATTATTCTGAACGCCATCGCGGTTGCAGCAACAGCACCCAGTGGTGCTAATAAACAGCCCTGGTCGTTTTCTGTCATCGAAGACCCAATCACAAAAAAAACAATTCGAGACGTCGCCGAGATTGAAGAGAAAAAGTTTTATGAAAAGACAGCGCCGCAGAAGTGGCTAGATGATTTAAAGCCTCTTCACACGGATGCGGAGAAACCTTTTATTACCGAGGCTAGCTTTTTGATACCGGTCTTTTCAAAGCAATATAATTTAGACAGTGAGACCGGTAAGACCAATAATTACTATGTTAGAGAATCCGTTGGATTGGCCACAGGAATGTTGATCGCGGCACTGCATATGGCAGGACTATCAGTTTTAACTTACACACCCACCAACCGCAACTTTCTGGTTGAACTTCTACAGCGTCCTCGCAATGAGAGAACCTTCATGGTCTTAGTCGTTGGCGTGGCCGCCGATGATGTCCGAGCACCAATTTTAAGTAAAAAAGCGATGCGTGAAGTTGTTGATATTTTCAAAGGGGTCGAGGCTCGCATTCCAAAAGGCGAAGTCGGAGACAACAACAATAATTAGTTGATCCAAACCAGCTTTCTAAAAATCCAATAGGAGTCGCCAAAGGAATCTTTCACTTTTGCCCACTTGCCTTTAATTTTCACAAGTTTGAAGACTGTATATTTGTCAACCGAGGGGAGGTCATCTGGTTTCTTGTGTTTAGCTCCCGGCCCAGTGCGAAGATTGGCTTTTTTCACTTTCACAACGACACACTTATATTTGCTGGTAACCAATTTTTTATAAACCCAGTGATCATCACTTTCAAAGTCTCGAACTTTGATCCAAGAGCCCTTGGACTTTAGCTTTCGTAAAGGCATGTAACGAAAGACTTCCCAAGTGATCTGGTTTTTAGTGCTCGGCCCGGCCCTTAGGTTAGCTTTTTTAACTTTCACACATAGGCTATGCGCTTGAAAACTAAAAAGGAGAACAAGGACGAAGGTGACAAGAATGTGACCTCGAAAGAAATTCATAACCCAATTGTGTTAAAAAATACTGACAACGTCAATGTCCCTTTTTTTCAACGAGCGTATATTCTTGGGTAAATTATCGATGATAAGCGCTTCCATGGCGGCGATGATGTTTTCTTTAAGGAAGCTACGACTATGGACGAGGCTCACCTCGCGAGTCGGCACCGGCTTCTTAAACTTTTTGATGTATCGGTCGACCTCAGAGGTGTCCATTTCTGCTAAAGCCAGCTCAGGAAGGAGTGTGTAGCCAGAATTCTTTTTGACTAGATTCTTTAATGTTTCCAAATTACCACTGGCAAACTCGACATTTCCTAAAGCGGCGTTTTTCCGGTCTAAAGAGCAGACCTTAAGCACTTGGTCTCGAAAACAGTGCCCTTCCTCTAAGAGCCAGAGATTCTCGTCGCTTAAATCAAACTCCGAAAGAATTTTTCTTTGTGCCAAGGGGTGGTTTTCAGAGATGTAGGCGTAAAAAGGTTCGAAAAACAAATGTCGCTCAATAATTTTGTCATCACCCAAGGGAGTGACAAGAAGTCCGGCGTCCAGTCGGTCTTGACTGAGCTCTTCAATGATTTCAGAAGTTTGAAATTCACTCACCTTTAATTGAACTTCGGGATATTGTTTTGAGAATTCCCCAATAAACAGAGGAATTAAATAGGGTGAGAGAGTCGGGATGACTCCCAGGTGAAAATGTCCTTTTAAAACGCTTGATCCTCTGTTGGCGATATCGAAAAGGTTGCGGTGCTCTTTCACAACTTTCTGAGCTTGCTCCAGTATCTGTTGACCCGTGTCGGTGGCCAGAATAGGCTTTTTTGAGCGGTCAAAGATAATCACTCCCAGTTCTTCCTCGAGTTTCTGGATTTGCATAGACAAAGAAGGTTGAGCGACGTGACAACGTTCGGCGGCTTTGCCAAAGTGTTTCTCTCGATCGACGGCAAGTATATATTCGAGTTGGGTGATTGAGGCCACAATGCTCCTTTTGCTTTGATAGCTTTAAACTATCATATAATAGTTTTATAATATTTAACAACTATTAAAATAAAAACGAAAATAAGAGCCAATGGTTTACGAAACCAAAACACTGAACGCTTTAAAAGAGGAGAATTTCATGAGTCTACAAGATAAAACCGGCCAAAAGGTACCCGATGTATCCTTTAAAGTCCGAGATGGAGCAAAATGGGTCACAAAAACTTCAGACGACTACTTTAAAGGTAAAAAAGTGGTCCTTTTCGCGCTCCCGGGTGCTTACACACCCACTTGCTCTTCGACACATCTACCGCGCTACGCTGAATTGTATGATACTTTTAAAAAAGAGGGCATCGATGATGTGATTTGTCTTTCAGTCAACGATACTTTTGTAATGAACGCTTGGCAAAGAGATCAGAAAGCGGACAAGATAACGATGCTACCCGATGGGAACGGTGAGTTTAGTGAACAATTGGGGTTTCTTGTCGATAAGAAAGCGATTGGTTTTGGTCCCCGGTCGTGGAGATACTCTATGTTGGTCAACGATGGCACGATTGAGAAAATGTTTATTGAAGAAGAAAGAGACGGCGACCCCTTCGACGCTTCGGATGCGGTGACAATGCTAAAATACATCAATCCAAAAATAGATTTACCGAAATCCGTTGCCATCTTCACTCGGCCAGGCTGTGAATTCTGTCTAGCCGCTAAAGAAGCTTTGCAGAAAAATGGCTACAGCTACGAGGAGCATGTATTGAATGAGGACTACAGTGTGAAAACACTGGTCGCACTTTCTGGTGCCACCAGCGTGCCACAAATTTTTGTCAATGGAGAACGCATTGGTGGGTCTGAAGAATTGAAAAAATATTTGGGATAGGCTAGTTTAAAGGCCCTTGCAGAGGGCCTTTTTTGAATTTAAGGAGATAAAATGAAAACCTACGATGTGGTAATTATCGGAGCTGGAACTTCGGGGCTGACCGCGCGGCGAGAAGTGGCGAAAGTGACTGACAACTACGTTGTTATCGATGACGGCCCTTTAGGTACGACCTGTGCCCGAGTCGGATGCATGCCATCTAAGGTTTTCATTCAGGTGGCTAATGATTTTGGCCGACGCAAGCACTTTCCAGATCAGGGAATTCGGGGCGGTGATAATCTTTCAGTCAACTCCGCTCAAGTGATGAAGCATGTTCGAAGCTTGCGCGATCGTTTTGTTAAAGGTGTAAAAAACCCAATGCAAGATTGGCAAGATAAGTTGATTCGAGGCCGTGCCGAGTTTGTCGACGCACATCGCTTACTTGTTAATGGTGATCAGATAAAAGCCAACAACATTATCGTCGCCGCCGGCTCGCGCCCGGTAATCCCTGAACCCTTTGCTGAGTACCGAGATCATCTTGTTACGACAGACGAGTTTTTTGAGCTCTCCGAACTACCGACATCGATGGCGGTGATTGGTCTAGGAGTGATTGGTATTGAGTTGGGGCAAGCTCTTAACAAATTGGGTGTAAAAACTGTGGGAGTGACAATTGGCGATGCCATTGGTGGGCTCACTGACCCTGAAATTAAAAAATACGTTGCCAACAAGTTTCAAAGTGAATTTCCAATTTATTTCAATGGAACGAAACCTTCTGGCATCAGCGCTGAAGGAAAATTACAACTGGAGATCGATGGCAAAATTCACGAAGTCGACAAAGCACTTCTTGCTGTTGGTAGACGTCACAATCTCGATCGCCTTAAAATAGAGAATCTAGGTGTTGAGCTTGGGAAAAATGGTGTTCCCAAAATTAACCCCAACACAATGAAAGTTGTCGACGCTCCCCATGTTTTCCTTCCGGGGGACATCAATGGTGATCGCCCCATTCTTCATGAGGCGGCTGACGAGGGAATTATCGCTGGACACAATGCGGTTCTTGAAGAGACCTGTTTTAAAAGGCGAGTGCCTTTAGGGATTACCTTCTCTGATCCCAATATCGCTTTTGTTGGCAGAACGTATAAAAACTTAGTCGACGACAATGTGGATTTTGTTACGGGCGCAGTAACCTTTGAAGGTCAAGGGCGCAGTATAGTGAAGCTTCAAGAGCAGGGGCTTCTTCATGTTTATGCTGATAAAAAAACAGGACGTTTATTGGGGGCTGAGATGCAGGCTCCTGATGGAGAACACTTGGCTCATCTCATTTCGTGGGCCATATCAATGGAGTTGACGGTGCGTGAGGCGATCACCCTGCCGTTCTATCATCCAGTCGTCGAAGAAGGCTTGAGAACAGCTTTGCGAGGAGCGGCTGTGCAGATTCGAGGGCAGGCGGAAGGCGAGCTTTATCGCTGCGAGGACCCTCCGATTCGATAATAGTTTATTTTTTGGCAGAACTGCGATGAGCCTTCATACAATCTTCCCTTGCCAATACTTTTCAATGGGGTAGAACCACCTGTAAAGACAATTGAATTTTAAGTATTTAGACCAACTTTTAAAGGAGGGTGTTTTGGACTCTAATATAAAAGCCTATCTTGATCTGGGTATCGAGTATGCGATCACTTATGGATTGAAGGTGATATTTTTTCTTTTACTTTTGTTTGTTACCTTTAAAGTCGCGGGATGGGTGAATCGAATGATCCGCAGAATTGTGGATAAAAAAGAATTGGACCCGGCATTGGGACACTTTTTTGCGAACATCGCCAAATACTGTGTTTTGGTACTTGGAGTCGTCACCAGCTTGGGAACTGTAGGAATTGAAACCGCAAGTTTCGCGGCCGTCTTGGCAGCGACGGGCTTTGCTGTTGGTATGGCTTTACAAGGAACTCTGGGACATTTTGCGTCGGGAGTTATGCTGCTGCTTTTTCGTCCCTTCAAGGTCGGCGACTACGTCACCGTCGGCGGGCAGTCCGGCACGGTCAAGGCTATTGACCTTTTTAGTACAGTTCTTGATACCGCCGATAATAAGCGTATCACCATGCCCAACGGAATGGTTTATGGAAACCAAATCGAGAATGCAAGTTTTCATGATATTCGACGTGTGGACGTCGCTGTGGGCACGGCCTACGAAGCAGACAACGACAAGACCAGAGAAGTTTTGATGAGAGCGATCAAGTCCGAGCCTTTGGTACTTGATGATCCAGAGCCTGCTGTGACCCTTAATGAATTGGGAGCCTCTTCGATCGATTGGACGATGAAGGCATGGGTTAAAAAAGAGAACTACTGGCCGGTCCGAGACTCACTCACTCGCGCCGCCAAGTATGAGCTTGATAAAGAGGATATTGGGATCCCGTATCCTCAAATGGAGCTAAGTATTCAATCGGGCTCTGCTGCGACGTTACCGCCCCAGTCGCCAACACCTTCTCATTAATAATCCTGACCTCCTCATATCGAGGTGGGGAGGTTATTTCTCGTTGGTTATGAGTTGAAATTGAAAAGCTTTGATGTCGGCTTCTGTAAATTCATATTTAAGACGGTTGAGAAGATTTTTAATTTGCGCTTCGGCTAGATTTTCTTCTCGAATATTGACCAGAATCAGGTCGCTGGCGCCCTGTGAAAATTTTCGGCGCTCGGCCGTTGCCAGTTTTTCTGCAAGGTTGACCTGATCTGAAGTTAAATTGAACATTTTTGCATAGGACATCAATTCCGCCACCAAACTCTGTGAGGTTACACTGATGTTTTCTTTTAACCATTTCATTTTAGTATCTATTTGGTCTTGCTTTGCTAGGCCGGCGTTTTTCATTCCTCGCGCTTTTCGATACTGCAGAGGAACTTCAATATTTAACAGAATTCGATTCTCATCCTGTTGCAGGCGGTTGGGGCCCATGCCCTGATCTTGATTCCACTCAAAATTGACATCGACTTTCGGCAAATACTCATTATTTCCCAACTTTACATCTAAACGTGCCTGCTCTCGCTGAGACTGCAGGAGTTTAAGGTTCAAGTTGGCCTTCAATGCCTGTTGGGTCAATTCGGTTGAGGCAATATTTGGAGTGAATGACTCTTGCGTGAGTTTGGGGACATCCGAATTCGTAACACTGATGGGGTCGCCAGAATTATCTCTATAGAAAAGGGATAAATAAAAACTGGCTTTCTGAAAATCCAATTGGCTTTGGGTGACTTGGGCCTCACGTTTTCGAATATATTGATCGTTCTCAGAGGCATAAATTCTGGCAAGATCTCCGGCACGAATCCGCTTTTGAATTTGCCCGGCTCGGGCTTTAGCAAGATTCAATATATTTTGATAGGTTTGCAGCTCATACCCGTTGAGAACCCAGGTCCAGTATGCCTTTAGGGCCATCGTCTGAACTTCCACTTTGGTCTTTTCAACGTCAATTTTGCTTTGATAAAGATTTTGCTTTTGCTTTCGCAGTTGGTAGCGTTCTTTGTCTATTAAAGCATTTCTTAATAAAGACAGGGAAAATCCAGCAAAGGTTTCACCTCCGTCCAACGTTTCAGCCTTTCCCTCATAGACTGGAAACTCTCCGAAAGACTGGCGGTATCCACCGTAAACACGTGAGTTGAGGTAGGGTATTGGTTTTTCAGCCAAAACTTTGTAGGAATCGCCGTTGTAGTAACCTTCGGTGCGAGTGTCCAACTTTCCTTTTAAGCTGGCGTCGAAAGCTCCTCTTGATTCGCGAACGGTGTTTTCTATTTCAGTTTGCTTCTGAAGTGATTCAATGACTTTCGGAAAGTGATTAATTGCCGACGAAACCACTTCGGCTTCAGTGATTGCCATAGAAGCCAAGGGGGAGAAAACAGCGATAAAAAAACTAAGGAGCATGCGCATCAGTTGGGTATCTTTCGCAAATTCTGAGGGGCTTTTGCCATTGATTTTGGAAATCCGTTGATTTGTCGCCACAATTCATAACCCACCGATACTTCGTCGAGAACGATAATTCCAACGACCCTTGTACCTTGTCTCAGGATGTCGTCTTCGGGCCAGGGAGTGGGGTCGTGTGGATCAGGTTTTACGAGAACGCGAAAGGTGCCATCTTGCGACACTGACGGGTCGACAACGGATACGACTCCTCCGAAGCTTCCAATAGCAATGGCGGGCCATCCACTGAATTGGATCGCAGGCCAACCTTCAAATTGAAGACGCACTTTTCGACCTTCATAGATGAGTGGTAGATCATTGCCATCGACAAAAAGTTCGACCGCGTGCTCGGCTGTTTCGGGGACAAAGTCAATGAGTGGCTCACCGACTTTCACGTTGGTGGTCCCAGAGCCTTTAAGGATCCTTAGGACACGGCCATCCCGGGGAGCCGTCACCACTTGTTGCTGTTGCCGGGACAATTCAACCTCAGCTTTTGCCAAAGCGGCGGCGGATGCAGCCTCTTCGGCACGAAGTTTCTTGTATTTGATTTTCGAAGCCTCAAATTCCTTTGGAGAACTGAGCCCTTCTTTGACCAGTTTCTCTTGTCGGTGGAAATTCAGTCGTCCGGTATCACTGGCCTCTTTTGCTGCTTCGAATTCGGCGACGGCAGCGTCTCTTTGCGCCTCAAGTCGAGTCAAAAAGTTAGGGTCGTTGTCGACAACGCGAACAATGGGATCTCCTTTTTTAACCGATTGTCGGTCTTGTACAAGCCATTCCTCCACAACTCCGCTCACTGTCGCAGTCAATTGTTGAACTCGATCATTCGGATTGTAGGCTAAGACCTTTCCTGAGCCTTTGCTAAATTGTTGCCAAGGTGTGACCCCTAAAGCGACTAATAAAACCAAAGTGGCAGTCAAAAATTTTGCTATAAAGTGCTTTGAGTTTTTTGGAGAGTAAACTTTTTGCACAGATTGAAAATCTTTATGAAAATCAGTATTGGAACTTGCATAAATTGGAGATTTATTACCTGCTTCTAAACTTGTTGCCGCTTTATTGTCGTCAATATAGCGATAGAAATCATAAACTTTATGACTGGCGGCGGTCATGTCGTAAAAGCCTTCAAGATATTTATTGGGGAGTAGGAATTTCCCGATAATCGCGTTCACTACGATTTCTGCAGCAACCAGTTGCCCGACGCTCAGCTCATTTGAGATTATTAGATAACCTCCTAAACCAAGCAGCAAAGCATTAATAAAAGCATAAAGTCCAATGTACAAAATATTTTGAAGAAAGACGTCTTTAAAGTGTTGCGATCGGCTCTTGAGAAATACCTCTATATAGTGGTCCGTCTTTTTCACTTTTTCTTCGATGTCCATATTTCTATTGCTGTGGGAGGCCAGCTCTTTAAAATGATCAGCCACTAGGTATTTCGCTGTTGACTCATCAACCGCTGAGGCAATACTGCGGCGACCCAGAAAGTAAACCGGTCCAACAATAGCTATCAGCAGAATGAAGCTGAACATAATAAAGAAGGGATGGTAAAACGAAAGGAGGATAAGCCCGAGTACAGTTTGCAAAGCTATGGCGACACCATCAGTTATTAAAATCGCTAGGCTTTTTTGAATAAGAATAACATCAAGGTATCGATTGGCTTTTCCATCAATGGTTGGAGAATCTTTTTGGTCACCTATAAAGTAAGCGCGACCAATACTGGCGGTTACTTTGGCGTAAAGCATTCGCTGCAGGTACTCGACCACTAGGTATTGCAAGCACTTAAGGGCTCCTAACACTCCAAGGAGCGCCAGGAGCAAAAGGCTTAAGATAAAAATGGGTTGAAAAAAAGGGCCGAATGAGAAGGTATTAACTAAAGACTGAACAGAGATCGGAGTCGCAAGAGTCAGAAAGCTGATGCAGGCCGAATAGACAACGATTACGGGGTAGTATTCAGTCAGCTGTCCCAGAATACGAACTAAAGGTTTGATCGAGCGTTTATCCATTCTGGTCTCCAAATTAGCAGAAATATTGAGGTGTCAATCAGCCGATAGTAGTCAATTGGGGCCCCGGGGTCCTGGAGCTTTTCTTGCTTTCAGCCTCAATTGCTAAGTTACAGTTAATGATCTCGATTTTCAACACAAAAAAGTTCAAGAATCCATAAAAAAAATTTATAAAAGCATGAATAGCAAGTAATTACAGAGGTTTATAAAGTAGGAATAGATATACATGAATTTTAATACTAGAAAAATATTTCCTATATTGATATTGTTAAGGTGTTGCCCAGGAGGCCCCTTTGTCGAGTTGGAACTTTTTTACAAACTACGGCCATGTGATATTTTTGCTCAGTGAAAATCCGCAAATGACCCTGAGGGATATTTCGTCGAAAGTCGGAATCACCGAGCGCGCCACTCAAACAATAATAACGGATTTAGAAAAAGAGGGGTTTATAAAGATAACGAAAGTGGGGCGCAACAATAGATATAAAGTCTGTGGTAAGAAGCGCTTACGGCATGAAATCGAAAGTAAATGTCGCCTTGAGGATTTAATTTCCACTATTCATGAAAAGCAAAAATGAAAAGCGCCGGTCTTTGCTCTGGTAATTCCGACTGTGGGTTCAACGAAACGGCTGAGTCAACAGCTTATCGAGCTGTTGCTCATTGCCTTCTCTAAATTTTTCAACCCCAATGGGACTGAACTTTAAATTTTCACTTGAATGGGGGCGGTAGGTTTTAAAAATGCGATCCCACCATGAAAGAAAAAAGCCAAAGTTTGAGTTTGTTTCCTCGGGTCGAATTGAGTGATGGATACGATGCATATCCGGGGTGACGACAATACTACGGAGTCTTGTTTCGATGCTGGCTGGTAAACTAAAGTTACTGTGATTAAATAGCGCCGAGAAATTGAGTAAAATTTCAAATACAATAACTCCTTCGGCTGAAACGCCAAGCAAACAAATGACAATGGCTTTAATGAGTGTCGAAATCAGGATTTCCAGCGGGTGGAAGCGCAAGGCGGTCGTTGCATCAAAGCCAGTATCACTATGATGAACTTGGTGGAGACGCCACAGAAATCTTACTCGGTGGAAAACAACGTGTTGATAGTAAATAACACAATCAAATATAAAAAATGATAAAACAATATCCACTATCAAAGGGATGGGGAAAAAGTTAAAAACACCAAACTGATTGCTTTCTGCAAACGAGGCCACAGCCACCAAGCCCGTAGGAAGTAATAAGCGGAGAATTAAGGTGTTAACGACAGTTAAGCCGAGGTTGTTTAACCATCGACCTTTCTGGGATTCGTCTTTTCGGCGATAGGCGAATAGCAAGCCCGTAAGCCAAAAAAGCCCAAGGCCACCAAGAAAAAAACCGATTCGCAATAGCCCCTCATTCTCAACAAAATCCATAAGGTCTATTATTACATACTGATTGGTGTTTCGTTAACTGCATTTATAGGTCAACGATTCATTATTGGGATGGGCGAGGAACAAAATGCGGTAAAATCATGGCTCAGGCCTCGCCTTTTTATCAAGTTCGAACAAATTAGAGAAAATATCGCTGTTTCCGAAAGAGCTTGATGCGAGTTGGCGCCCCTTAGAGCTATTCTGTGTTAGGATGGCTGTATGATTTCACAAGGCCCTAAGAGTTCTAGTTATATTGAGGTTTCAAAATCGGCATTAACCAATAATTGCAAATATATTCGCTCCACTCTTTGTGGACCTAATCAAAAGTTGTCGTTTGTGATTAAGGGGAATGCCTATGGGCATGGGATCGAACCCATTGTCGAGGCCCACCAGTCGCTCAATAAAATGGATCATTTTACAGTCTATTCAGTACAAGAGGCGTACCGCGCTTTTCAAGTCGTCCAGCCCAATACGACAATTATGATCATTGGATTTGTGCCGAAAGAATCCCTGCAATGGGTTATTGAAAATGAAATTGAATTCTTTTTGTTTGATTCCACGCAAATAGAGAATGTGATTCAAGCCGCAAAAAAGGTGAAAAAGCCTGCTCGAATCCATATTGAGGCAGAGACGGGGATGAATCGAACGGGTTTTCTTCTGAAAAACTTTAAGAATTTAATTTCAGATATTGAAAGTAATCCTGATTGTTTTTCTGTTAAAGGTTTGTGCACTCACTTTGCCGGTGCCGAAAGTATGGCCAATCATATTCGAGTCAAGAAGCAGATTAAAAAATTTAAAGCTTTCAAGGCTTCATTGGCAGAAAGTTCCATTCAGCCGGAGCGCTATCATACAGCTTGTTCGGCGGCGGCCTTGCGCTTTAAATCCACGCATATGGATCTCTTACGTATAGGTATATTGCAATACGGGTTTTGGCCCAATCAAGAAACTTACATCCACCATGTGATGAAAAATAAAACTGAGGCCAATCCCTTGCAAAGGGTTTTAACCTGGAAGTCTGAAATTATGACGGTTAAAGGTGTAAAACGAGGCGAGTATGTTGGTTATGGAAATTCTTATTTCACCAATTATGACAAGCTTGTTGCAGTCATCCCGGTGGGCTATGCTGATGGCTTTTCACGAAGCCTCAGTAATCAAGCTCGAGTTTTGGTGAAAGGTGAATATGCCACAGTGATTGGGACAGTAAACATGAACGCCATTTCGGTAGACGTGACCAATATTCCCGACGTGAAGCCGGGGGACGAGGTTGTTTTAATCGGTAATCAAGGGGAGCATGAAATTTCGGTGGCATCTTTTAGTGATTTTACGGATCAATTAAATTACGAGGTGCTAACTCGATTGCCAGGATCGATTCCAAGATATCTTGTCGATTAGACGACTACTTTTTCGATATAACGAGAATTCATAAGACTGAGCACTCCCATGTACTTCATGTCAAAGTGAATAAAATTGCCGACCTTTAGGTTGTCAGGGTTTTCTTTGAGGTCGATAACAATCATATCCGAACTGCTTCCGACAATCTTCATATTTTTATCTTTCGGTTGCAGGAAATCAGGATTCACATCAAGAACTCCGATGTCGATAATGGCCCTGTAGCTGGACTTGCCATACATCTTTTCATCGATTTCGAATAGCTCTCCAGAGGGGTTCTCTTTAAATTCGCCCTCAGGTATGGCCGGCTTTTTTCCTATTTCGATAATTTGAGCCTTCAATTCGAAAACACTGGAGTAAAAACCACTTAGAGTTTTATCGTCAAAGAGGTCGGCACCAAAGTAAAGACCTTCTCCAACTCTAAAATGATTGACCTCTTTGGGAACTAATTTTTTCTTGATAAGGGGGAGAACCACTGTGCTGCCTCCAGAGATGATGGGTAACTTTTTATCAAAACGCAGTTGAATAATCTCTCTATATAAAGCCAGTTGAACCAGTTTGTCTTGTGAAGGCATGACGCCGTAGAGGCAGTTAAGATTGGTGCCCAAACCAATAACTTTAATACCTTTAAGTTTAAAAACTTTAGAGTAGAATTGAATAAGGTCGGATTTTAAAACACCTTCCCGTAAATCACCCATTTCAACCATGATAATAATGTTGTGCAATTTCTTCTGCTTCTGCGCTTCTCGTGAAATCTGTTTGATGGTTTCATACTGAGTGTTGAGGCTGACGTCGGCATATTTAACTAAATTTTTGATCGCACTTTTCGCCGGAGGCTTAATGTATATTGTTTCAATCTTAGGGTTTATTTCTTTTATAGTTTTAAGGTTTGAAAGGCGGGAGTCGCATACCTGCTTCGGGCCCAAATCCAAAACTTCACTTAAAAAAAGACGGTTCCCGCAAAGAAGTTTAGTTACAATCGAAAGTTGTCTGTCTTCTTTGCCGAGTAATTTTACTAAACGTTTATAATTGTGTTTTAATTTATTTCGGTACAGGTTGAGTACGGCCATTGGGGTAGAATCTCATTTCGTCGTATTTGTTAGTAAATCCACATCTCTCGTAGAGAGAGCGAGCTGGGTTGTCTTTTTCGACATGCAGACAAATCTCGCCTTGTAGTTCTTGCTGAACGGTTTTCATTATCTTGCTGCCAACACCTTGGCCTCGTGTTTTCTCTTGAACAGCAATATAAACAAGAAAGTTTTCTGGAAGGAAACCCGACATATGAGTTTTTAGAATGACGGTCATCCCAAGCAGCTCTTTAGAGTCTTGATCTCGCGCTTCATAAAGGACGCCGCCACCTTCTTTACGCAATAAATACTGAAAACAGCTGTTGATCGATTCTTTATCGTCGCGAAATCGATCAAGATGAGCGTGGAGAAAATCGACATATTCGTCAACACGCTTAGTGACTTCCTCCAAAGGTATGTTTTGAACTTTGATGCTGATGGTACTACCTCACTTGTATAATTTTAATAAATCAGTCAAATTAAAACTATGTTTTATTACAATAAAAAATTCGATTTATCACTCATTCGTTATGGAATTCATGTACCCTTACTTGATATTAGAGGACAAGAGGTCTTTCAATACATAAAGCAGCAATTCCCCTCGAAAGTCCTTGAGCCAGAAAATGATCTGGCCATGAGCCCAGAGATTCTAGGTTTAGCACATAATTCCACTTATGTTAAAAAGATACTCGATAACCCTGAGCAAGCTCTCATTGAAACTTACGAATTGATCGATGAGTCAGGCAAGTATCATCGATTTGATCCTGATAATGCTGAGAAGCCTCTGAAGGCTCTTTGTGAGCCCATTTTCAATCAAACGCTGGGGTCGATAGCGGCCTTGCGAGCGGCCACAAAGCAAGGATTTGGTTTTAATCTTGGAGGCGGGCTTCATCATGCTATGACCTTTGGGGGACGTGGGTTTTGTTTGATCAACGATATAATTATTGCGGCTCGCTGGGGGCAGAAAAATTTAGGACTTCAAAATATTTGGATCATTGACGTCGATGCCCACAAGGGAGACGGCACAGCTGAGATTGCTCAAAGCGACCCCTCACTAGTGACATTTAGTATTCATATGAAGAAAGGTTGGCCTCTGGACTCAGCTGAGTACGATTCACAAGGGAAACGGAATCCTTGGTTTTTACCGAGCAACTACGATGTTGGTGTCGCAGCTTCAGACTCTGAGATTTATTTGCCCAGCCTACAAAAGGGTCTTGATCAATTAGCGTCCGAGAATTCCGTTCCTGATCTTGCTATCGTTGTGCAGGGAAGTGACCCCTACGAAAAAGATGAGCTGGAAAGTGCTAACGAGTTAAAATTGTCAAAACAGCAAATGTTACAGCGTGACCAGATGGTCTATCAGTTTTTGAAAAAATTGAATGTTCCTCAATGTTATCTGATGAGTGGTGGTTATGGTTCTCACGTCCACGAAATTTATATTCAATTTTTAGAGGGTATAAAAGATGAACTTCAACAAAATTGAGATCGAACAACTAAGGCATCGATTACACAAGAGCCCAGAGTTGTCATTTGCGGAGATGAAAACCGCAGAAATTATTGAGGAATTTGTTAGTCAATACGGCCCTGACCAAACCGTTAAAGGTATTGCTGGCACCGGTGTCGCCTTTGTCTTTGCTGGCGACAAGAGTCGGCCCCGCATTTTACTCAGAGCTGATTTAGATGCCCTTCCGATACAGGAAAATATGGATATCGCCTATGCTTCCGTAAATAAAAATGTTTCTCACAAATGTGGGCATGACGGACATATGGCAATGGTGGCTTCGCTAGCGCCCAGTCTTTCGAGATTAAGCAATCGTGGTGATGTTGTTTTGTTCTTTCAGCCAGGCGAAGAAGTCGGTGAAGGTGCACTGCGAAGTCTTGAAGATCCAAAATTTTCTGACCTGAAGCCTGATTTTGTTTTTGGTCTTCACAATCTTCCAGAGTACCCAGCCGGAGAAGTTGTCATTCGTGAAGAAACCTTTGCTTGCTGTTCACTGGGGTTAAAGATTGAAGTCACGGGAAAGAGTTCTCATGCGGCGCAACCGGAAGAAGCTCTGTCTCCTTTGCCCCAGGTCGCTCTGGTCAGTCAAAAGATTGAAGACCTTAACCATTTAACAAACGACAAAGACTTTTTTCTTTCGACTTTGACACATTTGAAGTTAGGAGAGGAAAGTTTTGGAATCACCCCAGGAAAATTAACTTTGTTTTATACCCTGCGGGCGGCTCGCGACGAGGTACTGGCCGAAAAAAAGCAAAAAGTTATGAGCGTGGTCGAGTCTCACTTTGCCAGTCCCTTTCAGCTTGCAGTCCAGTCTCTGGATATATTTCCCGCAACAATCAATCATGCAGGCGCTGTCGAGTTTTTGCGAAAGGCTATCGCCAAAAAGGGCTATAAAAAACAAGAGTTGAAAGCCCCCATCCGGTGGTCGGAAGATTTTGGTTATTTCACCCGTCAATGGGAGGGCGCCTATTTTGGACTTGGAATTGGTTCTCCCCATGCTTTGCATACACCGCTGTACGACTTCAACGATGATGTCTTAGAGGTGGGGCATAATATTTATCTAGGCCTTATTGAAGCGATCAACGAAGAGTATTCCAATAAACACCAAGATTGAAGCGCTTATTCCACCCACATTGTAGTCCAATCCAAACGGCATGGTTAGGGTCGACTGCAAAGAAAGGCCGACAGTGACAAAGCCGCCAATAATCATAGAGGCCATGGCAGCCGTTGGATTTCGTTTTTTAAAAAACAGGGCGCCAATCAACGGCACCAGAAGACCAGACACCATAAAGCTGTATGAATAGAGCATGATGGTTAAAACATTGCTAAACAGGCTGGCTAATATAATGGAAACCACACCGAGACCAAGGGTGACCAATTGTGATGTTCGCAGAATGGTTTTGTTTTCTTTTAACTTCATTAAATCGGTGACCACACTTCCGGAAGCAGCCATCAAACAGCTATCAGCTGTTGAAAGTATGGCGGAAAAATAAGCGGCCATGACGAGACCCATTAGTCCCACTGGCAATATCGTCCGTAGCAAAAGGGGCATTCCCAGTTCGCTATCCATGCTAGAGCCTGGAGCAAACCCAATTTCGGTAAAGAGTCCTGTTTCGAGTGCGACTCGGGCATAAAGTCCAAGGAGAACTCCCATAAAAGCCATAATAGGATATTCTAGAAGGCCGGCGATATACCAGGCGCGCTTGGCTGTCTTTACATCTTTGCATGCGTAAATTCGCTGATATAAAGTCATTCCAATAAACCAAATTGGAATGATGGTGACGCCCCAATTGATAAGAGTCGACCAGTGGATGTTAAACAGATCCATGTGTCCGGCCGGTAAATTTTCACTGAGAGCCGGAAAACCACCAACAGCAAAGTGAGCCACCGGAATACCAACGAAGATGAGGCCGGCCATCAGGATCAGCCACTGAGCGGTGTCGGTGTAGATCACAGCTTTGATTCCTCCCATGGAGGTGTAGACTACAGCGAGGATACCCATTGAAATCAGTGCTGTTTGTATGTCTATCCCTACAAACGTAGCTGAGGCCAATTTGGCTCCGGCTAACAGTTGAGACGCCGTGAATCCGATATAGCCGATCGTTGATATTAAAGCGGCCACCAGTGCGACTCGTGACCCATAATAGTGGTCAAAAATTTGTGGAAAAGACAAAAACTTTTTTGTGGCTTCTAGTTCTTTAACTCGTGGGATCAGCAGCACGGCAGCCATCCAAGCGCCAATCAAGCCAGTAAAAAGCATCCATGTACCGGCCAATCCCATAGCGAATCCTAAGCCTCCCAAGCCAATGGAAAAGCCGCCTCCCACATCTGTTGCAACCACCGACAGGCCGACGTGAAAGCTCTTGATATCACGCCCACCTACAAAGTAATCATCGATGCCTTGGTTTTTTCCCATAAAGAAAAACCCAATTCCCAACATAATAAGCAAGTAGATCACTAAAATTATTAAATCAATTATCGCCATAATGCTGTCAGCATATCGAAGTCAGCGGTGTTTTCAATGACTGCTGTGTAAAAAAAAGGCTACCCGGCCCATCGATTTGTTAGAGACACCATCTTTGCCTTGTAAATACAATGAGTCTCAGTTTTCCATGTCGAGAAAAATATTGAGTTGCGCTCCATCGAAGGTCATAATTGAGGTCATCTATGGCGATGTTTGCGAAACCGGGTCAAGCCTTTGTACATTATTGGGTGCTTCAGGGTCTTTTGATGCTTGGTTATTTTTTTCACCAGGTTGAAGATTGGCGAGATCGCACAGCCTGCTACGTTGTGATTGCTGCGCTCGTCGGCTTTATAGCTTTGAAAAAATATCGTCAGTGGGTCTTTTTATGCTTTTTATGCTTTGCTCTTTATAAATACTGCGTAAAGTTTCCAGATTTAGCCAATCACTCTAATTTAAATTTCTTTATTTTCATCTTAATTCTCCCTGTACAATTGAAAGTGACGCTGTTTCGCAAAGAAGAAGGCTTCACAGATTTCATCAAAAGTTTTCGACTGACCGTGGTCCTATTGTACTTTTTCACAATTTTTCATAAGCTCAACTGGGACTTTCTCAATCCTGAAAGCAGTTGCGCTAACTCTAAATTGCGCGACTACTTGAATTTGATTCCACCACATTGGACCGGGTTGATGCGGTTTGTGGAGACTGTTAACCCCTATGTTGGTTGGTTGATCGAGGGAATCATTCCCGTTTGCCTTTTTTTTGGTCGCCTTCGCAGTTTCGGAATATTTTTTGTTGTAGTTCTTCACTTCGTTTTAGCTCCTATGGGATTTACCGATTTTTCCTCTTTGGCGATGGCCTTTGCTTGGTCTTTCGTTAATCCACAGCAGATACAGAGCGAGCGGAACTGGAGGCACTTTCAGTGGCTCACCGTGGTTTGTCTGTTGCTGGAACTTGCTTTTGTTCCTTGGCGATTTGAGCATGGAATTGAGTCTCATGAGTTTTTGGAAGGTATTCTTTTTGCTCTGTTGTATTTACCTTTTATCATTTTGCATTTCTGGAAAAATATTGACCGCCGGACGGTTCGATGGCCGCGGCTGGTGACTTATCAATTGTTTGTGCTGCTGTTCTTTGTTTTTGGATTTAGTAACTATCTTGGATTAAGGACGGCTGGAAATTTCACAATGTTTAGCAACTTAAGAACAGAGGGCGAATCGAGCAATCATATTTTATTGGGCTCCAATCCATTCAAAATCTGGGATTTTCAAGAGGACACAGTCGAAATTATTTGGGCCGACCATCGCATCCAGGGAACTTATCGGCGGATGCCTTCTCCGGGGCAAAAGATACCTCGGGTTGAGTTTTCTCGTTTGTTGGATCGATTTAAGAGTCGAGAGCGGATGGCGATTCATTTGAGTGTTAAGTACAAAGGTGAACTTTTTGAAAGTCAGGACGCCGCTTTCGATGATAAATTCGATTTCCATGTTCCATGGTGGCAAAAGAAGCTCTTTAAATTTCGATTTATTCAGCCGGGCTCACCGCAGTTTTGTTATTGGTAAAAAAGATCAAAAAAAAAGCTGACATTTAACTGTCAGCTTTTTTGTTACTAATAAACTTTTAAAAAAGGTTTTACTGAATAACTTTTACTTTAACTGCACATGGGCCTTTTTGACCTTGTCCAATTTCAAATTCTACTTTGTCACCATCTTGTGGCTCCATACCTTGGATTTCCGAAATATGGAAAAACAAGTCACTACCGCTATCGGGAGTGATGAAACCGAAACCTTTACTTGTATTAAAAAACTTAACTGTACCTTTATTCATTAAAACCTCTTGTAATTTGTTTAGGCTGCAGAATACCACAGTTTTGCATTTTTAAAGCTTTTTTATGCTTGAAAGATCATTTTTTTTGGACTTAGCTTTAAGTGCCTGAAATGACTGAAAGGGGCCACAGTTCTCGTGGATTTCCAATAGCAGAGTGACAGTTTTGGGTCGATGTTTAAGGATTTTGGCTTATGAATAGTTTAGTCTTTTTTGGACTTATATTACTTGAGTTGGCCTGGGCAGGGGATAAATATCCAATGCGCAGCACAGACAAATACAACAACGGGTTTCCCGAGCAGAAGTACCATATCATCCTTGATCGATTTGAGGCTTATTATGGTCAGGTTATTAGCGATCTTGGTGGAACATTTGTGATTTGGAGAGATTGGTCCGATGGAGCGGTCAACATGTGGGCCGAGAGATGGGGCGACCAGTACATTTTAGAAGTTCCAGGAGGCATGGCTCGTTACTCTTTAATCGTCGAGGATGCCTTCATACTAAGTATTTGTCATGAACTCGGGCATCTGCTGGGTGGAGAGCCCGCTCAAGGTGATATCAGTGTAGAAGGACAGTCGGACTATTTTGCGGCCAATGAATGTCTACCTAAAATGCTGAAGAGGATTGAACCACTGCTGGGTGGGAACAAGGATCCCGATGTGGAAAGTTTTTGTGAAAAGCCTCAAGTTCATGGCAAAGTCCTTTGTCTTCGGTCAATGCAAGGGGCGAAAAGTTTAACAGCTTATTACGCCGAGCTTGCCAATCAGAAAGCGCCTAAGATCGAAGAGTCTAGCTCAACCGTAGTTTTAGAAACCTTGCAGACTCATCCTGAGCCCCAGTGCCGACTTGATACGTTTAAAGCGGGCTGGCTGGATTGGCCTCGACCTTCTTGCTGGTATTCGCCCTAGGGCGAGATCAGACTCTATCGAATTAGGTGTGTACAAAAAACATCTTTAGTGTTAGCCTAAACATGGATTCTTTATTTTGCAGCGGATTCTTATAATCAATTCTTGTTAAAGCTCTCCAACTTAAAATGACTAATTCACGACCGCGGAGGATCACTGGGATCTTACGCACTCGTATTATTTATACATAGCTCGCAAAATCATCGGACCAATGAGTTTTGCGCATAACTTTCATAGAAAAATAAACAGGGAGTCTATATTGAATATGAAGACTAGAATTCGATTCAACAATTTGGTGGTAACGGCTGAAGAGTTGTCGAAAATTGAAAAGTCTGTCAAAGCGTTATCCAATCTTGCGCCGTCAGATGCATTTATTGAAATCAACTTTTTTGCCCATGATGATGGCTACCGAGGTCTGGTGAAAGTGTTTTCGTCTCTCCGTCAATTTGAAGAGGGTGCTGTGGCCGACCGCTTGGTTGATCTTATGGATGAAATGTCCACCTTGATTATGGTCCATATCGAGCTGTGGAAAAAACACCGCTTTGATAAGGATGACATTCAAGTCTCTTAAATCCCTTTCCAGCCGCTCAAAACCTTGGGCGGCTTGGCAAATTTGCTTTAAACCCATTAAATGATTCAATAGTGGCCTTGCAAGCCTTGCTTTTCCAATGATAAATGTTGAGGATCAACTTATCAGGCAGCTACAAAAGTCTGTTTTGTTTTTTGGGGAATCATTCATGCAAAAACAAAAATTTTTATTTATTTCTTGGTCTGGCCTCATTGGGGATATTGCTTGGCAAATTGTCAAAGAAGGGCATGAAGTTCGTTATTATATCGATTCTGAGTCGGAAAGAGAGATCGGTGATGGTTTCATTCCAAAGGTTGATTCTTGGAAGGACCACGTTGACTGGGCGGATCTGATTATTTTTGATGATGTCTTAGGACATGGCGAACTGGCCCAGTCTTTGAGAAAAAAAGGCAAGAAAGTCATTGGCGGAACGCCCTACACCGATAAATTGGAAGATGATCGTTCCTTCGGTCAGGATGAGTTAAAACGGCATGGTGTGTCGATTATCCCGTTCGAAGACTTCTATTCTTTCGATGATGCGATTGAATTTGTTAAGAAGAATCCCAGTCAGTATGTCATAAAACCCAGTGGCGAAGCGCAAAACACGAAACGCCTTCTGTTTGTTGGTGAAGAGGATGACGGAGCCGATGTGATCCGCATGCTCGAAGCTTATAAAAAAGCTTTCAAAGACAAAATCAAACAATTTCAATTGCAAAAGCGAGTGGCAGGAGTCGAAGTCGCGGTGGGAGCGTTTTTCAACGGCGAGGAGTTTGTGACTCCGGTTAATATTAACTTTGAAAACAAGAAGTTGTTTCCGGGAAATTTAGGGCCACCGACAGGAGAGATGGG
>CAXRIX010000171.1:0-5040 GCA_964230555.1 Bdellovibrionales bacterium
CCGGTGCCGTCCATTTTCTCGTGGTGGCAATGGGCAATCGTTGTGACGTGACTGAGATTGTCTGTCCAGGCGATTTGCTTTAGAAATTCGTAGGTGTGAGACACGTGGGATTCAATCTCTTTTCTTTCAGTGAGGTTCAAACTGCCTCTTGGAATCGAAAGCGTTGTGATTTCATCTTGATTTAACACCGCATTGTTAAAAAACTTGTTGGCGCGAGTGATCTTTTCGACCAACAAATCAATATCAAAATCATCACTCATAACTTGTGGTTCATTGGCTGTGATAACATTGCTTCGCATAGTTTTGATGCGGTATTTGAGCATTTCAATTTCTTTTTGCGCATTCTTAAAAGCCTGATCGGCATCAAAACGGCTGGTCGATTGATTGCGGTGAGACTCGATCATACGCTCGCACAGATCTTTCCAAATACGGGTTTCTTCATGATTCCCCAAAGTGTCAAATCGCAAGAGAACCGATTCTAAATCGCGGTCAGCCAGCTTCTTCTTTTTCAATAGGACTTGTTCGGTGACACCAATTTTACCAAAATCATGGAGAAGAGAGGCGTAACGGATTTCTTTAATCTGCTCTTCGGAAAATTGCACATTTTTAAATGGACCTTCACCGATCTTGTGGGTGGCTAATGCCAATTCAACAGTCATCATGGCGACACGGTCACTGTGACCACTGGTTGTTGGGTCTCGCGCTTCAATCGCTTTGACCGAGGCTCGCACAAAACTTTCAAAAAGGTTTTCAATGTTCTCTGTTAATTGTGAATTCTCTAAAGCGATGGCGGCATAACTAGCGAAAACTCGCATCAGCTCTTCATCCTCTTCAGTGAAAGTCGTGATATTTTTTGAGCTGGGAGCTGAACCATCAGCCACTTTCTTTAGTCCTTCGGGGTGAAGTTTATTAACCAACTGAAGGACGCCTCTGACTTTTCCATCGGCTGTGATCATAGGAATGGTGAGCATGGATTTGGTTTTGTAGTTCGAGTCAAGATCGTAAGATTTATTGAACTGAAACGGTGAATCTTTTGGTATATTGTAGCAATCTTCCACATTCAGAATCTCTTTGGTCTCGGCAACGAAACCAGCCACCGATCCTTTGTCAATGGGAAGTACGCCGGTTCGGTCTTTCTGTCCGTCTCGTCGATTGGTAGACTTTAAAAAGCGAAGAACAGACTCTTTTTGCAGTGAAACCACGTTTTCGACTTCGTGTTTTGCTTTTTCATGTAAAAGATAAATGCTTGCGCCCTCAGCATCGGTCACAGTCAGTGCTTTATCTAAAATGACTGAGAGAAGTCGATTCAGCTCTTTCTCAGACGATAGAGCGACCCCAATCTCAATGAGGCTGCGCAATCTTTTCATGTAGTCGTTCTTTTTAGTTTTTTTCATAATTGCCTATGTTCCTTTTCGGAACTCTATGGGCAAATATTTAACCTTTTATTTAGGGCTTACAGAGTGGATCTGACTGAGGTCGAGCTGATTCATCCCATTCAAAGTCCAGCCCTGAAAGGCGGGAGACGCCATAAGAGTGAAGTGCATCTCTCCTAGGGGGATCAATCGATTATCGTCTAGTAAAAAGTCCACGGCCTTTTGGCAAAGTTTTTTATAGGTCGGGCTTAAAACTTCATGGCGGGACATCTCCTCGACCCATTTCTGATACTGACTGGCATCCAGATCGATATAGTTTTGCCGGCTATCGGAGGAAAAGGTTTCTAGGGCATTCATGCAAGTCGGCCGATCGAGACCGACGCCTTTGCGAAAAATATCGGGAGGTGAGCTTCTTAATTCATTTAAAAAAGTGGTTTGCTCGACCTGACTGATTTGAATGTCCAAGCCGAGGTGAGTTTTCCATTGATTCTGTAAGAACTCGGCCTGCTTTTTAATGTCATTGCCACCCAATTGGCTGACTTTCAATTGATAGGTGGTAGCGCGAGTCTCTGGCGAAACTTTTAATAATTGTTGTTTTGCAGCTTCTATATCAAAATTGTGGCACTTTTGTTTCACGAGCCATTGTTTAGGAATACTGGGGCAGCCGGGACGTTCAAGGGCTCCAAGCAGAAGTTTCAACTTTTCGTAGTCAACTGATTGCACAAGTGCGGCGCGCAGGGCGGGCTGTTGCATGAGGTTCTCTCCAAAACCAATGTAATCAAATCGCAGCATCGGCTGTTGGAAAAAGTCGTCACGATTTTGCAAAGAGGGAATCAGCTGCGAAGGAATTCGGCGAAGAAACGTCAGTTGTTTTTTTTCGTAAAGTCTAAATGCCGTCAGTTCGTCGTCGATAAAGTGAATTTCTAAAGGTGGACGGTCAGGATGCCCTCTTTGGTATTGCGGGTTGGGTTTAAGGCGAAGCATTTTGCCAGGAGACCAGTCTGTCACTTGATAAGGACCGTTGACGATGAAATCGGCATACGATTTTTTATCGGCATCATGATTGCGATGAGTGGGGTAAAGGGCCGTACTGGCTAATTTGTAGAAAAACTCTCGGTCCCGTTTAACGAAATCAATAACTAAAGTTTTTGAGTCAGTGGCTTTGACAGCCAGACTGGTGCTAGAAGCTTGGCCTTGGAGAACGCTGTCACTGCCTTTTACAAACTTTAGCAAATGCGCACGAGGGGAGCCTGTACTGGGCGCCAGTAAATGCTGAAAGCTTCGAATATAATCTTCAGCCACCACGGGGTCACCGTTGGACCACTTGTCGTCATTAAGGTGACAAATTAGCTGAGTGTCTGAAACCCATTCACAGCGCCCTCCCTCTTCGACAGGGCGGTTGTTAGCGTCGATTTTATAGATTCCTCGAAGGGTATTGTAAAAAAAGTAACTGGCAGAAGACGCCCGCGAGCGAGCCGGGTCGAGGTGTTGCGGCTCCATAAACAAATGAAAGCTAAAGGCTTGTGTTGGAGAGGATTTGGGTTCACACCCCAGCATCGGCTGAATAAGCAAAATCAAAAAAAGTAAACGTTTCATTTTGAGACTTCTATAACTCAAAACAGCGTCAAGATACATCGATCTTTGAAATCATTCGATTTTTTTACTGAAAATGACGATAATAAAGAGACATGGGGGAAATTTGAAAGCCATAGGTCTTCTAATACTCATTTCAGGTATTGTTCTGACTTTCCAAAATTGTGGGGAGACAGCGCGAAATACAGGTTTGTTGCAGCAAACTGAGAATGTTTTAGGGTCTGACACTTGCCCCACCACCAGTTGCTTACAACCTGCTGATTTCTTATGGATGACGATCCGTGAGTATGAGCCCTATAAAATTGAAATCTCCACTCTCAATGTTGGACACTTCAATGTGGGGGGGCTGTGTGGAACCGGCGAATTTAAACAACACAGTTTTGTTTGGGAACTTCGAGAAGGGTTTGGCAATCAAGAGGTTGTCGGCCAAGGGGCTGAAGATAATCTCTGCGAATTTGGACGATTCATGGTTCCGATCACTCCTAACGGTGCAGTGGTCATCCAACCTGACCAGCGCTATACGTTAACTATGGAGCTGGTGGGAATCACTGATACCAACGAAGAGATCAGCAATCCCATGCCTAATAACCTTGGAACTTTAGATATTCTATTCACCACAACTCCGCCGTTCTAATTTGACGGAAGTTAACGGGCCAGCATGATTTGGTTAAGGTCCATCAAAAAACACTTCATTCATTTCCATTGACACATTGAGAGCGTTCAATCACTGGTTTTTATCCTCACAAGCGGCTTGCACTTTTAGCTCCGCCAACTGTGCCAGTGAGTGGCTTTTCGCTGTCACTTTCTCTGTGGAGTTAGGTTTGGTTATAAAGGGAGAGAAGCGAGGAGAATGTTTTTAGGCAATTCATCTTTCTTTGGTCGCCTTAGGATCTCCCCAACCTCCGAAGAGCAGGCTCGTGCCCTTGTCGGGGTTTCATCCTTCGGATAGGGCGTGTCTCGACTTTCCTGTGAGTTGGATTTGTCATTTGATTGATCTATTGGTTGTCGCCTTTGGAGTCTCCCACCCTCTGAAGAGCGGGCTCGTGCCCTCGCCGGGATTTCACCCTGCGGGTGAAAACGCGTCACGCTTCCCGGAGTCTTCAGAGGGTGGGAGACTCCAAAGACTTAAGAATTGATAAATCAACTGACGTTTTGGTTTATAGGTTGTTGTTTATACTAGTCTTTATTGTCTGGACTGCGCGTATTGTTGGGGCGGAGTTTGTTCGTTTTCAAAAAAGCAAAGACTGGCTGGGCCAGTCTTTGTCGGTTTCGAGATATAGAAAGGGGTTTTGGGTTGTTTTATTTTAAGCCCGCTGGGTCAAAGTTAATCGCCACCACAGCGTCAGCATTAGGGACCGCTGAGCCATGAAATGAGATGAGCATTTCATCTGGATTATAAGTCCATCCATTCTCTGAATCATTAGGAATTGAGACGCCGTCAACTTTGACAACGATAGAGCTTACGATCGGCTCGCGATCCAATTTAAAGCCCGTAGACTTTTCGATAATCAGATCAGAAATTCCCGACATCACATCAGAAAAGTCATCACACAGGCTTCCTTTGTATCCACCCGTCAAGTCAGACATCGCAATATTGCGCTCGGCAATAGCTCGACCGGCGAATTGAGTTTCTGTGTTATTTAAATAGTCCAAACAAGCTTGATCAAGAATGGCGATGGTGTTGAACATAAAGTTCAGGTTGCCTTCTTGGCTGCCTGTCAGGTTAAAAAGAAAGTCAAAGTAGTCTTTGTCCTGGAACCAAGACGGGTCATTTCCGGGATCGGCCTGAAGGGCTGAACCATCGGCTTCATCTGTTAACACGATAACAGCCAATAGAGCGTCCTGACGAGGAAATGGCTCGTTCAGGTTATCCTGATAGGAAAGCGCTGTCTGAATACTTTGTAAACTGCGCTCATCTCCGCTTCCGTTAATTCCCTGTAATATATTAGTAATAAATGTGTCTTCTAAATTAGGTGTATCGGGTTGGATGACTGTCACACCGGTATGCGATGTCTCATCTGTACCGTCCTTAAAACGAGCATAATCATAGATTTCTTGAGGATCTGTGACCAGG
>CAXRIX010000172.1:0-13882 GCA_964230555.1 Bdellovibrionales bacterium
TCTTGGTACTACGACACCAAGCTTGGCGGAAACGCACGTCTTCTGCCTCGCCCAGGCAGTGTTTGGTATCCTAAAAATAGACCCGGTTTTTGCAAAGAGCCCGATCCAAAAAAGTTGGCGGAGAAGTTTTTCTCAATTTAACGCTAAAATATTGATTGGAGTCAGTAGAAAAGACGGACTTTTATAGAACCTAGAGTGGTCCTATAGAAAAATTGAGATTAAGATTGATTGAATAAATCGGCCTCGGATCTAAGACTCCGGTTTTATTTGAATTCGGAGGTTTGTTTTTAGGTTGTTGTAGACAGATTCTAGTTCTTCAGTGGTTTTCGCGTGAAATTGGACAAAGCCGACATCTTTACCGACCGATACTCTTTTTTCGATTTTGCTTCCCACTTTAACTTTTAATTTGGCTTTGATAATGTTTTGGTTTTCCTTTAGATCTTTTAGGCCTTCGATTTTTTCAACAACGCCTTCGCCAGGGTGGAGGATCCAAGCGCCGCAGTAATTTTGAATTGCGTTGGGAAAGGTGACTTTTTCTCCAAGCTCAATTTCAACAAAGGACTCCCAGGCATTAAACTCATAAGCTTTGCTCATTAAATCCATAAGATAGCCACCGGGCGGTCGCAATGCGATTTCACCAAAAAGTGGTCCTTGGGAGGTGAGGTAGGTTTCTAAGTGAGTGATACCCCATTGGATATCAAAGGCTTGGATCACTTTGCGGCTTAAATCTAACAAGTCCTTTTGAATTTTCTTGTTCAAATGGGCGGGGACGAAGTTCACCTGCCCGTTGACTTTGTATTGAGTGATATTCTCAAATAAAATTTCTCCATTCTGAATGTAAGTTTCCACACTCGCTTCAGGGGCATTGATAAATTTTTCTGCGATAAGGTCTTTGCCTATGAATTGTGAAAGATCTTCGGGTGCGCTGATAAACTGAATTCCCGATCCACCTGATTGCGTGCGATTTTTTACCACAACCGGAAAGCCCAGTTTGGTGATTATCTCGGTTTCAGAAAGGTTTTTATCCTTCAGACTAAAATAAGGAGTCATCGGGATATCTTGCTTTAACAGTTTATTTTTCATGACCAATTTGTCATGACAAGACACAGCCACTGATTGTTTGGAAGTGCGAGCACCCAGGGCCTTTCTTAGCAGGGAGGCGGCGGGAACACTCTCTTCCGTGCCAGCGATCACATGGGAAAAGGGGCCCAGTTTTCGAAGGGTCTCAGCTATTTCATCAATTTTGCCTCGGTTTTCAGTAAAATCTTGGTGCAAAAAATCCAGAGCCTTTCCAGGGTTCTTAACGGGCTTTGGCGACCAGATGACAAACGGAATCTCCTTGCGCTCAAGGATCTCTCGAATTTGCTTCCGGTATCCAGCTATGACAACTCTGTGATGGCTCTGCATGAGACCATAACTCCTTTGACGGATTCGAAAGGGGATTCAGTAAGATGGGTTAACCTCGTCCCACCAATAGCTCAAATTATGTGATTTTTTAGTTAATGGGTCAAACCTTAGTGGTTTAGAGTTTTTCAGATGTTTATTCACTTTTGAAATGGCTTCACCTTGAGTTTTGTTGCCAATCGAGTAAGATCTCATTTTAAAACAGACGGCTGTACCCTTTTCTCATCGTGGTCAGCATAAGTTACAATGGCTCTATTGGCTGGCTTTCAGTATCGAGGTTAAGATGACAAAAATCAAAAATTTATGGTTGGCTCTTGTGGCGTTTTTTATGCTAACGCCGGGAATTGGATTTTCTATGGAGGATAGCCAAGAAGGTCAATTGCAGGTGCAGGACCAAGAGGTGGCCAACTCTGGGCAAGACAATGAAGCGGACAATGATAAAGAGGCCGAGAAGAGGAAGAATCCGAAGTTAAAAGAGCGTGAAGAGGAAGACGAAGATGAGGGACTTGGAATTTGTCCCGGTGGCGTCTGTGTTCCCGACGGGGAGTTGAAAGACGAGTAGTGGACAGACTGTGATCATTGGTTGATTGCTGCTTTTCTATCCTTCATTCCCGATTCTTAATCCTTCAGATAGACTCCATAGTTCTTGTGAGATTTATTTGGGAATCTTATTAGGGGTCTTGTTTAGAAAAAGTGAGCCTTTTTCAAATATAAAAGTTCTTAATTAACAAATCTATCGTTTCTATGAGAAGTAAGTGTTTTTAGTCACTTAGGCCCATTTCTTAACGGGCTAGGAAAGATTTTTGCAAACAATTGACCGACCGACTACAAGAACTTCTGAAAACTACAGACGCTCAAAGCTATCAACCAGCTTCAAGTGATCGAAATTTTTGACCATGCCTAGAATCATCAAGATTAATAAGTCACCAGTATGCGAGTCAGAAAGTGCATGGTCTTAACCAACTCAAACCAAAGGAGTCAGTCGATGAAGTCGATTCTTTCAATATTTACCCTACTTTTATTAACAGCTAACGCCAATGCTATCATCATCGGTGAGCACGGAGGGTCAGTTTTCGCGCCAGGCAATGAAATTCAGCCTAAAGTTGTTTCAGCTATTTGCACTTACAATGATGTTACAATCTATTTTGCTGAAGCCACTTTAGGGAAAGATGAAGCTCCATTGATGACCTTTAGAGCGGTTGGCGAAAATCTCCAAACTCAAGGGTCCTTACCGGAACTGAAGTATTCAGGATACGAGGGTGAACTTCTTGAAAGTTATTTGTGGATTTACGTTAATTCATACAATGACGACAATGTGACATTTTTTATGGAAGATCAGGACACTGTTGTACCAGGAGTCTATAATGTTCCAGCCAAGCTGCGCCTCACCACTGATGAGGGTGAACTATCTGGGGTGGCTCAATGTACTGATGTCGAGATCAAGTCAAGGTCGGTTGCACAGAAGTCTGCCAACGACATTCAAAATTAAAATCACAAACTAATTGCACAGTCTCGGCCTCTCGATATCGATTGCAGTCGGACTTTTCATAATTATACGAAAGGAATCTCTAATGAATAATCAATTTGCAGTTTTAATCTTTGTAGTTAGCTTGACGCAAATTTCGTTTGCACAATTGAAGCCAGCCTGTCGAGTCTCAAGTAGTTCAAATGGTATCATCCTCTCTGTTGAATTGACCACCGGATCACCCACTGAGCAAATTATAAAAATGGTTTATGAAAAGGAAAACTTTGAGGTTTTTAACACTGGCTCTACATTCAGTCTCTTCGATTCAGATAAAGAAGTTTTCCACACCGATTCGGTGGCCTACGGTATGACCCATATTCAATTTCAGGCGAAAAGTAATGAGCGTTTATCGTTTACAATGCGGCCTGAGGACCCCAGGCATAACTGCTTGTTCGGTGGACCTATCTACGAGAAATTTTTTAGTGTTATGAAGAAATACGCTGGTGAAATCGATTCCCTTGAACTCATCGTTCGTCCAGAGGATGGAACTGAAGTTCTCCGAATTGGAACTGATATAATTTGCCAGGAAATTTCAGAGGCTAGATTCTGTAGGACCCTATTTTAGTAAAGGCCTGCAATGGGAACAACCTTGGGCTCAACGCGAAAGCGTCAGGCCCAGGGTTTTCAGTTTTATTAGTCGAAGCGGTTGCCCCACCAGCGCTGGCCGTAGCCGATCTCGGCGCGTTTTAAAGGTGAGTGATAGACTCTTAGGTCTTCGATCAATCCATAAAAAGAGTCGTGGGCCGTGGTGGGGTCGGCGCCGACGTAAATTGTATTGTAATTGGATGCAAGTCCTTTTGAGGTTTCTTGACGAGCCACTCGCATTAAGCGTTCTTCGTTATCCAAATCGTGACCGTGATCTCGGGCATAGATGCGAACCACAGTGTTCAGTGATTTGAAAGAGTAAATGGTGAATCCCACATCGTAAGCTTTGCCACGGCTCAAACGAGCTGAGGATTTCACACGGTGAGTTTTACCGTCTCTGGCTTTCGTTATAACTTGCAAGTAACCATCCTGCGAAACCTCAAATCTCCAGGTGCCCTTGCGCATGGCGATCACTTGGGCGCGATCGACACGGTCGGGGGTGATTTTGGCTGAAACAGTAAAGTCTAGACGGTTGACATCAAATTTGATGTTGTTTTTAAGTTTCACGTAGCGTTTGGCCGGAGAACCAGCAAAGTCGTAATCGCGAACCACTTCTCCGGGCCCATCTTTTTTAAAGCCTTCGATGACGGTGCGAAGCTGTTGAACACCAGCACTTTTAGAATCAACACCGGTCGGAAGCTGGGTGGTGGTCAAGTACCATTCGATATAGTCTTCACGCAGCTCTTTCACCAATTGTGGGTAGCGGCTAGAAACATCATTGGCCTTCGATTCATTGTTGTAGCCACTGGCAAAATCAAACAAGCAGGGGCGACAGTCATCAAGAGGCTCGACCACAAGTTTCCAACGCCCTCTGCGAATCGCAAAGCTCATGCCGTCATGACCTTCAGTGGTTTCGATGTGCTCGTTTTTAACCTTAAACGGCCAGTAAAGAGATTTTTTTCGGTTGAAAGTTTGATAAGGTGCTTGCAAACGTCCGGCAAAGCTTTGTCCATCAAACTGATTGGCTTCTTTTGAGTTCGGCTGACTACCGACAAGATCAAGATATGTTGGAAACAGGTCCATCACCGAAATCGGGGTTTGATCAATGCGAGCCTGTGTTTGACCGGGCATTTTTACTAAAAGGTTCTGGCGAATACCACCTTCGAAAACATCAGTTTTAAAACCCCGCAGGTCGCGACCCAAGTAGTCTTTGTTGCCATAGGGGTTGCTGACAGGGCGTGTTTTGTCTGTACCGCCGTTGTCACTGGTGATTAAAATGATGGTGTTTTTCAGGAATGGATCGGAACTGTTTTTAATAAGGTTTAAAACTTTACCTATATTGTCATCACCTTGGGCCAAAAGTTTACGGTATAGCATCGGCTTGTTGTCAGAAAAGTATTTGCTGGCCGCGCGCTTAAGACTGGTGTCTTTACTTTTAAGATTCGCTAAGTGCATTTTGTACTCGGCTTTCTTCGCAGCGTTTTTAAACATACGAGGATGGGGGTGATGCGGGCTGTGAGGCGCATTCAACCAGTACTGCATGTAAAACGGTTTCGAGTTATTTTTAGCCAATTGCTTTAAGCGACTGACCACCTGATCGCCCTGAAGGTCGGTCTGGTGGCCTTTTAAAGATTGGGGTGTACCGTTGTTGTCAACAGTTGGGTCAAAGTAACCTTTGCCAACCACACCTTGTGAAATGATGTAGTTATTAAATTTTTGGTCAGGACCGTACTCGATGGCAGGTGGAAAATCTTGGGCTGCCTTTTTCGTATCTTTCACACTCGCATGCCACTTTCCAATAGTGTTGGTGCGATACCCGCGTTGCGATAAACTTTGTGGAATGGTGGCGTCCGAATTGGGAATACCGTAGATCGCATTGGACCCACAAACCCATAGAATGGAATAGTCGGTGTGCGATCGACCCGACAGCATACTGATTCGGGTAGGAGCACACATTGGTGATGTGTAGAATGCCGGAAAGTGAGTGGCTTGTTTTTTAAAGTTCGCAATATTCGGTGCGATCTCTGGATCAATCCAGTCACCCTGACCGGCGTCGTCCAACATGATCATTAGAATATTGGGTTTAGAAGTCATTGCAGCTGAGCGCACGGACGTGTCACCGCTAATAGTGGATTGTAATCCTGCAAGCTGTCCGCAGCCCTGAAAAATCATTAGTATAAAACTTATTGATATAAAGTAATTTTTAAAAGTTCCCATTTTTTGCCCCCTTAACGGATTCTTCGTCTTGTATAGAATCGCAAAAAAAAGGCACAAAATTGGTAACATTAATGACCTTTAAAAGGCTTGAGTAATCAATTGGTTATAGTGGTAATTCGAGTATTTATCGTTCGCCAATTTCGATTTTTAAGGTAAGATAAGGCGATGCGACCTCTAATTTTACTATTAGTTAATTTGGCACCGGTCTTGTTGCAGGCCGGACCTTTCGAGGCCTGCCAAAAAGAAAATCCAACCTGGTTTCGCTGCACCCAAGATTCCGACTGTGTGGTGATCTCAAACCCCTGTGGTCATCCCACAGCAGCCGCTCATAAGAAGTTTTCGGCCAAAGCCGAGCAATGCAATATCCAAAAAGGGGCGGCCTTAGGCTGCGTTTCCTGGGAGACCATGGGTGGTGGCAAAACCCAAGCCGTTTGCCGTAACAAGGTGTGTACCACCAAGCCAGTTCAACCCGAAAACTAGCCATGGTTTTTGATCGACTCAAAGAGGATATTGTTAACAGCTGGTACAATTAAGCCATTATTTTGTTTCAATATAGGATTTTGCATCAGTGTTTTCCAAAACCATTGGCATCTATTTTATAATGAAACACATCAAATGGGGGCAGCAATGATTTCTAAGAAATTTCTCTATTCTCTCCTTCTAATTTTGCCAGTGGCTTTTTTAAACTGCAGCGAAAGTTTTAATAGCGTTGAGAAAAATGGCAATGTGATTGATACTTCTGTTTTTGCTTCGTCGCTGACAGATGTGACGGTAAAAGGTTACGACATAATCATCGTCGCTGGACAGTCCAATGCCGTAGGACGGGCCATTGTTGAGCTAGGCGATGAAATTGTGCCGCCCCATTTACATCGAAATTCTTTTGTTAATCGAGTGAAACAGTTGGGACGATATGACAACTCCATGAATCAAGTGATAGCAGCGCAAGAGCCCCTTCATCACAATCTTAACAGTCGTCTAGCAGCGGGACAGAATGCTCATGATCGAAATGCCGGTCGCGACCCGAACTATCCTTATTATCGTGCTGGTTTTGCATACAACTTTGCTCTAAGAGTAGTTCGGAGCTTATCTGCTAATCGCAAAGTTCTTTTGGTGCCTGTTGCTCGTGGCGGCACCTCGATTTTAGCTTGGGACAATCGTCCCACAACCAATCATCGAGGTCGTACTTTGGCTACTGATGAGTTATTTTTCGATATGTTAGATAGTGTTGGTGTAGCCCTGAACAAAGTGGCGCCGGGGTCTGGTTCAGCGAATCAGAATCGAATTATTGGAATGATCTGGCAGCAAGGCGAAGCTGACTTTTTAGCGCAAGTTAACAGCAACCATCCATTGCACGGAGAGATGAATCCATGGATCTATCGGGAACGGTTAAAGCGTTTTATGAGTGTGACGCGTTTTTACCTTAGTCATCGCTTTGGGATCAACGACCACTTTCCAATTTTAGTCGGGCAAATGTCATGGGACATTGATTACCCTAGTTCATTGTTATCAATTCAAAGTCGCAATAGGATTCGTGAAAATTTTAGACTGGCGCAACTTCAGGCAGTCAGTAGTGACGAGTGCGCCATAGTTGTTAGTAGTCAGCATCTCAGCACCGAAGAGCCTGGAACATTTTTACACTTTGATTCCTTATCGACCAATACTTTGGCCTTCCGATATGCTAATAAGTTTATTGAAAAATACCATGATTGTTTAGGTGAAAATTAAAAGAAGCCACCATCCCGGGGGATGATGGCTGTGTTGGGGTGTTTACTAGTCAACTTTATTCAGGATATGAATATAACTTTTAAGGTTTTTGAAACCTTTGTAGTCGATAGGTTGATCCAAGGTAATGATTTGAATTCTTTGTGAAGTCGAGTTTTTTTCAACAATGCGTTGGGGTTTTCCATCAAGAATGCCGGCCATTTGGATACTGCCTTTGCAGTTGCTACCCACACACTCAAGTTGAGCATAGCTTTCTGGTCCGCAGTCCTCGACCACTTGTCGAGCTTGCGTTCTTGAAACCTCAACAGTGAATGCGCAATAGGTTTTCACAACCTTATTGGCCGTTGGCTCACGGTAAGTCGCAAGGCCGGTGTTGGCGCCCGTGGCCACTCGATTGAGCGATAAAGCCCCTTCGTGCAAAACGGCACCATTTTTATCAATAAGCTTGTAGCTTCCAGAAAATTTGCCGGCATGGGCCATTGGCATCATAAATACAGATAGGATTGCACCTAATATTACTTTCTTCATTTTTCCCTCCCAGGATATTGTTCGTTTTACGCTCGTTGTATCAAGACAACGGAGCCAACCTTAAAAAGTTGCAGATTTTTTTAGAAAAATAAAAAGTCTTTAAATTCAGTGATTTAAATGTGCACTTCGAAGCAGTGTTTATGAAAGTTCATAAAATATTTTAAAACCTTAAACGACTCATTCTGAGACTTTTAGGTAGACTGCTTGCAGAAAACCGAAAAGGAGACAGAATTATGGCTCAAGGAGATAAAGACAAATACACTGAAAAGCAGAAGCGCATGGCCGAGCACATTAAAAGTACATATAAGGACAAAGGATATTCAGACTCTAAGGCTGAAGAGATAGCCTGGAAAACAGTGAACGACAAAGAAGGGGGTGGAAACAACCCTGGCGGCAGTGGTCGTTCGTAGAAAATTGAAAATGAACAATCTTTAAAATGGATCTCTTCTCTATTAGGTGGGGGAGTCTAAAGACAGAAAAGCCTCAACAGTGACGTTGAGGCTTTTTTTATTTACTTCGATTTTTCTTTCTTTTTATTTTTCGGCTTTTTGTTTTGTTCGCTAGTGACAGACCGAAAGCCATCCAAAGGCTCGTCAATCCCGTTGCGTTCGTTCTGTTGGACAGCCGCATTCAAAAGGCGGGCGTTATCCTCACAGCTCAATCCATCCTCAAGCGCTCCCGGGGGGATGCGAATTCTTTCACCTTCACGGTTAAAGGCTCTGGTGGTTCCGCCTGACGTTCTTTCTAAGTAAACCTGACCCGATTGGCAGTGATAGCCTTCATCGACCTCGCGGTTTCGAATCTCTTCACGCACAAAAGCACCACCAGCCACTTCGCGGTTGCGACGACCTCGAAACAGCCCCGTAATACCTCTCCAAAGGCGACGGGCGGGACGATGTAAGACCACACCAGCGACAAATGCTAGGCCCAGAGCAAACCAACCAAAGGCGTCAGCCTCGGTAAAAATCAAAGAATCCAGATTGGCAGATTTGTTCTTCCCACATTTCAAATCTTTGCAGACTTGAGCAACAAAAGAAGTTAACGAGTGATGCTTTATGGGGTACTTTTTCTTGTTCACTAATATGTGGTCTTTGTTGATTGTCACACTGTCGCGACCATATGAAATCTTGCTGCCTTTAACCTTGTAGTCTGGAAACACAGCGTCCTTAGGGATACCTTGTGATTTGATCCACTTTTTTAACGCGGCCATCTCTTTTTTGTCAGCAAAGGTTTCTGCAAAAGACAGAAAGCCGTTCACGGTGTTGACTCGCTTTAGGGTGTTGGCGGCGGCTTCAGCGACGTAAACTTCCATGGGTTCATTCAGTATGGTGGTTTGTTTCTGCTTCGCTGCGGTCGCCGGAATTGCCATACATACGGACATTAATACACTTAAAAATTGTTTCATATTCCCCTCTCAAAGGTATAGCCCTATTGAGCCCATTACTCTCTTTAGGTTAATAATTTTAAGGGTTTTGGACAAGTCGAGGGGGCCAAACATAGACTTTAAAAGCTGACCTAGGTCTTAATAATTTGAAAATAGAACGACAGTTCATAAGCAATTTTTGTCACATCCTTGCAAGACAGTCCAGAAAGTCTCTCTAAATGCCTGAAAACACCTATATGGCTTGGCTTACCGTTTGCATTTACTAATGGCATAGAAATCATTGGAGAAACCATGAAACACTTAAAATTCTTATTACACTTTTGTGCCATTTTAGTTATGGCGACCGCCTGTGGAAGCAAAGATGGCGGCGGCGGCGGCGGTGGAGACAGCGTCGATAGCCAATCCGACCGAACCTTTTATGAGAGTAACGGCGTTTGCTTTCGCGCAAGCAACAATGAAAGAGTCAGCAATTCAAATTGTGATGGTCTTGATTTTCATATTGATAATGGCGAATGTCGCCGCAACAGTGACAACCGCTCTGTTAGCCTTTCAAGCTGTACCGGTAACACTTATTTTATTTCAAACTCGGATTGCTATGACCGCTCTGGAGATCAGGTTGATGACCGACGCTGTGTGGCCGGAGACCGACCAACAAGTACCAGTGGACGCCAGCGTGTTTGCCAAGGCCCCCATCTCCAGTTCACCCGTGATGACATCTTAGAAGGAGATTGTGACGGAGTTCGCAATACCGGAAACTGTAGCGGAGCTATTCTTTTCGATTTAGAACGTCAAGAATGGGCTGAGTGTTTGTAAGTTTAAAAACAATCTAAAGATAAAGAAAGCGACTTCAAGAGAGTCGCTTTTTTTTATTCAGAAATTAAGGCGTGCCCCATTTGTTTTGCAGATAATTCTTTAATTTTGCAATATCAGTAGCACTTAAGGCCTCATCAAAAATGAGAAACTCTCCAATATAACCATTTAAGCGGTTGTTACCCGTGGTGTCGTCTCCCAAGGTGTAATTACCAGTTCCGGTGAAGTCGGTGTTGAAGTTCACGGTTCCATTATAGATATTTGTGGTGTTTTCGTCGACAATTGCCGAGCCTCCAGCATCCCGAATCGTGTAGAGATTGAATTGCCCCTTGGTAACACCTGGCGAGAAATTGTTGTTGCCGCCGTATCGTTGATCAATAAAAAAGCCTCGTGAATTGCCCGGTCCTCGAAACTCGAAAACACAGCGGTCGCTAAATCCATTGTCAAATTGTACAACCACTAGCATTGTGAGGTTATTTCCCACCGATCGAGTGAAAGTTCCTTCCAGCCCCTGGTCCAATTCCACAAAACGTAAGGCGCCCATGCCATTTTGAACATTGGCAAGATAGGTCGGCTGATTGGCTGTTGAGCCCTCAGTGGCATTGGACCCGGTTCCGGCTTTATTAACCCAGGTTCCAACCAAAGAGCCATTGGCCGGTGGTGTGCCAGTTCCTGCCGGATCAGATCCATCAAGCCAAACAATGGGATTTAAAGCCAGGACATTAAAAATTTCGGCCGTTGAAATGGCTGAGTAAGGCCCCAGAACACCATTGCTTGCCGCCACTCGGACTTCATAGGTGATTCCTGCTGTCAGACCAGTGATTTGCGTCACGTTTGTAGTTGGATTTGGGGAAACGTTGTTCCAAAGAGTGTTACCCTGTTGACGATACTGAACAACGTAATTGGTGAGCGGTGTGCCGTTGTCATTGGGTACAGACCAAGACACTCCCAGTGTGGTCGCGCTTGAGGTCGGCGCCAGAGTCACCCCAGTGACTTGGTTGGGAGGTGTGATCGATGTGTTAACTCTGACGGCCGCCAGACTGTCAATGTAAGATGTCATATTGAGTTGGGCTCCGTTGCCGCCGCCGTCATTGATCGTACCGCCGTTTAAATCAATGGAGTTATTGGAAATCGCAATTCCGTTGCTATCATTATCACCCGCTTGCACAACATAACGAAAACTGATGTTGGCTGAGCCAGATCCGGTGGTATAGGTCGCGTAACGTGTGACGCCACCGATATTCAAAACGATCCGTGGCGTGCCGGTCACAGTAATATTCTGGTTCCAGGTGACTTGAAAATCAATAAATGCGCCCAGCCCGTAGACGGCATTGGGGGGTTCGGTCATGTTTGTCATCAAGGTGCAAGCTGATAGTGAAACTCCAGTTGGTAAGTTGGTGCGAAACGAAAGCCACTCAGAAGACAAATTGGTGGGAACAAAAAGATCCGTTCCCGAAGCATTGGTGACATTCTGGCAGTTGCTGTGTTCGTCAATCGTGGCTGTGGTGCCATTGTTGATTCGGTATGACGGAGCCGCCGAACAGATTTGGCTGATCAGGATCAAAACAAACGCGAGTCTGATCGGTTTGTGCTTACACATTCGAGACATGATTCTTTGAAGCAATGCTGTCGGTTTCCTGTAAAGGTGTTTTTACCGGTGTGGATTTTCTGTCCGGTAGTGGGCAAATCAATCGATGAAAAATAAGATGGTAAATCAACTTTGTCAGCATTTTAATAGAAACCCAGATCACACTGTTCATTTTACTGGTATGATCATCGTAGCGACAGTTGACAGGAATTTCCTTTATCTTTAAGCCAAAGCGGCTCGCGTAAAAGGAAAAGCAAATGTCAAAAGGGTAACCTTTGGGAAGAATGTGAAAGAACGGCTGGACCGCTTTAACATTATAAATTTTAAAACCAGAGAGCACATCTTCAATGGGACTTTCCCATCCTAAATGAGCGATATTCGAGTAAATGATATTGCCCAAGCGTCGGTTGATGGGGCCATACTTATCCGAGTAAATATGAAATTTTGAACCGGTGATGACATCAAAGTCGGAGGTTTGATATGTTTTAATCAATGTTTTAAGATCTTTTGCTGATCGTTGACCATCGCCGGGGAAAATAATCAAACTGTCATAGTCATGTTGAATAGCGTACTCAAAGGCCGTTTTAACGGCCTGGCCGTAGCCATAGTTGGTGGGATGGCAGATAAGCTCAACACCTTGGGATTTTAAAATCTCGACTGAGTTGTCGGTGGACGCGTCATCGATAAAAAGCAAATCGGCATCATTAGTGATTTCCTCGGAAGCCAAGTCTTTAAAAAGGTTCGGCAGATTGTAGGATTCGTTATAGCAGGGGAGAGCACACAGAGTTCGGTTGCGTTTTTCGGTTCGAAGAGTCTTTCTTTGAATTTCTATTTCCATTTAGGTCACCACATTTCGTCTATTAATTGTTTTCAATAGCTTCTTTTGGGTACGAGAGATGATGCGATCAAAAAGAGAAACAGGAAGAATGCGAGAAGCGAGATACAAAATTTTATCAAAAGTTGTAATGATAATTAGGTTTTGCGAGCCAACAGCCGTCAGTGTTTTACGGACAACCTGCTGCGGGGGGAGGGGTGTGCTTAGCATTTTTGAAGGCAAACCCGCTCGTTGTGAAAACTTCGATTCTGTGGCGCCCGGACAGCTGACGATGATATCGATGGGTTCATTTTGAAGCTCTTGAACAAGGGTTAGACCGAAGTGATTCAAAAAGGACTTGCAGCTAGCATAAACTGAAAAGTTTGGAATTCTCATATAGGCGGCGTGACTTGAGACCAAGATGACTTTGCTTTTAATTGAGCGTCCTTTGGCAATTTCAAGCATTTGAGGAATAAGTTTTGAGCACAGATGAACTGTTGAGGCGACGTTTAAGTCTATGACTTTCTGTTCCTGTTGCCAGTCTCCATCGATAAATGGCCCGAAATTACCACCCCCAGCATTAAGCACAAGCGAGTCAACCTGATGCTTACGAGCGTTGCTGATTAAAGTCTCGCGATCGGATGGGTTACAGAGGTCGGAGACGACAGTTTCAACTGTGGTTTGACTGTTGATTTCTTTGATTTTTTGTTCAGTGATTTTCAGCTCTTCAAGATTGCGTCCGGTTATAACCATCATTCGCGCAGTGGAGGCCATTTGCAAGGCAAACTCTCGGCCAATCCCACTGCTTGCGCCTGTAACAAGAACGGAATGTAAAAGACTTTGTTTTTTCGACTTCTTACTAAAATTAAAATACTGCATAGTCTTTTTGGTAAAAAGAGTGGGGCCAACATCCATGACCTTGCGCCCGATACTGCGTGCTGAATCTCCAAAAAGGGTGTGAATGGTGGCGGTCCTGACCGATTTACGATGGGCTTTTTGACAGACGTCTCGTGAGTCGACAGCAGGGTTGGGGTCATCAATAAAGTGATGGTGGTGTTTTTTACCAGAGACTAAGGTGGCCGAGCGTTTTAGGGACTTTAGAGTTTTTGGGAAGTTGTCGGCGGGAATGTAGCGGAAAGCAATACCCAGCCGAGGTTGGTTTGAGCTGTTGGCCTGTGAAGAGTGCAACAGAGAAACATCGTGGATAGACGCTTGTCCTGGCTTCAGTAAAATACTTTTTTTGCTTTGACTGTCAAAACCAGAGATCTCTTGTCCGCGAGCCAAAAGATTATCGGCATTGTTGTT
>CAXRIX010000173.1:0-4005 GCA_964230555.1 Bdellovibrionales bacterium
CACTAAACTAACGAAGGGAGCAAGGATGCTCAGAGATGTCCTAATACAGAAGGGTTTGTCCAATAGAGAAGCCGAGGTGGCAGAGCTGGTTTCAAAAGGGCTCTCCAACAAGGAAGTTGCCAACCGTCTATTCGTTACTGAAAAGACCGTGAAGTTCCACTTGACCAACATCTATAAGAAGATGCAGGTGAAGTCGCGAGCACAACTGATTGTATGGTGCCTACCTCATATGGGATTTGTTGAAGCCCAAAACAATCAACAGCAGATCAACGCAACAGGAACAGCTGGAGCCAATAATAATCAAAATGGCGGAATTGATGCGATCCCTGCTGGTAACACAACTGTGACCTCGAATATCAATAATAACAACGAAACTCCAACGGGTGGAAACACTGGAACTGGTGGTGGAACCACTGGAACAGGTTCTAACAATGGTGGAATGGGCGTTTTTGGCCTGTAAGTTTTCTGATTTAAGCTCGATTTTTCGAGCTTAAATGATGAATTCTTTGTTGTTTGTGTCGAAAGCCCACTTTAAAAGGCTTTGTTGTTTAAAAAACTCGGGATCGACCCTTTAAAGCTTTGGCTAGGGTCGATTTTGTTTTTTAAGGCCCCTCAATATTTGTTTTCCCTTCAATTCATGCTAATTTAATTTTGAATAATCCTATCGACACCTTAGATTCTCGCGGAGATTTGCATGGACCCTAGACCCGTTTCAATTTCAAAAGTAACAATGACCGAAATGGTCTTGCCTTCCCACACCAATTCCATTGATACCATTTTTGGTGGCACGATTATGGGGTGGGTTGATATTGCTGCTGCCATTTGTGCGCAAAGGCATTCGCAAAGACAGGTGGTCACCGCCCATGTGGACGAGCTGACTTTTGTAGCACCGGTCTATAAGGGCTGGGTGGTTAATCTAAAGGCCAGCGTCAATTTTACAGGTCGGACCTCTATGGAGGTGGGGGTGCGAGTGGATGCGGAAAACCCAACCACCAACGAAAGGTTTCATACCGCCAGTGCCTATCTGACTTTCGTGGGACTGGACGCCCATGGGGACCCAACGCCGATTCCACCGATTCTGCCCGAAACCGATGATGAAAAAAGGCGCAATAAAGCCGGGCAAGCCCGTCGTGCCCATCGTTTGAAAATGCGGGAAACACTTAAAAAACAAAACCCGTAAATCAATGGATCAAAATCGACGTCGATTCTTTGTGGTCTGCGGTCTTTTACTTTTAGTGTTGGTGGCTTATGGGCTAAGTCTTGTGGCCCTGACTTTTTTCCTTCACCCTAATTTTCAAGGTCCGCGTTTTTGGAATCAGGTGTTGTTTTATGCTTCCGACTCTTGGAAAGGCTTTTTTGTAAGCCTTCTGCTCATCAGCTTGACTGGGGGGCGATCGGTCTTGTTTGAAAAACGACCGATTGTACAGTTTTTTAAATCCCAATCCTTAGTGATTATTACCAGCTTTCTAACCAGTCTTATGTTTTTTCAAGAACAGGGCTTATTGAGCGATCTTCAGTCCTCGGACCTGAGTGTGGTTTTGTCCCTTGTTTCCTTTGGATTGTCTCAAGGGGCGCGAGCCACATTGATTTGTCTGCCAGTCAGTGTGCCCAGTGCCATTGTTTTAGTTTGGTTGATTCGCCGGTGGTAATATTGCAGAATACTGCGAGGTGATTGTGAGATATTTAAACCTTTTAATAATCATTTTTTTTGCTAGTCCCAGTTTCGGTAAAGAGTTCACCACCAACTCGGTGCATGTGAAGGACGCTCCCGACTGGGTCACTCAACGTGTTATCGAAAGAGTCTCTGAAAAAATTGAAAACAAACTGGAATGGAAGACTCGCCGTGTTCCGGTGATCTGGCACGTTAGCCACGACAGCTTCAGTAAAACCCATTCTCTCGGTCCTCTGGCCGCCGCCGTTACCATCAAATCAAAAGACAAATCAGAGATCCACATGGGGCCTGAGGTGACTAAAAACAACTACGCCGAAGTCTATGGTCACGAACTTGTGCATGTGATCTTCCATCAAAAATATCAAGGCGCTATTCCCGATTGGTTGGAAGAGGGCTTTGCCAATTACTACTCACGCAAAAACAAGCTTGATCTTAATAAATTAAACAATAAAAAGCTTCCCTCGGATGTCACTCAGATGGGGCATCCTTACAAAAAAGGAAAGTCGGATATTCGATTGCACTATCAGGTGTCACAGGCTTTGGTAGAAATGCTAGATGACCGCTGTGAGCTGGATAAATTGATCCGCTTAAGTGTCAGACGTCAGATCGAAACCTATATTAAACGCACCTGCGAAATCGACGATATTAATAAAGCTTTTAAAAACTGGCTTAAAAAAAAAGCCTTAAAAGCGGCTCATAAGGAAAAAACTAAAAATTACAGGTTGGTCGTCGAGGAGGTCGTAAGCGATCTGCATATTCCATGGGGCTTCGAGTTTCTTAACGCGAACACCATGCTGATCAATGAAAAAAACGGACAGCTCTCGATATACGATTTAAAGAAGCAAAAGAAAACCAAACTATCGGGTGGCCCCAAAGTGACAGAGAAGGGGCAGGGTGGGTCGATGGATGTTAAAAAACATCCCAAATACCCAGAAGAGCCTTGGATCTACATTACCTACGTTGCGCCTCTAGAAAAAAAGTTAACCACCCACCTTGGGCGATTCAAAATTCAAGGTCAGCAAGTCAAGGAGTTCCAAAAGCTCCTGTCCGCCAAAGGCGGTACCGACACCAGTCGTCACTTCGGGTCACGGATCGCTTTTGATCGCGAAAACTATGTTTACTTTTCAGTGGGGGACAGAGGCCATCGTCCCAATGGACAAGATCTGTCGACCCACGCCGGTTCGATCATGCGCTTGCATGCCGATGGTCAAGTTCCCAAAGATAATCCCTTTGTAGGAAAAAAAGGAGCGCTTCCTGAAATTTGGTCTTACGGGCACCGAAATCCCCAAGGGTTGGTTTTTGATTCGCGCAAAGGTTTACTGTGGTCGATTGAGCATGGACCACGTGGGGGAGATGAGATCAACCTTATTGAAAAAGGTAAAAACTACGGTTGGCCGACCATCAGTTTTGGAAAAGAGTATTGGGGGCCTGTAGCAGTGGGTGAGGACACCCATAAAAAGGGTATGGAGCAACCCGTTCATTACTATGTTCCCTCGATCGCGCCTTGCGGCTTGGCGGTCTATTATGGTGATGCTTTTCCTGAGTGGAATGGCAGTCTGCTTTCGGGCGCTTTGAAGCTGACACATCTGAATCGCGTTGAAGTGAAAGATAAAAAGTTCGTCTCCGAAGACCGTTTGCTTCAGGACATGAGTCAACGGATTCGGCATGTCAAAGTCGGGCCCGAAGGCCATGTTTATTTTTCAACCGACAGTGGTTTCATTTACAGAATCCGCCCTTCCTGACAAAAACAGCGCTTTTTAGTTGCCCATGGCCTGAGGTTTCAGTAAGTCGAAAGCTCATGGGGGGATCAATGGGTCAATTTCTTACAGCAATTTTATTCTTAGCAAGTTCTACAGTGATGGCAGGATATAAGGGAACAATCGAGTTCTCAGCCCAAGAGGTGGCCACTCATCAGCAGACAATTGATGATTTGGTAGAAACCGCAGCCCTTTGTCTTCAAGATTACCGCAGTGAACATATCGCGGCTTATCAAAATAGTTGTCGAATGGTTCAATCCCAAAAAGTTTGTGTTTCAAAATTTTACGGAGAAAGACGCTATTCCAAACGGCGAGGACAGGTTCGCCCTGATGGCACACGGTTAACCTATCTAGGCGATGCTCTTAAAGCGGTGGGTTTTCCGGAAAGCTTTATGCAGCAGATGGAAAGCACGAGCTGTGTGGGAATGGCCATGGACTGTTTGCAGCAGGCTTTTTATCAAACTGATCAGGCTGAGGTGTGGGATCGTCTAGAGGAGTTCACGGATCTGAACGGTGTCGGTGGCTTGGCTCTGCAATATGGACTCGCGAAGTTAGGTTGGAAAACCTATTACTGGA
>CAXRIX010000174.1:0-9419 GCA_964230555.1 Bdellovibrionales bacterium
GGCGGTTGAGTTGAGCCTTACCAATACAGAGCAAACGCTTGGCCTTGAATTTTTATTGATCCCGGGACGGGTGAATATAGAAGCCGTCGTCGACCAGAAGTCAGTATGGGCCAATAAGCCCCAGCCTTTACCAGAAAACCAAGAGAGCTCCCAAACTCCTTCTGATCGAAAGGTGCGACCTGCAGAAACCTTTTTACAGGAGTGGAGTCAGGGGGCTGTCTCAAAAACACCTTCGGCTACTGAAAAGAGTCAGAAAAAGGATTTGAAAAAAAAGAAGTCAGGTTTTGAGAAAATGCAACAGCATCTGCAAAAACTGAAAACAGCTCCATGGCAGGAGTTGGGTGAGTGGTTAAAGGAAAATCAGACCTTAAATGGTTTGCCGTCGACTTGGAGTGACCTTATTGATCCTGAGCAATCTTTAGCTTGGAATATCGAACACTGTTTTTCTCAGGCGAAAAAGAATCAGGCAAAAATTCAAGGCACTGAAGCACGCTTAGTGCAGCTTAAAGAAGAGATCGAAAAACTTAAGGCCGGAGACACGGCAAAGCAAAAAACACCAGCACCCTCCAGTTTGCTGCATGCCTCAGGCTCAAAGGGGAGAACTGTGGCCTTGCAAGAGGGCCGAGTTTTTATTGGTAAGTCCGGGCCGGAGAATTTAAAACTCTTGCGTAAAGCTAAAGCATGGTACCTGTGGTTGCATATCAAAGATTACCCAGGAGCCTATGGAATAATTGAGCGCAATAAGGGCCAAAAGCTGCCTCAGGCCAGCTTAGAGAAAGCGGCCCAGGCTGTGGTTTCTCAGTCACTCCCAAAGGGTGCAAAAGGGTCCTATCAGGTGATCTATGCTGAATGTCGATATGTGCGACCCATCAAGGGAGCCAAGGCTGGACAAGTGACCTATTCCCATGAAAAAGTAATGACTGTTAAGGTGGTAGAATGATTGAGATTAAATCATTAAGCAAAAGATTCGGCGACCAGTGGGCTCTGAAAGAGAACACATGGGCGGTGGCCGACAAAAGAACTTTGGGGCTTCTGGGTCCCAATGGTGCTGGAAAATCCACCACAATGAAAATTATGACCGGGCTTTTATGCTCAACCGAAGGCGAAGTCCTAATCAATGGAGAGAACATCCTTTCAAACCCCGTGCAAGCCAAATCGCAAATCGGGTATCTCCCAGAGACACCACCGCTTTATGAAGATTTAAAAGTTTACGATTTTTTAAAGTTTGTTTGCGGTCTCCGAAGTGTCCCTAAACAAAAAATCAATCAGCAGGTCGATCAGGCTATCGAAAAAATGAGTTTGCAAGAGGTGGCTTTTCGACCGATCCGCGTTCTCTCAAAAGGCTTTAAGCAGCGCGTGGGTATTGGGCAAACATTGATCGGTGACCCTTCAATACTGATCCTCGATGAGCCCTCAGTCGGACTTGATCCGCATCAAGTGTTTGAGCTTCGTAATATTATTAAATCTCTGAAAAGTGATCATATCATCGTTTTATCGACTCATATTCTCTCTGAAGTGCAAGAGGTCTGTGACGATGTGGTGATTCTTCATCAGGGCGAGGTGCGAGCCCAAGGCGACCTTAAAAAACTGATCAGCCAACATGCAAAGACCAATCTCGAAGAGGTCTTTATCGAGGTGACAAAATGATGGGACCGGTGTGGGCCATTGTTAAAAAAGACGCCAAAGGTTTTTTTACCAGTCCGATGTTTTATACTTTGCTCGGTCTTTGCTGCTGTTTATGGGGTGTGTTTTTCTCGGTTGAAGTTTACACCTTCGTGCAACAATCTTATCAATTGTCATTGAAATCAGCACAGGCCGGTTTAAACATTCACCACAACCTGGTGTCATCTTACTTAATCATCGTGCACTACGTATTGGTTTTTATTTTATCGGCGTTGAGTATTCGTTTTTTTGCTGAAGAAAAGAAATTAAAAACCTTTCCAATCCTGTTGGCTGGCCCGATCACATCTTGGCAGATCGTTTTGGCAAAGTGGCTGGTCGGCGTGATGATTCTGTTCACCCTTCTGGGCGTGTCCATGGTTTTCCCGCTTTCGCTTTTGTTTTTTATTCCCCTTCCTCTTGAACTGTTCTTTTATAGCTACTTTGGTTTATTCCTTGTTCTGTGTGTCTATATGACAGCCAGTATGTTTGCTTCGTCGGTCACTGAGTCCTTGATTGTGTGTGTGGTTTTTTCTCTGGTTCTTAATATCACTTTCTTATTAATGGGCATCGGCGGCGAGCTGACATCTTCGCCAGCCTTGCAAGATTTCTTTCGTTTTTTGACCTTTGATCAACATTTTGCAAATTTTCGCAAAGGCGTATTCAGTTTATCCTCCTTGCTTTACTTTTTGTCCTGGTCTGCGGTTTTAGGACTGATCACCGAACGCATTGTTGAATTCCATAGGTGGCGATAAGATGAACGTGCTTGGTAAGATTTCACTGATTCTATCTTTGTTTTGCTTTTTGTTAAGCCTTGGGTTTCGTCTGGCTTTGCAAGGCTGGATTCCTTTTATTGGCTGGGGTTTTGGGTTTGGAGCCTTCTTTTTACTGTTTTCACTGGCGATCAATTATAAATTTATGTTGGGGGTTTTAAAATCGGAATCCTTACACTTTTTATCGAAAAGCTTAGGGTTGATTGTCATTGTGGTGGCGATTTTGTTTGTTCTCAATTTTATTGTCCACAAGCAAAACGTCACAGCGGATTTAACCCGTAACAAAATCCACAGTCTTTCAGACCTCACCAAGTCTTTGATTAAAGGTCTCCCCGAGAAGTTAAGCTTTTATTACTTTCATGTCGGGAATGCCTCGGTGCGGGGCTATGAAGCCAAGGTCAGAGAGTTCCTTAATCCCTATTTGCGATTGAACTCAAAGATCAGGCTTGAGAGTCATTCGGTTTTTCAAAATCCCGATTTGGCCAAGAAATTTAAAACGGGTAATGAAGAGTCCTCTTTGTTTGTTGAATACCAGGACCGTATCAGTCGAGTGACCTCATTGTCTGAGGCTGCGGTGACCAATGCGGTTTTAAAAGTTAGTAAGAAGCCAAAGATCATTTACTTTCTGACAGGTCATGATGAGCGCCACATTGACGACAAGTCGACGTTCGGCGCGAAGGGTATTAAAACTCAGTTAGAACGATTGCATTACAAGATAAAAAGTTTGGATATCTCCGATCGCTTCCCGTCAGACATTGCAATGTTAGTGATGTTGGGTCCTCGTAAGCCCATTTCAGAGGAGCACCGCCAGAAGTTGCAGAATTTTGTTTTAGGCGGGGGCGCTCTATTTTTGGCGGTGGATCCCGGTGAAGAGCACAATATCAATTCTTTATTAGAAAACTTCGGAATTCAGTTACAAGAGACATTTGTGTTTTCAGCGCAAGCGCAGGCCGGGCAGTCCGAGCTGCTTGTGTTAACCCATGCTGGCAAATTGGAGCATGAGGTGGCTGCTACCTTGCAAGCGGGAGAGAACCCGGTGTTGTTTATTTCCTCCGCTCTTGATTTAAATTCCGATGGCACCACCGATATTGCCTTGAATCCTATTCTTGAACATCTTCCCAACAGTGTGGGGCGTGGAGACATCAGTCCTGACAGTCCGGTGGTGCAGCAGGGACCTATGGTGGCAGCCGCTGTCGCTGAGGGCCTCGGGGCAACGCCTTTCCGCTTAGCGGTGGTGGCGGATAGTGATTTTATCACCAATCAATTCTATGCCCAGCCTGCCAACTTCAATTTCTTATTGGCCATTGTGACCTATCTTTCTAAAGACGAAGATCTTTTAAAAATGCGACCGCCACAGGCTGAGACCACATATCTGATCATGACGCAAACTCAGATGAATCTCTACTTTCTATTTTTTATCCTGCCTTACTGTCTGATATTTTTTATCTTCGGTTTGTTTTTTAAATTGCGGAGATTTTTTTGAAAAGCTTTAAAGTCTTTGCTGCCCTTTTTACGCTTTTGCTTTTTTTAGGAGCTTACGCTTGGTTTGGGATTATTAAAGTTGAGGAGCGTGAGAAGAAGGAAGTGGTGACGCTGTTTCCTGATTCGTTTCCCGACAGTGTGACCCGCCTTGATTTAACCACTGACCTGTATGAAGTCCGTATTGAAAAGCGCGATGGCGTCTGGTGGGTGACTCAGCCCCAAGAGTACCTGGCCAATCAAGAGTATATTGAAAAAGCCTTTCGAATTATGGATGAGACCACTTCTAGTCATCATTTTACCTACGAGGAAGACAAGTTTGGTCTTGAACCGGGCAAAGCGTTTTACGGGCTTCAGTTTGCTGACGGACTTGAAAAAAGAGTGAAGGTTGGAACCAAGGAAGGGCCGGTTGAGACCATTTATCTTTTAGATAAGGAAAGCAACGAAATTTTTGTGGTTCACAACGTCTGGGCGCAATTTTTATATTATCCCTTGAGTCAATTTTACCATCCGGGGCTTCCGATTCCGGGGGCGATTGTTAAAAGCTTGTCTTTAAAAAACCAGACAGCAGTAGCCTGGAGCGTGGAACCAGCTCAAAATAACATGGTGACCTTTCGCCTTAAAGATCAGAGCAAAGACATACACAAAGCCAATGGACTGTGGTTTTTTAAGAAAGTCCGTGAGTTTCAGCTTGAAGATTTGAAGTTTGGCGAGCCCGATTCTTTTAAACCCCATTGGTTCCTTGAAATTCAGACAGATAAAGGTAACATAACATTTGAATTTGACGAAAAGATGCAAAAAATCCGGGTTCCCAGCTTTAAAATTTTTGCGAAAGTGAATCCTTATTCGTTAAAATCATTGGGCTACGAAATAGAAAAGGTGTTTAAAAGTGATCAAAAATGAAGTTCTTGTACAGTCACCAACGCGAATCGATTTTGCCGGCGGGACATTGGATTGCTGGCCAATCAATGCTCTGATGAATCCGGTGACCACCATCAATGTTGCCATCGATATCTACACAACCTGTCGACTTTCCAAGCGGGATGACTCTCAGATTCTTATTCATTCGCGCGAGACCGACAATACCTATGAGTTTGCCTCTCTTGAGGAGTGTCTGGACTGCGATCAAAAAGACTTTCAGTTTTTTCGTGAGCACATAGCTTACTGGCAGCCTGATTTTGGCTTTAATCTTTCGGCGCAAAGTGATTCTCCGATGGGTGGAGGCCTGGGCGGAAGCTCCAGTCTTTCAATCTCTATCTTTAAAGCCTTTGCCGAAATGTACGATAAAGAGATCGACCCCTACGAAATCGTACGAATTTGTTCGGGTATTGAAGCCAAAATTCTTAATATGCCGACCGGCACGCAAGACTACTTTCCTCCCTTACACGGTGGTTTTAATATCATTGATTACAATTTCGGTTGGCCGCAGGTGCAGTCGATCTCTATTGATGATTTGGATATTAATAAAAACATCTCGATCTTTTTTACTGGTCGTTCCCATCACTCCGGGATCAACAACTGGCAAGTGATAAAAAACTTTGTCGACGGCGATAAAACCACCTTGGCGGCTCTTGGTGAAATTAAAGAAGTGGCGCAAGAGACTCGGCAAGTGGTGATCGATAAAGACTGGGCCCAGTTGCCAAAACTCTTTAAAAAAGAGTTCGACGCTCGCATGAAGCTGGCTGATAGTTTTTCGTCGCCAGAAATTGAGAAGCTGGCTGAAGTCGCCTACGAGGTAGGGGCCGACGCCATTAACATTTGTGGTGCCGGTGGGGGAGGCTGTGTTTTTGTATGGTCGTCGCCTGATAAACGAAATGATATTATTGACGCTTGTACCGAGGCAGGGTTTCGACATCTGGATGTCCGACTCGTATGAGTTCGCGACGCAAGCCCTTTAAAGTTATCAAGTTCGCCGGCCTGACCCTCGGTGGTGGTAAAGGACGAAAAACCTGCCTCAGTGTTTTAGAATACTATGTAAAAGAGAAGAAACTCTTTCTTGCAGAACTTCATGAAAATATTGAAGAGTCACAAAAAGTGTCGGCCGACACACAAATCATCAAAATCTTAGACAAACTGGGGCCGTCGGTTCATAGTGTTGGGGTTGATGCACCTTTGATTGTTCCCAAATGTCTACGCTGCCGCTTAAAGTGCCCGGGCCATGAGAAGTGTACCGAGCCTGAAATCAAATGGATGTGGAAGAATCACAAAAAGCGTTCTCCTCAAAAACGACCGAATAAGATTTTTACCCCCTATACCGAACGCTGTGTTGAGCAGTATATTAATTCGGAAATCTCATCCGAGTTGGCCTCTGACCACGCGTTTGGTAGCAATCGCGCTCCGTTGTCGGCCCGTGCGATGTATTTAAAGCGCCGAATTCCCCATGGTAAAGTGATTGAGGTTCTGCCGCGTTTAAGTGTTTGGCGTCTAGGGCAGAACATGGGGATTAGCAAAAAGCATTTACTGCTTTACAAGCAGCTGACGCGGGGGCCGGGCATCCGGCAAAAGTTTCTGGATCAGTGGAGTGAAGAGGGCTTGAGCTTTATCTACCACCGCGATTTCAAGTTGATGGTCAAAGACTCCTTTGCCTTCGAATCATTTATCTGCGCCTACACCACGTTCTTAAATTACCGCGGCCTGTGCGAGAAGCGACCAAAAAACTTCCCAAAATCCGAAGCCTGGATAGCCTTCCCCAAAGAAACCTAAAAGGTACCAAGTCCCTTTTCCGCGAAACAAAAGGTACCAGGTTCCTTTGTTGAATACGCTGCGATAGAATTTTTATCTCAAAATAAGGCAAGATTGGTTCCGATTTTAGCAGGGGAGACTGATCTGTGACGAACGATTTGAATCCCAAAAAGAAACCAGATTCTTTATCTCGATACGTTTCAAGAAAAGTTTAATCTCAATATAGGACATGTTGGGGTGGTCAGGGTGATCTCCTGGCGTTTCGTGACGCTCTGAATTCACAAAAGGGTCTTGGTACCTTTCGGGTACCGTTCGCGACAAAATCGTAACTCGAAGCCATAGGCCATTCGCGGGATCCTGTAGATGGAACGGATCATAGGGTGGGATTATGAAAAAGAATTCAATGAGAAGACGAATGTTTCTTAAGGGCTTAGGGGGCGCGACCTTAGCGATTCCCTTTTTGCCTTCGTTAATGCCAAGGCAAGCTTGGGCACAACAGGCGCAAGTGGTGCGACGCTATTTCACTTTTGTCGGTGATTATGACTACGGTCATCACCAGCACTGGTTTCCAACGTTGAATCCTCTTTCACAAAGATACAACCCCGGAAACGGAGATCACGAGATCGGCTATCAATCTTTGCAGTCTTTTCTCTCCAGTCCGACAAGTGAACTCTCTTATATTTTAGGTAACGGTCTTAATCCGTTTGTAAATAAAATGAATATCCTGCGGGGACTTAATTTACACACTCGTATTGCTCACGGTCGTGGCCCCATGCTGGGGAATTTGGCCGATAATGACGGGCATGACACCCAGGCGCGAAATGTGAAAGCCCTAAGGTCCATCGACCAGGTGTTGGCGGGGAATTCGCGCTTCACTCCGCATAGCAACGACCCATTGACGGTCGGGCCAGGGGACCACTCTTCGTTTTCATACGCAAGAGACTCTTCTAATAACATAAACAGAGCTTCAGCAAGATCTTCGAAACCACATACCCTATTTTCCCAACTCTTCTATCCTGGAGGCTCCCCCATTTCTGAAGGGGGGAGTTCTCCAGCTCCTTCTCGTCCCGGAGCCGATATACTCTCGCGGACCATCGAAGACTACCGAAGAGTGCGGAACGGTCGACAAATCAGCTCACTCGACCGACAAGTGTTAGACAATGCTTTGGATCGTATTTCCGATATTCAAAGACGTCTTGATACCACCACCGTCGCTGGAGGCTGTCAGTTTTCACAGATCGACCCATCGAGAACCGAAACCGACGGGCTTTCAAGCTGGAATTACTCATGCTTTGACCATAAATATGCTTTTGAACTGTACGCGCAAATTTTTGCGGCTGCGGCTGCCTGTGATTTGCATCGCGTTCTTAATTTCCATATCGACAACCTTCCAAACTACGATCGCCATCCCACTGAGGATTTCCACCAAGGTCATAGCCATCGTCCGTTCGACAATGTCAACGGTATGCCCAATCACCAGTACATGGCACAGATTTGGAGAAACTATGTGGAGTCTTTCCTTGTGCCTTTAGTTACAGCTTTGGACTCTTCTCCGGACACCAATGGTCAGTCCATCTTAGACAATTCGTTGGTGCACATGACTTTGGAGTGTTCGACTTTACATAGTGACTATTCAAAGCCCTGCCTGCTTATAGGAGGCGCCGGTGGCAATTTGACCACTGGGCACATGATTGACTATTCCCGCAGAAGCTTAGGCCCGCACCCGGAGCAAGGTGATGGCTTTTCGACCGACCCGAACAGTGATCGTTTCGGTCACAACTATTACGGAGCTCATTACAATCGTGTGTTAACAACAATCCTTCAGGCCATGGGACTGTCGCGTGCGGAATATGAAGATCCTGAAATCAATCGCTTCTTTCAAGGAAGAACCGACTCCCTATTGGGCGCACATAATAACGGTATTGCCAATATTGGAGGGTATGGACACATCGGAACCGAGCGCAGTGGTGTTTGGTACTACACCGACGCTCAGCTTTATAACTTGCAGTACGCTCGTTATAATTATCACTTTTATAAAAACTCTCTTCCATTTCCCGTGAGCAGTGCAGGGTAAGGGGAGGCGTTATGAAAACTATCAATTTCTTTTTTCTAACTTTAATAATGATAGCCACTCAAGGCTGCTTTTCTGGCTTTGATGCCAAACACAGTCGCTCGATCAGTTCTGACTCAGCTCCCCAATCCCAAAGTTTTCAAAAGGCGCAAGAGGTCTTACAGAAAAACTGTGTGGGTTGCCACAGCACCAGCGGAACGGCCAGTTACGCCCGCCTTGATTACAACAACGAGCAAGACTTTATCGCCAACGGTATGATTGTTCGTGGTAATCCCGAAGCATCCAAATTAATTTATCGAACTCAGGGTTACGTGCAGACGCAAGCTGGAACTCCTCGTCGTCCGGCCAACATGCCAATGGGCGCCACTCTTTCAATTGATGACTTCCAAGCCCTTTTTGACTGGGTTCGCGATACCGCAATCACTGGTGATTTAGAGCCTCCGCAATTGAGCATTGTCAGCCCAGAAAACTTATCGAGCTCTGAAGGCGCGGTTCAAGTGATTGGTCTATGTGAAGTCAATGCAAGCCTTATTCAAGTCACCGGAGATATTGAACCTCTTGCAGAAGGCATTGTCTGTTCTGAGAGTGGTGAGTTTGTCGCCGATCTTGAACTGTCGGGCGCGCTTGGCAATAAAACGGTTTACTTCACTCAGTCCGATGTCGCAGGGAACCAAGCTCAAATCAGTCTAACTTTAATAAAAGCCGATCTAACGGCACCCTTACTAACCATCAATACACCCATGTCCGGGTTTCGC
>CAXRIX010000175.1:0-6307 GCA_964230555.1 Bdellovibrionales bacterium
AAGATAAAGATGCCGTCGAGTTTGCTAACAAACAGTGGGAGCAAAAATCGAAAGGTAAAAAGTTCTTTATTGAACAAGCCAGTTTCGCCAGCCTTGACTCGGTCATTGAAAAGCGCAACTGGCCACAAAAATATGACATGATACTCTTGGACCTTGGTGTCAGTTCCCCCCAACTGGATCAAGGTTCGAGAGGCTTTTCTTTTTATCACCATGGGCCTCTCGATATGCGTATGGATCAACGTCAACCTCTGACGGCTGAAGAGATTATCAACTATTGGAGCGAAGAGGAATTGGTCGACATTTTTAAAGATTATGGAGAGGTTTTTAAGCCCTATAAAGTTGTTCAAAATATTATGCGTGAACGCAAAAACGGAAACATTACCTCAACTCAAGATTTATCCAATCTGATTGAAAGATCAGTAGGCTGGAGAAAAAAAGGCAAGCATCCGGCGACCCAGTATTTTATGGCACTGCGTTTGGTGGTCAATCGTGAACTTGAGGACTTAAAAGAAGGTTTACAAACATTGATGAAGCGCTTGGTACCAGGCGGACGGTTGGTGGTCATCACCTTCCATTCGCTGGAAGATCGCATCGTAAAGCAAGTTTTTAGAAACTCGGATTATGGCAAGCCTGTAAACAAAAAAGTGGTAAAGCCAACACGTGATGAAGAGTTAGAAAATAAACGCTCGCGCAGTGCCAAGTTGCGCGCTTTTGAACGAATTATCGAACAATCTATTCAACAAGAAATGAAGAGAAACTAGGAGAACACTATGAGCCAGCAACAAGTTAAAACCATTAAGCCATTTATCAGCATCCTTCTTGTTATGGGATTCCTTTTCGCTTTTGCTTTCATCAAAATGGAAAACCGTCGCTTGGGTTATTCGTTTATGAAGCTTGCACAAAAAGAGAAGCAATTGCGAAACCAACAGCGACAAAAAGCTATTAAGTTGGCTCGAATGACTGGGCCTGAGCGTGTTCAGTTTTTAGCAACCCAAAGACTGCCACTTAAAAAAGCCGGTGAAGGTCAAATAATACAAATGACTGGTGATGGAATCGCCATCATTCAATGAAATGATTTTCTTAGGAGTTTTGGCGGCTCGGTGTGCATTCTTCCGGAGCCAGAAAAGAAATAGTGAAAAAAGGGTTCACCAAAAACGAAAACAGAAAGCTCATAGGCTCAGCCGCCGTCGGCTGGTCTGAAGAGCAGGGTGCGGAGCAGGCCAAAGCGGGATTGTCAGCACCGCTTTCGTCATCACGACAGGAATTTTTATCAGTTAAGGTTAACTCGGTGTGGATCGGCACGGCCGTCGATTCGGTGGCATTGGCACAAGAACTTAAGCAAGGGCGAGTTAGGCCCGGCTGGCTTAAGAAGAGTATTGAAATAACAAGTGGCAATAACCTTTTCATCCCCTTTAGACTAGCACATTGCCCGTGTTTTGGTCAAAATCATCCAGGCGAAGTCTCAAAAGGACTCTGTTGCCTCAGTTTTGGAAACTTGTCATAATTAAGAGAGCCAAGGACGGTTATGTATAAAAGTCGAGTCATCTTTGTATTGTTCTTTATTGCGGGCCTTTGGGGGGCCATGGTTCTTCGGGGTGGCTATCTGCAACTGATGCCGAATCCGCAATTTGAGAAGATAAAACAACGACAATTCAGTCGAATGATCAAGCTGAACTCCCGTCGAGGGGATTTACTGGACCGAGATGGAAAAGAGTTGGCCGTCTCGGTGACCTCTTACTCGTTGTTTGCCGACCCCAAAATTATCAAAGATCCCTACGCAACTGCGAAAAAACTGGCCCGATTCTTTAGAGTGTCTTTTCGCTCCATGTACAACAAGGTTAAAAATAAAAAGCGTCGTTTTGTGTGGATTCGTCGTCGTTTGGATGAGGATGATTATCTGAAGATAAAACAATGGGATATTCGAGGTTTGGCCTTTAAAGAAGAATATAAAAGAGTTTATCCCAATAAAAACTTAGCGGCGCCTTTGTTGGGCTTTGTCGGGCGCGAGCAACAGGGCCTTGATGGCCTCGAGAAAAAATTTGAGTCGGTCCTTAGTGGTGCCGGTAAAAAAGTCAGTGTGCAGCGGGACGCCAGAGGTCGAGCCTTGGTTGAAGACGGGCGAATTTTCGCGCGCCCTCCTGAAGGCTCGGACATTTATCTGACCATTGATAAAGACCTGCAGTTTTGGGTTGAAGATCAATTGCAAAAGGCGATCAAGGAAAACGAGGCCGATTCGGCTTGGGCTGTGGTTTTGCGTCCAGAGGATTCAGCGATTTTGGCCATGGGGTCTTATCCCACCTACGATCCCAATCGGGCATTGAAGTCGAAGCCCATTCATCGTCGAAATAAAGTCATTCACGATATCTACGAAACCGGCAGCGTGATGAAAGCTTTTTCCATTGGCGGCGCTTTAGACAAGGGGATTGTTGATCCCAATACCAAGATTGATACTGAAAACGGCGTTATGAAAATTGGTCGACGGAAGATCTCGGAAGCCGATAAAAAGCATTATTTCAAAGAACTGACAGTCAGTGAGATCATCACCTACTCTTCCAACGTTGGGACTTCTAAAATTGCCTTGATGATGACCGACTCTGTTCTTTACAAAACGTTGCAGGACTTTGGCTTTGGCAGCAAGTCCGGGGTGGGGCTGCCAGGTGAGGCCAGAGGACTTTTGCACAAACCACCCTGGCGAGATCATTTGACCGCCAACATTTCGTTTGGGCATGGAGTCGCCGTAACTGCGTTGCAAGTCGCCAATGCCTATGCAGCAATTGCCAACGGCGGAGAACTGAATCGCCCCTACATCGTAAAAGAGATTCGCGATCTTGATAAAGGAGAAATAATAAAGACTGAGAAGAAGACCATTCGGCGCGTTCTTAGCGAGAAGAATGCAGGTCTTCTAAAGATGATGTTATCTTCCGTGGTTGCCGAGGGAGGCACCGGTTATAAGGCGCGCATCTATGGTTACCCTGTGGCTGGAAAAACAGGTACGGCTCAGAAAGTGAACCCAAATGGTCGAGGCTATTTGCCCGGCCAATACATTTCAAACTTTGCCGGCTTTGTTCCTGCCAACAACCCTAAATACGTGATTTATGTCGCTGTCGATTCACCTAGAAAAAAAGGTTACTATGCCACCACTGTAGCGGCGCCCATATTTCGCAACATTGCCGAATACGCTTTGCGACGCGATGGAACCACGCCGGTTTACTTTTCCGACCACGACTTGGTTCGGCAAACCCAAATTCATAGTGCCGAAGAGTCTGCTGATAAGGTTGTCCGTCTTTCTTTGAATAAAGTGCCAAAAAATTTAGAAAAACTCGATCGCGTGCCGCAGTTGAAAGGCCTCACTTTACGAGAAGTCTATAGAGAACTGAACGGCTATGACCTAAATGTCCGAATTCGGGGCGAGGGGCGTGTTGTATCCACGGCGCCCGCTGAAGGATCCAAGCTCGGATCCTCGTTAAGAATCGTCATGCGACCCACCAAAGAGCCATGACGAATTAAAAAAGATCTAAATTCAAATATTTAGGTTTTCAGAGACACTCCTGTTTCGTCACATAAACCGAATAAAATATCCAAAAATTAGACATGGACTTCTTACATTGTCTTAACTTCATTTCCAGCGTAAATTACTGGAATCACTTAAATATTAATAATTCTTACAGAGCATGACCAAATATGTTCTTGACGAAAGGCCTGTCTTTTTGGTCTTTTGAGCCCAGCGCATGGGGCGCGCGTACAAACAACTTGTGGGGGAGATATGTCTAACTATCTCAAGCAGTGTCTACTGCTGATTTTAATTCCATCCTTTTTGATTTCATGTACAGAAGAACCGGCCAATGCTCCTGGAACGGACAGTCGACCGCCGGCAACCACTGTGGATCTCAATGGGGATATTCAATTTAAAAACTTTAAAGACATGGTGGCAACGTCGCCAGATGTTTTTTCCTATCCCGGAGAAATTGACGGTGTCGGCTCAGAAGAGCAAGAGGCCCTAAAACTTGAAAACATTCGCAAGCCGATCGTGTATGGTATTGGTGCTGGTGGAATCACCATGGACACCACTTACGAAGAGTCTAAAACTCTTTTAACACCTCCGTTTCGTGGGCCCTTTGAAAATGGAGCCACTCTTTACAATGAGCAGCTGTATGTTGTTTGGAAGCAAGAGGGAGATCGTAAGCCACAAATCATTATTCCAATCAAAGGTTACCTAGGAAAAATGGATGGTGGAAAGTTTGGTGACCTCGATTTCACAACCAAATTCTTAAAATATAAGCCGGACGGTCAAGACGGTGCTGTTCGTTTGATCCAAGAGCTTTATCTTGAACTTGAGCAAGTTGAAGACGAGTCTTACAATTGTTTGGCAACAGGGCGTTGCCGCTTGATTTACGGCGATGTCAATCAGCCAAACTTTGTAATGGTTCTTCCTGGTGCTGTTTTGTTGATGGCTAAAGAAGAATTTCAAATCGCTGAAGTGCGAATTGTGCGCGACATCGATCCTGGTATGCTAGCCAACAATCTTGATTTGCTTTCTGGCGATGTTCTGATTCCAGAACAGGCCCCCTTCCAGTTAGGGCAAACCCACCAAGAAATTTTTGATCGCATCAACGCTAGCCCGGTGAAGTCGAGCCCAGAAGTCTATGTGCAAACCGATTCTTTGGTTTACGCCTGGAATGGTGTTTACTTGATTTTCCATCGCAGCAACTACGATGTGGATGTGACCGAAGCTGAGTCTTCAGATCACAACTACGCGGTTCAGGTGACGCCAGAATATCCGGCCTACTTAACGTTGGATGGCAAGCGTATCCTCATGTTGCAAGATCAGGACAATATTTCTTTTGCTCTTGAGACTATGCCGGATCCGCAAACAGCGGCGATGGATGTTGTCAACTTAAGTGCCACTGAGGTGGAGTCTAAGATGACGATGAACACAATCGTTCGCAAGCAAGATTCCATGATGTTTGCTCGCGCCTTTGCAGACTTTTTAGCGCAACAGTTATCCGGTCGCTATGACCAAGTTCGATACCGCATGTGGGGCTTTCAGAACGATGCTAAGGTGAACAAGGAAATCTCTGTTTCTCTTTCGGCTTACAATAGTGAAGACCTCAAAGGTGTGAGCATTGGTTTTGAAATCAATGAAGAGCAGCAGAAAATGAACTTCATGACCGTAGGCTTGATGGACCCCGAGTATGGAGCCTTTTCTAAAATTGTTTTGCCAACTTCAACAGAAGATGTTGTTCGTAAGTCTGTTGAGCAGCCCGTGATTAACGACATCACAGGCGATGTTGTTATGGATTTAGTTCTTAACCAGCCTAAAACGGAAGTTCGCAAATCAAATGTATTTACGGAGCTGGCTGGTTTTAAATTGAACGACTTGGTGAAGTTAGAAGAGATCGATGCGTTGGGGCGTGGTGAAGCCACCGTTACCTATATGAGCGCTGATCCCTCTCTAGGTGAAATTAAAGAGCGTGCCGGTTATTCTGATGAAGCCATTTTTAACTTTCCTCAGTTCAACCGACCGACTCCTCGTCAACAAGGGTTTATCAGTGTTTATGGAGCGTCCCTTGGACTTAAGGTGATCGGCGCTGACGACACTGCTCAATATGCTCGTGTGGTGAGTATTTCTTCGGGCTCTATGTACGGCACCATCCAAGATGTGTGCGGTATGGGTTCTGAATCAAACATTAAAATTTCGATGAAAGACAATGAAGTTATTCAAGCGCTTGAACAGGCGGTGGCTTCAAAGCAAGCTCAAGATCCTGAATTTCAGTGTGAGTACTTTATGGTGAGAGACAATGGTTCGTTGGGAATCGTGAAAGAAATTTACTTCCCAGCGGAAAGAATGAAATTTGTATTCAGCGGCCGTGCTTTAAGTGCCGTCACTGTCTACATGCCACTGTCTGAAGTGAACAACGACTTGCAAGGGGTGTTGCAATGATGAAAAATCTAATCTTATTAATGGCTACAGTCGCAGTTTTTGCCGGTTGTGCAAAAAATCGCGACAAAGAAAACCTTCGAGATGGTAACGATGCCGTTGTGAATACCCAGCTTAAAGAAACTTGGATTTCTCCCAACGAGGACGGAACCCGGGGTGTTTGGTTGGGTAAAATGACGGTTATTGATACTTCGGACTCTCCAGCGGGAACCCTTTTCATTGGTTACCAAGGTGATGTTCAGGTGGGGTATTTTGACTTCACTGAGTACCATATGCAGTTTCGCTCTTTAAAAGGATTGCAAGAAGGTCAAGAAAACGAAAATATCAAAAACCCGGTTCTGATGAACTGGAATATCAACCATATCGACT
>CAXRIX010000176.1:0-21082 GCA_964230555.1 Bdellovibrionales bacterium
GTGTTTGCCAGTCAGTACAGAACCATGGGCAAGTCACCCGAGATGGATGTCTAGGCAGGATCACTTTCGATAAAATTGAAATTTCGAAGCGATGCAAAAGCTCCATCCAGATTGTCCAAAATTTGAATGGTCGCCAAGGGGCTGGCAGCAAAAATCTTTTTAAACTCAGCGCCGACACCACAAAACCGCAACTGCTTGTCTTGCTTTTCAGCCAAAGCCGTCAGGGCATTCACAAAAGGCATAATGCCGTTAGAACCGACAAAACTAAGTTCTTGTAAATTAAAAATAATTTTATTACCGCGCTGGCCGATTTCATTAAGACAAGCCTCGCGAAAAATATCCGTGTACTCCATATTAATCCGTCCACTTAAGCTGACGACAACGATATCTTCTTTCACGGAAAGTTGTGCTTTCATAGGATCATCCCCCTTCACCCTGTTATTATAACATGCTTGCCTTCTCACTCTAGAATATCGGACTGCAGAGTCTTTGGCGATTTCACGAACACTGTTTTAACTGAAAGTCGAGGTGCATAGAGCTTGCCTGAAGTCCCGATTTGAGACACCCTTAAGATATGACAAAAGTCGTTTCGGGTCTTAAGAAGCTATTCAGCTCGTCTTTTATCGTGGGCTGTCTCCTATCAGTCACTCTGTTTGCTGCGACTCGTTTTTACTACCACTCTCACCAAGACCCAGAAATTGTTGAGCGACATCGGTGGGTTGAGGAAGTCGAGCGCCTGCACAATCAAACCGTTGACATCCGCTTGCGACGACGAGGACCAAGGGCTGGGTCAAACGACGTTGCTATTTTAACGATTGATGAGCAAGCCATCCAAAAATACGGACGTTGGCCGTGGCCAAGAACCTTGGTGGCAGAGGTTATCGAGCGAGTCATGAAAGGCGGAGCCCGCACGGTTTCTTTTGATATTATTTTTTCGGAAAAGCAAGAATCCATTTTGCGCTCTTTAGATCAGGTAGAAGAAAACCTCAATCGCAGTCTCCCCGCTCAACAAAATCAAATTAAGAAAATCCTAAGGCAAGCCAAGGCCAATCAGGATCATGACAGAAAGCTCACTGAAGTGATTGAAGCCCATTCGGAGAATCTGATCATGGGCGCTGTCTATGATGAATTGAATGTCGCCACCTGGCCAGCACAAGACCTCTGTTTTCTGGATATCGCTAAAAAAAATGGCGTTTTCGACTATTGGGAAAAAGAAGCCTTTTTGATCGGTGTGTTTAATCGTGCCGAGCGCTCACTCCCCGACTCCTGGCACGACATTATTCTGAACCATTTCGATAAACTTCAACAAGGTGTCACCTTAAAGTGGCTAGAAAATCATCCCAACCATCCCGTCATCGCTTGGGTGGTCGGGCACCAATTAGAGCCGACCGATCCACAGGTTCTTAATGCCCTCACCTTGTTTGTATTGAACCGAAAAGAGGCCTTCCAAGAAACTCAACTGGCAACGGTTTTGCCATGGCCGCAATTGGAGCGACAAATTCCGCAGAACGCTCGCGTTGAGATGCGATCAGAAATGAAGACACAACTGAATCAATACTGTTTAAGGTATCTACGCCCTAACGATGAATTGCGTTCCGAGTTTGAAGCCAATTGGACACAGATCACCAACGATTACGAGCAACTGAAAGGTATCACTTTCGAACAAGGGATTGATATCATCAAGGGTGCTTACATCGAATCACCGGTTCTTGAAAATCCAGTGCAACACGTTGGTGAATGGCTGTTTAACATCCCGGCGGTGGCCGAGGTCACTGAGCATTCTGGAACTTTTAATGCCACTCAAGATAAAGATGGCAGTATCCGGCGTGCCAAGCTTTTTGTCAGGGTTGGAAACTTTTTTATTCCCAGTTTAGCCTTCAAACAGTATCTGGTTATCAATGAACTGTATCCGGTGGCCAACCTGATTCCAAATCCTTACGAGGACGAAGACGAACAAACATCCAACATTGTCACCAACGTGAAGTTGGAAAATTCGGATGGCGAACAGGTGTTGACGATCCCCACCGATCATCGTGGGCAATTGCCGATCAACTATGCCGGTCCCCGCAAAATGTTTGCCTACCTATCCGCCGGCGAAGTTTTGGACGACAAAGACACTTACTCCATTGAACAACGAACCCAAGATGAAAACGGAGAATGGAGCGAGAAAACCATTGAAGTTGATAAGAATGAATTTTTGAAAAATAAAAACTTTATATTCGGCGCCACGGCCACCGCCATTTATGATTTGCGAGTCACACCGTTTGAAGAAAATTACCCTGGAGTCGAAACTCATGCCAATCTTCTCGATAACCTTTTGCGACAGGACTATTTGAAGACCAACCCCAAGGAAGCGCGCTGGATGCCTCGCATTGTCCTGCTCCTCGGTATTCTGTTTAGCCTGATCGTTTCCCAGTTTGGCGCCCTTACTGGTCTTTTTATCACTCTCGGCTCGCTGGCCACCATCCTTGGGATTGATTCCTATTTAATTTTTCCTGAGGGCACAGTTATTACCATCATTTTTCCCATTTTTTCTATCTTACTTTTGTATACGCTTTTGACATTTTTTAAATACTTCACAGAGGAACGCAAGAAACAACAACTCAAGGGTACATTCCAAAAGTATGTGTCTCCGGAGATTGTTGAAGAGATCTTAAAGGACCCATCGAAACTGGAGCTTGGTGGAATGAAAATGGAAATGAGTGTTTTCTTCTCCGATATTCGCGGTTTTACCACCATTTCAGAAAAACTGGATCCAAAAGCTCTTTCCGATTTGCTGAATCACTATTTAACACCAATGACCGATATCATCTTCAAAAACTCAGGAACCTTGGATAAGTACATGGGTGATGCGATCATGGCCTTTTTTGGTGCTCCCGTTCCTTCAAAAGATCATTCAGCACAAGCCTGCCGGGCCGCTTTAGAGCAGATCGACAAGCTTTTTGAGTTGCAAAAACACTACCAAGAACAGGGACTGCCAATGATCGATATCGGTATTGGTATCAACACCGGCGAAATGAGCGTTGGTAACATGGGCTCTGAGACTGTTCGCAACTACACCGTCATGGGAGACTCGGTGAATTTGGGGTCGCGCCTGGAAGGCATCAACAAGCAGTATGGCACCCGCATCATCATCAGTGAATTCACCAAGAACAGAATCAGTGCTGACGAATTTTTGTATCGAGAAATCGATTGGGTGAAGGTGAAAGGCAAGAATGAACCCGTCAAAATCTATGAACTGATGGACCGCGGCGAAGTGCCCCAGTTCCGACGTGACCAAGTCTTAAAATTCAATTCAGGATTTCAGTTCTACCATGAACAACAGTTTGAAAAAGCCATCCAGGAGTTCCACGCCGCTCTCAGCGTCGATGCTTCTGACCAAACAAGTCAACTGTATATTAAACGCTGCCAAGATTATATGAATAACCCTCCGGGAGACAATTGGGATGGCGTTTTCACGATGACCACCAAATAGAGGATTATTTTTGCGATTTCAACTGCGACTGTTCATTTTAGGAATCCTCTTTAGCCCCCTGGCTTTTGCCCAAAAAACCACCATTATTGCTGATGCTCAAGAAATGATCAAAGACAAGCCCAGCCAGACATTGAGTTTGAAGGGTGATGTGAATGTTATTTTTCATCAACAGCATTTGCTCTGTGATGAGGCGATTGTTTACGAGGAAACCAGCACTATTGTTGCTAAAGGCAATGTTCTTTTGCAAAATGCGCGAACCACCATGCGTGGAGAGAAAATCGTTTTTAACTACGACACTAATAAAGGCAAGATTTACAACGGTGTGGTCACCTCTGGGCAAGTGTTGATTGAGGCCGAGGTGATCGAAAAAGTCGATGAAGATCGTTACGTGGCCGATGATGCCTACTACACGGCCTGTACCACCTGCCCGCCGTCTTGGGGCTTCACCAGCTCCAATGTCGAGGCTGAAATTGATGGCTACGCCTACATATCACGTCCATGGCTCCACCTTCTGCAATTTCCAGTGCTACCACTGCCCTATTTGGTTGTGCCTCTGAATTCAAAACGACAAACCGGACTGCTGGTGCCCCGGCCTTTTTCTAACAGAGATGGTGGGTTTGCCGTTGAACAACCTTTCTTTTGGGCGATCGATCGATCCCATGATGCGACTTTCTCTTTGATTCATTATGAAAAACGGGGTGTTCAGGGCAAGGCCAATTACCGCTATGTGATTTCGCCAGAAAGCAGCGGGGAATTGAATACCGCCTTTTTGCGCGACCGAACCGTGGCCAGTGAACAGTTTAAAAATCGATGGTTTGTTGAATACGGTCACCACTACGACTTACCTGAAGACTACACTCAACGAGCCCAGATCGCTATCGCCAGTGATAACAAGTACGCTTTTGATTTCTTTCAACAGTTTCTTTACAACGGTGAGCCGGCCTTAGAGAACAGTCTGTCTCTTTCAAAAAGTTTTCAGAACTCTTTACTAACCATGGAATCCAGTTACTACCTGAGTCTTATCGAGCTGGAAAGAGGCTTCCGCAATGATCCAAGTCTGCACCGCTTACCGGAAGTGAACTATCAGTTGAATGACACCAAGATTTCCGATGATCTCAATATGTATTTTAGTTTCTCGGGACAGTACCTCAACATAATGAATCGTGGCTTGGCTTTTGAACACGCGCGCACAGGAGAGGCTGAGTGCAGCGGCACCACAGTCGATAAAAATGGTAATACATCGGTGATCAATAGTGAGTTCTGTTACCCCACTGAACAGTCCAATGGCGACTTTATTTACGGCAACCCCCTAGGGCAGGGACCGGCCAGCAATCTCGCCTACGGTGATCTTATTCGCACCGGACAGCGCCTGGATTTAATGCCCATGATCCATGCCCCGTTTTGGGTTGGAAATGTTTTTGATATCGATCCTTCTTTGATGTTGCGCTACACCCAGTACTCCTTGGGGGTGCCCTCCGATGAAAGCCAAGGCTATGACTCTTTCCCTTCGCGATTTTACGGACAGCTCGGTTTAGACATTCGCAGTGACCTGAATCGTGTTTATAAATGGAGTGAAGAAACAAGAATCAAGCATTCAATCATTCCAGAGATCAATCTTCGAGTGATTCCAAAAATTTTTCAAAGTGAGCATAATTTTTTTGGTGAGACAGATTCTTTGCGCTATTTTCGTGAATTGCAGCCAATTGATGATACCGATAGTGATTGGCGCAATGGAGGCCGTGGCATTCAGTTTGATCACCGCGACCGAATCATTGGTCAAAAGTTTGTTGATTTTGGACTCTCCAATAAAATCATCACGCGAGACATGAACAACACCAACACCTTAAATGGTGGTTACTCACGAGCCCTGTTATTTCGTGTGTCACAAGCCTTAGATATCCACGAATTGCGCAAGGGTGATGATGCAAGAGCCTGGCAATCGATCAACACAGAAACCAATTTGCGGATGGGACAAGTGAGTTCGTCCTTAGTGACCCGCAGCTACCCCTACCACAATCGAACCACTTGGAACGCCAGCACAAGTTATAATTTTTGGTCGCGCAATTATGTAAGATTGGGCTACACCAAAAACTACAGCATCCGCTTGGACCCGCCCGTCGACGAGGATTCTCGTTTGGAGTATTTATACTTAAGCACGGGACTTAACTTTCCTTATGTTTATTTCTTTGGGTCTGTCAGCTATGACTTGAACACCAGTCGCGCCGCCAACCTGGTACCATTTCAGGACTGGAACATTGCCATGCAAATCACACCACCTGGTTCCTGTTGGACCATCAATTTCGGAATTGTTAAAGCCACTGGTAACGATAGTATTCAACCCAGTATCAACATGGAATTCAAATTTGGTGAGTAGATTGGTGACAAACAATCCAAAAATCGAAGCCTGTCTAAATTTGAAAAACACCGCATACTTGTTCTTTTAATAATACTATGTTTCATCCCAGACCAACGTTGCCCCAACCCTTGCGGCGCCGGAAAAAATGACCCAATCCATTACTCTAGTTTTCCTGGACTCAAATATTTATTAATACTGAATCCATCCCTGCTATGACAATATGATGATTCCAATAACCATTTAAGGAGGAATTTTATGGGTATATTAGCTGATACAGCGGCTCAATCAGGCTTGGAAACAAGCAAACAAATGACAGACGACACACTTTTAGCTTTGGCTATGGGTTGCATGGCTTTCGCCGACGGCGCCATGGATCAAGGTGAAGTGGCTTCTATCGAAGCTTTCGCTAGCACTCTTCCTGAGTTTGCCAACGGATGTTTTGCAAAGCCTTGGAACGAGTCTGGAAAGATTTTTAACAAATACGAAGGAAACATGAAGGAAGCTGTGCAAGAACTGAAGCACTTAAGCTCTCCTCAATTAAAAAAGAAAGCCTTCATTCTTGCCGTTGATATTGCTCTTGCCTCCGGAGATGTTGATAAAGCAGAAGATGAGCTTCTTGATACCATGAAAATGGTAATGGAAATCGATGACATTTTTGCTAAGCAAGTCACTACTGTTTTGGCTGCAAAGTATTGTCAATAATTTCGATTCGATAATTGAAGTTTTAAAAGACCACCTACGGGTGGTCTTTTTTTTATTCACCGCTTGTCCGAACATCGGATCATCCCTTTCGTCTTTAGAGCCTTTTTAAATTGGGAAATCACGCAGTCTAAAATCGGTCGCCGACACTTAGAAAGGTTGAATAAGGACTAAAACCGAATCACGTTGTATTGAAAAGCGGCCCCAGTGACTTGGCTGTTTTCCATCACCGGATAAATCGTCAGCTTCGGCGGCTGAATGATTTTAATACGGGACTCGAAACGCAAAGGCTTCTGCCTTAATCCATAGTCTTCTGGATCAATGACTTCCTGATACTGTTCTTCCAGGTTGTCTTCCTGCTGCATCTCCATTTGGGCTGGCACCACATACACAACATAGAGTCCTAAAAGAATACCGGTGTAAAGACCTAAAGAGGCCCCACGAGCCACTCGATGAACTTTGTCAGAGGGGTTGTCTTCAACGGCTAAAGAGGCAGCCCCCACCAACGCACCCGCCAAGACTCCATAAGTACAACTGAGTAGAAATTCACGTCCTGCTTCGGCTTTGGCCTTTTGCAAAGGACTGAAAATTAGAAACACTGCCAATAAGCTGCTGTAGATGCGACGTTGCCGTTCCATACCAATATTGTTTCTTAACTTGCCTCTAAAAGCAACCAGGACCAATGTCCTTGCAGACCTCTGGCAGCCCTGCCTTGAAACCTAAAACCTGTCTAGAACTGATAATTCAGAGAAAGTCCCAGTGTCGGTGACACTCCGTAATCTAACAATATTTGCTCAAGATCCGATTCGGTCGCATTGATTAAGTTTTGACCACCAGGCGATGAATCAAAGGCTGGCAGCTCAGTCGACATTTCAGTTTCAGCGTCAACAACCTTGGCCACCCCGACATTGATTTTAAAAGCCCACTGGTCATTAAGAGGAATGTAACGACCTAAAGACAAATCCAAGATGACCACATGACCATCAATATTGACGTCGGTGCTTCGTCCGGCCAAGCGTAGTAAATTGATAAGGTTTGAAAAGTCCTCACCCGTCACAGCTTGTACGACTGTCGGAATATCAGAGCGTCCTTCGGTTTGAATTCGCGTCGCACCGAAAGCCAAAAACCAACGACTGGGGTGCTGAGAAAATCCATACTCCACTTGTCCGCGCAACGCCCAATTGTTTTCGAAGGCATCTTGTATCGCTTCACTGTAAGCAGGGTTGTCTCCATAGTAAGCAGCAGTTTCACCGATTATCGCGGAATAAGGCTGCGGCACCGTTCCGATTCCCAATCGAAGATCCAACTGATTGCGCCAAACCACGGCTCCACCAAGGCCGGCATAGAAAGGAGCCTGAGTTTCGAGAAACGGTTTGAAAGTCCACGGCGGCGACCATTGTTTTTCAACAACAGGCGGAGGATTGAAGCGTCTCTGCACTGGCCTTTGCCGTTCAGAACCTGCCGTGCCGGTGGGTGGCGAGGCTGGGGGTTGCTGTCGATCAGGATTCAACTCCTGTGATCTGCGATCCTTTTTTTCTGAGGTGGGCTCCTGCCGCAAAGATTCTGAAGAGGGGCGCCACGACTCATCTGCAAAAACGGGTGTGGCCGAATTTGATGGAGAGTCCGAGTCTTGCGCTTGCACTGACGCTCCCACGAAAAAAAAGACATAGATAATGAACCGCAAAATAACTCCTTAAAATGATAACGCCGGTTTCTGTCAAAAGTTGCGTATTTTAAAAAAAATCCTCGATTCCCAGCTCCAGCATTTGCCGAGAACTTACGAAAAAAACTTTTAAAGCCACATCTTGCTGGTACTGATTCTGCCACACCTGGCGGGCAAAGAGTAACCGCTTTTGCTGGGCAAAAGACAGTCGAAAGGAGATATTTTCAAGGGTCTGTAGAGTTTTTACTTCGACAAAGAGCCATCTGTTTTTTTTCAAAATCAGATCGATCTCAACACCGGCCACTTTGTGATTGCGCCGATGCAACTCAAAACCCCGTTGTCGATAATAATCAAGAGCGCGATCCTCGGCGAAAGCGCCCCGTCGTTTATTTGAGAATGTGTTCGCGGACTCCAGCAAAACTTTTGCGGTGAAAGGCTTGCGCCCCCAATTTGGCAATGGCTTCTTTATGATCGACAGTGGCATACCCCTTATGTCCCTCAAGACCATATCCCGGAAACTTTGTGGCCAATTCTTTCATCAGATTGTCGCGAAAAACTTTTGCCACAATCGATGCCGCCGCAATGGGTTCAGCACGAAAATCACCTTTTACGATCGTTGTTTGTGGCAAATCCACTTTTGGTATTTTTTTATTACCATCGACAATCACATGAGCTGATTTTTGCTTCAAGCCATCCACCGCTCGCTTCATTGCCAACAATGAGGCCCAAAGAATATTGATCTTGTCTATTTCATCCACTGTTGCAAAACCGAGACTGACGTGACAGCCCTGATGAATCAGTTTTGAGAGCTCCTCACGGCGTTTCTCGGAAAGTTTTTTCGAATCCGTCAGGCCTTTGGTGTCATAGGTTTCTGGAATAATAACGGCCGCCGCATAAACGGGTCCGGCCAAACAGCCTCGACCGACCTCATCGACACCAATCACTGGTTGCGGTTTCAGACCTCGCCACTCAAATGGATCATAAATTATTTTCGATTTCGCCAAACTCGCCCCCTAGAACTCTTTTAAGGTTCCACAAATCGGCAACCAATTCAACAAATAGGCTGAGAGCTAAGGCGCAACAATTTCGATTGTTTTAATAGCACCCTGGGACGATTTGAAGAGTGGGAAAGCCCCAGGCAATAAGTCTCAGAGGAAACAAGCAATAGGCCTAGAAGAAAACAAGTGATAAGCGCACAAGCAAACAAGCAATAGGCATAGAAGAAAACAAGCGATAAGCGCACAAGCAAACAAGCCATAGGCATGGAAGAAAACAAGCGATAAGCGCACAAGCAAATAAGCCATAGGCATGGAAGATAATAAGCAATGGGCATATAAGGAAAAAGGATAACGAAAAAAGAATCAGCAAAGCCTTTCGGCAAAGGCAATCTCGAATCTGAGACCAAGGGACTCAATCTTCCAGCTTAAAAAAATAAAGGCTTAGTTTTAACTAAGCCTTTTATTAAAAATTCGCGTTTAAGAATTTTCTTATTTGTTTTTTGATTTGCCTTCAGCCTCTTTGGCTTTTTCACGCTGCTCACGCATAACAGCCAGTTCAGAACGAACCTTAGCCGCACGCCCTTGCAGAGCACGAAGATAGAACAAGCGAGAACGACGGGTTTTCCCGTAGGCTTGAACAGTGATGGAATCCACATTGGGGTTGTTGAAGGGAAAGGTTCTTTCCACGCCGATGCCTTCTGAGACTTTTCGAACGGTAAATGTTTTACTGGGGCCACTTCCTTGAATTTTAAGGACCACACCTTTAAACACCTGAATTCTTTCTTTCTCTCCCTCTTTTACTTTCACAGATACAGAGATGGTATCCCCTGAAGAAAACTTAGGGAATTTGGGCTCAGGTTGTAACTTCAAAACGGCTTGTCTCACCAAATCAGACATCACTACACTCCTTGACGAACGGACTGTTTACCACTCTCCCCGCAGGCGGTCAAGAACGATGCTGACGGCCGAACGGACGCTCAAATGGCGATAGTCTTCTTCTCCGTAACCACGAATGGGGGCAATACAAGCGTCGCACAGACCCAAAGCCTCCTGACTCAGGCCAAATCCTGTTCCAAACACCAAAAGAGTGTCCTTTTCTTGGCATTTTTGGCGCGCCTGATGCCAGTCCCACTGAGGGGGATCTTGGGTCTCTTTGGCACTGGTCGCAAGAATTTGCAGGTCGGAAGAGTCCATATGCCGAATTGCCGCTTCAATGCTCTTGATCGGCTCCACCATCGTGAGAGCTGTTCGTCGCATCGGATTGAATTTCTTACCCGGTCCGACCCGCCAATGATCCAACATGCGCGACACAAACATCAACTGCTCATCCGTTGGATGCACAATATAGTAGGTATCGACACCATAGGTTCTCGCCGCTCGCGCAATATCATGAATATCAAAATTGGTAATATTGGTGGCGACAGTCTTTTTAGCACGGTCCAAAACTGGATAGTGCACCAAAGCCACACAGAACTTTTTACTCATCGATTCGATCCTTCACTAGCATTATCACTTTTTCACGGTCAAAACCCGTCCCCTGCCAGTCTTTATCCGGCATCGTTTCAAGATACTTCAGAAGGCTTTCCCAGGGCGCGCGCACCCGCCTTAGCAACTCCGGACGCTTGATTAAAGTGGTCACCAGATTCATATAGGTTTTGTACTCGTGTATTTTTTTGTGATTACCGCTCAGTAGTACAGCTGGCACCCCAAGCCCTTCCCATTCTTGAGGCCTGGTGAAGTGAGGCGCTTCCAGTACACCCCCCTGAAAAGAGTCTTCACTGGCGGATGCCGAATGCCCCAACACGCCAGGAATTTTTCTCACCACACTGTCGATCATGGCCAAAGCAGCGAACTCGCCGCCACTTAAAACAAAGTCTCCTAGGGAGAGTTCCTGGATGCGATTGCGCACTAAAAAGCGATTGTCGACCCCGCCGTAGCGACCACAGATAAAGGTCACTTCGGATTGATGACTGAGTTGGGTGGCTAGCTCATCGTTGAAAGTGGGGCCTTGTGGCGATAAATAAAAAACCGGCCCTTTCGGAAGCAAATGATTAAGTGTCTGTTGCAATGGCTCAGCCAGCATCAACATTCCATCACCGCCGCCAAAAGGACGATCATCAACAGTTTGATGATTGTCATCGGTGAATTCACGGGGGTTTTTTGTTTCAAGGTAGCAGGCTCCGTTTTTAAAAGCCGCCCCAACAACTCCGTACTGCAAAGCTCCTTCAATCAATCCGGGCATCAAAGACACAACATTAAATTTCACAATGTCTCCCCGGCAACCAACCCCAAAGGAATGTCCATTTGCAAAAGGCGCTTGTCTTTATCAGTTTCGATGAGTATCGGCTCTACAAAAGGAACTTCAAAGTGACCTTGCTCGCCTTCAATCACTAAAATATCTTGCATGCTATTGCCAGAAAAGCCGATGACCTCGCCCACATCGCCACGGGTTTTATCAACAACCCGAAATCCAAGCACCTCACGGAGGTAAAGCTCTTCGCCCTCTTCGGAGATTAAAAAACTCTCAGGTATATAAACTTTGTAGCCCTTCATGTCTTCGGCACGGCTGCGATCCTTGACCTCTTCAGTGGTCACGGCAAACCCCCAGCGCCCCTGCTTTTGGTGCTCTCTGGACCTTTTTATTTTCATTTCTAAGGTTGGTGATTCCTCGCTGTCAGTGCTTAAGTACAGAGTGTCCCACTGTTCATACCATGCGGCTTCGCCTGAAAAGATGGAAACAAAAAGTTCACCACGGATGCCTTGGGGTGAATGAACTTTACCAATTAAAACAAATTTCGAATTCGGTTCAGACTCTTGATTCATAAATTCAAAACTCCCTATCGGAAGCGAAGTGTGTTTGAAATATTATGTAAAAATTAGAATTGTCGAATGTTCGTGTCATTTTTTCCAAAATAAAAAAGGCGCTGGGGTGCGCCTTTTGAAACTTCAATTTAAAAAACCGAAAGGTTTTTTTAAGAATCGTTGGTCTATTCCATGATTTCAAGAACAGATCTTTTTTGCAGCTTTGTGCTGGCTGCGTTTAAGATTGTTCGCATGGATTTTGCTGTTCGGCCTTGTTTACCAATCACTTTCCCAAGATCATCTTTGGAAACTGAAAGCTCAACAACGGTCGTTTGCTCTCCAACAACTTCGTTTACTTCTACATCGTCAGGATTGTCGACTAGAGCTCTTGCCATAAAATCGACCAAGTCCCGCAAGCTAGTTGGATCGTACCCCATTTGTCACCTCGTCAGTATGAACTGCTACTTTTTAAAAAACGCTTACGCGTTTGCTTCCGCTTTTTTTATAAGAGTTTTCACTCGATCCGTGGGCTGTGCGCCTTTGCTAACCCAGGATTTTACTTTGTCGAGATCAAGAGTGATTTCCTGCTCTTGGCCTCTAGGGTTTGGATTGTAATGTCCCAACACTTCGATAAAGCGACCATTTCTGAAGTAACGAGAGTCTGCCACTGTCACACGATATTTCGGTCTCTTTTTTGCGCCTAAACGCGCTAAACGAATAACTACCATTCATTCACCTCTCATTGAATCCGACTTTTTTACTGTCCTTTCAATCATTTAGCAACCTTTTTTTTAAGTACAAGCGTTTGCAGAAAAAGCCAATTAAAATGGCATCTTAGGAAAGCCGCCACCCATGCCCATTTTCATCAAACCAGACATCATTTTCTTGGCCTCCTGAAATTGCTTGACGAACTTGTTGACGTCTTGAACCCGCGTCCCAGAACCCTTGGCTATACGCACTTTCCGGGATCCATTGACAATTCGACAGTCCTGGCGCTCCTCGGCCGTCATCGAGCAAATGATGGCTTCGATTTTCTTCACTTCTTCATCGGGAGGAGTCATGTTTTTCATCTGCTTCATCATGCCCCCCATACCCGGAAGCATTTTCATAATACTTTCCATACTCCCCAGCTTTTTCATCTGGCGAATTTGCTTCAGAAAGTCTTCGGCGGTGAACTCCCCTTTCATCATTCGATCAGCGGCCTCTTGCGCCTCATCTTGATCGATGACCTCTTGCGCCTTTTCGACCAATGTGACCACATCGCCCATATCTAAAATGCGCGACGCCAAGCGGTCCGGATGGAAGACTTCCAAGTCTTTCTGTTTTTCGCCGACACCTAAGAACTTAATGGGAATGCCGATGGCCTCGCGAATACTGAGGGCCGCCCCACCACGGGCGTCCCCGTCGACTTTTGTCAAAATTAAACCCGTTAAACCAACTTGATCATGAAATCCGTGCGCCACTTCCACGGACTGCTGTCCAAGCATCGCATCGGCCACAAGTAAGACCTCAGAGGGTTTCCAAAGCTTTTTTAGGTCGGTCAGCTCGGTCATTAGCTCTTGATCCAACTGCAAGCGCCCGGCGGTATCGACAATCACCACGTCGGCCTCTTGCTCCTTGGCCCAAGATTGCGCCTGTTGCAAAATTTGCTGAGGCTTCATCTGTGGGTCGGAATCAAAAACAGGAACATCGATCTGCTTTCCTAAAGTTTTCAATTGTTCAATAGCGGCCGGTCGATAGACATCCACTGGAATCAGCGCCGGCTTTTTATCAAGCTTTTTACGAATATGAAGAGACAGTTTTGCCGCCGTCGTGGTTTTCCCCACCCCTTGCAGGCCCACTAAAAAGATGACCGTGGGTTGCTCTTTGACTTCAAGCCCCACGGCTTCATTGCCTAACAGGTCCACCAGTTCATCATGCACGATTTTGGTGAATTGCTGGCCAGGATCAACGCCCTTTATAACCTGCTCGCCAAGGGCCTTATCTTTGACGTTATTGATGAACCGCTTCACAACTTTAAAGTTCACATCAGCCTCAAGAAGGCTCATGCGAACCTCTTTTATGGCCTCTTCAACGTTAGCCTCGCTGATTTTAGACTTACCAGAAAGCTTGCGAAGGCTTTCGGTCATACGATCCGATAATTTTTCAAACATGAACGGCTCCCAATTTATGGCCCCAACATAATGAAAATTGACCCGAACCGCAAGGCGCCTTAGGTTTAGATTATGGAAAAATCATTTAAAGCCCTTTGGGCCGACACCCCTGACAGCGATCCCAATCAATTCAAAGAGATTCAATCTGAGGTCCGCGAGACCCGGATTGATGAGTTGACCGCCGGAGATGTCATCATTAAAGCCGAATACTCAGGCATAAATTACAAGGATGCTCTGGCTCTGACTGGCAAAGGTAAAATTCTTCGGCAACTTCCTTTGATCCCTGGAATTGATGTATCCGGGACAGTGGTGGAAAGCCAAAACAAGGAATTCAAAGAAGGTGATCCGGTTCTTATCAACGGCGCCAATTTGGGAGAAAAACACTGTGGAGGATACTCGCAATATCTTCGAGTCCCAGGAGATATCGTTATCCACCGTCCCAATGCCTTAACGGCCCAAGAGGCCATGGTGTTTGGTACCGCTGGCTTTACGGCAGCTCTGGCCATCCACCAAATGGAGCTCAATGGATTGCGCCCTGAAAAAGGAGAAGTTTTGGTCACTGGTGCCACTGGCGGGGTCGGCTCACTGGCTTTAAGCTTCTTAAATCAATTGGGTTATGAAACTGAGGCTTGGACCCGACGGCAAGAGCATAGTGAGTGGCTGCATGCCTGTGGCGCCGCGAAAGTTACGGATGTTTCAGACTACGATTTCGCAACACCCCCTTTGGAATCTGTCAAATGGGCCGGAGCCATTGACAATGTCGGTGGAGAGTACTTGTCGTACATTTTGCCGCGTATTGATCTTTGGGGCTCGGTCGGAAGTATTGGCTTGGCGAAAAGTGAAAAATTGAACACCACCGTGTTCCCGTTTATTTTACGAGGAGTAAACATTTTGGGAGTCAGCTCCAACAACTGCCCACAAAAATTAAGGCAAAAGATTTGGGAAGACATTTCAGGTGAAATGAAACCAAAAAATCTTGACCACATGCTGAGTCGAGAAATAACTATGGACGAACTACCAGATGCGGCTCAGTCCATTATTGCCGGTGAACACCTGGGACGAATTCTGGTTCGTTTATCTTAAGATGCAAGAGATCTTAGAAGCTTTTAAGCGACTTAAAAAAACTTTTTTATTTTTGATCCTGTTGTCTGTAAGCCTTTCGCTTTTTACAGCCTTCAAGGCCCACATGAACAACTGGCTTATTTTTCGAGCCGCCTTTGACCACCTGATCGACAGAACAAGCTTGTACGTTCTTTATCCTGAAGAGCATCATGACTTGTTTAAATACTCTCCCACATTTGCAATGCTTATGGCGCCCTTGGCGATTCTCCCCCACTGGTTAGGCGCCACCCTATGGAATCTTTTAGGAGCTTTGCTTTTTATTTTTGCATTGATCAAACTGCCATTGACCGATTCTCAACGTCAGGGGGTTTTTTGGATTAGTTTACCGGAATTTATTGGTTCGACCCAAGGCTTTCAAAGCAACATTCATTTGGTTTCGTTATTGATGCTTTTTTGGGTTTATCTCGAAAACGGACAAACTTTAAAATCCAGCCTGTCTGTTCTTTGTTCCTTCTTCATTAAAGTTTTTGGCATTATTGCTGGCAGTCTTTTTGTCTTCTCTCACTACAGCTGGCGGCGGCCCCGATTTCTCTTCAAGAATATTTTCATGTTACTGACCGTCGCATTGTTCCTTACTTTTCTGCCGATCCTCGTCGTCGGCTGGGACTCTTTGGTCTTTCAATATCAAGAATGGTTGCGACTTTTGAAAATGGACGCCGCCCAATCCCATGGTTTTTCTTTGATGGGCGTGGTTTATAGCCTCACCGGCCTTCCGTTTAGCAATCTGCCTTTTCAAATTTTTGGAGCCATCAGTTTATTGGGAACCTTTGCTGCTTTTCGCAACAGCCCTCAATCAGGTCGTTTGCTTGGACTTATTGCTATTTGTTATTTTATGGTTGTGTTCAATCACAAATCGGAAAGCCCCACATTCATCATAGCGATGATGGCCTTTGGAATTCATGTTACTTTTTTTACCAACAAAAAAATTCGTTGGTTTTTAATTATCCTAACCTTAACTTGTGTGTCGGTTTTGTATTCCGACCTTTTCAAAGCTTACAAGCAATCTGTCTTTGATGTTTACGCCGTCAAAGTTTGGCCATTTTTACTCCTCTATCCGCTTTGCCTTATCCAAATTGGACTCACTTCGAACCGACAGAAAAAGCCAAGCCTTAATACCGAACCTCAATCTTTATAAATTGGTTTCGGGTTTTTCTCGATTGGCTAGTAACGTCACCCAACAGACCTCTGCTCCAAGAAACATAATCAATGACGAGTAATAAACCCAAACCAGCAGCACCACCAACGAGCCGGCGGCTCCAAAGGCAGAACCAATAGCGCTGTGACCGATATACAAGCCGATGCCAAATTTCCCAATTTCAAACAGCAAAGCTGTGACAAAGGCACCGATCAATGTGTCTTTGATATTCAAGCGTCGATCCGGCATCCACTTGAAAATAACCGCAAAGACCATCGTGAAAATAAACAAACTGACAAATTCGTTGATCGCATAAGACCAGAGTGTTTCCCCGGTCGGGACTAAGTAGGCAAGAGAAGAAGATAAGAGTAAGGAAACTACAGAAATAAATAGAATGGCCAAAAGCACCCCGATGGAAACCAAGCGATCCACTACCAAGCCCTGAACCATCTGCGCCCAAGACTGCTCAGATTCTTGCTCCTGAACTTTGTCAGCCTCGAAAATTTGGTTCAACGTCGCTTGGATTTGAGCAAAAATCAAACTGGCAGAAAACAACAAAGTTCCTGCCCCCACCCATCCACTGAAAGATGATAAATCCGGTCTTTTATTCGCTGAGTCCAAGACGGATTGAAAAACTGTCGCGCTTTCTGTCCCCAAGAGCCCTTGAACCTGGGCCACAATGCTATCTTGTAAGTCCAAATCGAGAATACTGAGAAAAAATACCGCCAACACCGCCAAGGGTCCTAAAGATGAGGTGGTGTAGAAGGCCAATGCCGCCGATCGCGTGAAGATCTCATCTTTACTAAATCCGGCGAATATCTTTTGTACTGTTGCCAAGAATGATTTCATTATTCACCCATATCCTATGAACTCAAAGTTACTTTAGATTTGATTATTTCAGATTTTATTTGAAACGTCTTGGAATTTTATCCGCGGCATTTTCTAAAGTCTTCCAGATCGCCGTACCCGAATCAACTTCTGTTTCTTCATTGCTAATTTTCAAAGGGATCTCAGTGGCAATCGCACCGTCTGTAATCACCTGCAAAATCCAATTCGCAAAACCACCGACCCATTCAAAAAGAAAATGTCTTCCTGACTGATATTGTTGACCCAGCTCGACGATATCCAAATCATCGGCAAAAACCCTGGCGTAGCCTTCAGCATTCTTCATCGAACCCGTCATCTCGGCAAACACTGTCAATGAACCCGTGGAGATATCCAGAGGAACGTAGTAGCGAAGAAGACGATTTACCTTTTGTAGATCAAAGGAGCTCAATTTAAAGTTGATATCAAACCTTGGTTCCTGAAGGGTTAAATCGATACCACCGTCTAAACCAAAAGGAGTGTCATCAGCGAAATCACCTTTTACCAAAAATGGAGACAGATTATTTTTTAAAAAGTTTGGATCCGTCAAATGTTCAATCTCGACCACAGCAAGATTCAGCCTGAAAGTCTCAAATCCTTTAATTTTTTTATTACTAAAGTTCAAAGTTGTATCATTAAACCGAATAGACTGGATCGAAAGAGGAACCACAGCATCGAGAGCGTCGGTCCAGTTACTTGCGGACTCTTTCTGTAGATTTGTTTGGGGTTCATTCTTTTCATTGTCCTCGCCATCCACCAATTGGACTCGAGTACCCTCCCCTATGACATCCAAGACAAGCTTCCCTTTAAAAATCATCTGCCAACTTATGTTGACTTCAATTTCATTGATTCGAATAAAAGGAGTCTTCTGATTAGCAGCCCGTTTGCGAACAACAAGACCTTCAATAAAATAAGAGCCTGTTAGTAGGGATAAGTCTAAGTCTTCGATACTTGCGACGTAATGCTCAAGACTGGAGCCTAATGTTTTATTGATTGAGTTTTTCAGAATGACTGGAAGGAAAATACGAAAAACGACGAGTGCAACGAAAATTCCTACAAAAAGATAAATTGTTTTTTTCTTTCTTGAAGAGCCTGCCAACGAAATCGCCTTGTTAAACCTTATAATGTCACCAACGGACAGCAAGTTTATTTATATGCGATTTTCACCGGTAATCATCAAAAGTTCTTTTATCGCTGGTGTATATATATACAAATTTGAATAAGAATTTGACTTCAAACTAGAATCCGGGCCCTTTCGGCCCCGGAAGCACAAACATCAGTAGGAAATTACAAACCTTAAGCGTCCTTATCCAAACAAGGAATTTGGGCTTTGACGTCAGCCGAGTAGCTTGGGTTGCCGTTCACATCAAAGCTTTCGGATAAAGAAAAGCCGTAAGCTTTAACACCAGAATACTGGCCACGACGCTCAATATAGTCACCGATCGCTTTTTTAGAGCGGCTTGAGTTGACGTCACGACACTCGTCACGATTACTTTGTGTCATACGGGCTTGTGGCAACACACCATTTAATAGGTTTTGCATTGAAGCGACCGCTGCTGATTGAGCGGCCTCAGGCGTTGCATACCCTGACAGCTTGTATCGAACTTGAGTTTTGTCGAAATCCGTCCAAGAATAATAAGCGTTTGCTGACATCCCAAATGTGGCGACTGCAACAATAGCGAATAAATATTTTTTCATTTTATCTCCCCTTTTTTAAAAATGTTTAATCGTTTGTTTCGTTGGATCAGGGGATAGCCAAGACCGTCGTCAATGGTCAAATCACAAAATTAGAAAGTTCGTTTGATGGTCGTCTGAAAAAATAAAACCGCAATTTTTTATGGAATGAGAAAAAAACTGATCGCGTGACGAAGCACTCGACCCAAGGAGTCAGGGACTTTAAGCTCCGTTTTGAGTCGGCTGACCTTCATAAAAAAAGTCAGCCCTTTGAATTACATCTCTGACGGCGCTAGAAATGGTAGATCGTCGGTGTCGATATTTTCGAAGTTCACACCGGGAGCCGGCGCTGGATTCTCCTGGCGCGGAGCATCTTCCATCTCAGGCTCATCCTGAGGGTCCAAATTTTCAGGTCCTGAGAAAGTCTCTGCGAAGGCGCGACAGGTGGCTCGAGCCGCTGAGCCCGCACTACTAGAGACAAAGTGGATTCCGTTGCTGTCGGTTTGAAATAAAATATGCTGCTCAGTATTTTCTTCTAAACTATTGCTGGTATCAACGATGCGACAGTTTGAATTTTCCAATTGATGGGAAACATAGCGGTTGTAGGCCAGAACTCTTTGGTTCATGGCGGTGTTGGACGTTAAGGTTGGAAGAGAGACCACACATTGCTTGCCAGCCTCACGAATCTCCTGTGCCACCCGGGTCCAGTTCTCATTGCGGTTGTTAATTTCGTTAATACCTAGGAAAATCATCACTCGGTTCACATCTTCAAGCTCTAAAGCCCTTTGGAAATAGCGACGAGGATGGGTATTTTCGGTGCGTCCCGGTCCATTGATATCAACGCTATCACCATCACGATTGGCGACAATGCGGTGGACAAAAGCTTGGCCACTTCCAAGAACAGGAAGACTGATGTCATGTAACAAATGATCGGTGTGCCCAGCCGGATTGGCAAAAATCTGAACTTGTCTGGCATCGCGGATGCTAGTGGGATTCATACACTCTCGCGCCAGAGCGACACCATAGGGACTGGCTGTGAACTGACTGTCGGCAAAGATCGCCGTGATGTTATCAGCGGCATAAGCCGTTGAACAAAGAAAACTCAGAGAGATAACTAGTAAACGAAACATGAATACTCCTTAGTTGCAAAACAACTAACCTTATTAAATGCAACAGAAATGCCAGAACAGAGCCGTCTCCGATCCTTGAAAGCTCTCTCAGAGAGCCTTTGCTTGCTGGCGTAAATTGTCAGAGTATAGGTAAACAGGTGTCCAAGCTTTTCACAGCTCGCAAACTAGAGATAATCAGCTCCCTCTAGTGAGATATCATAATTTTTTTTATCTTTCGACAGGACTAGCGCCACCACCATAGGGGCGTTCACTGGGCGAGGATCTATCAACGGGTTGCGGATAACGAGCCAGGGTTTGACTGGTAATAGGCTCGCCACCGGCAAGGGCCTGACTGCACTGCGGATCTCTTAGAAGATCGGCTAAGTTGTACTGTCGGCCATTCACAAAGGCTTGCTGACTCACCATACGGATGCCATGGCTGTAATCGGAATAATCATTTTGATGTCCGAGATAAAGACTTTGAATGGCGGAGCCCCCAGGCCGGTGCCATCCATAGATGGGAACTCCCCCCGTCCTATTTGTCATGACTACGTCTTTTTTGTGACCGACTCGCAATAGGTTTTCTCGACCATCAAACTGTCTCTGCACGGAGCGACTGTGTTCAGTAAAAACAGAAGTTGTTGTCATTGAACCATCAGGAGTTCTTGTCGAGGGCGCCACACGCGCTTGCCCATTGTTGTAAATCGCATCCACCATAGAGGTGGTCGGCAAAAAGAAACCCATTTCTCCAGCCATTTGCACGGCAGCATCAAATCCCACCGGAGTGTGAACATAATTTTGATCGTCACCGACAGAGAGATAATCCGGCATCACACACAAAGTCACGGGCCCTGATGATCCCATGCAAGAGTTTGAATTGACTGTCACAGGACGAAGGTTTCTAAGGAAATCGGGAATATTTCCCGAGCGCACGGCTTGTGCAATTTGATTGTCTCTTGCCGTACCCATATTATTTGAGAAGTCTGGAATTCCGCGACTGCTACGCTGTGGAATGTTTGCGGTGAGAGAGGG
>CAXRIX010000177.1:0-13095 GCA_964230555.1 Bdellovibrionales bacterium
GATGTCGACATCATTTGTAAAAAAGGAGCCTTGGACGATGTCGAGTGGGCGCAAATGAAGAAGCACCCTGAGTTCGGATTACAAATCCTGAATGAGTACGATGTCAGTGAGGCCATCAAAGCTTGCTGCTTTGAACATCACGAAAGCTTTTTAGGCAACGGCTATCCCCAAGAGCTTCCGGGTGATGAAATCCACCCGATGGCTCGTATCATTGCGATCACTGACACCTACGACGCCATGACCACCCAACGCTCCTACAACCAGCCTATGACGCCCAAGGACGCAATTGAATTTATGACCACCAAGCTGAAGGACCGCTACGACCCTGAACTTCTGCGCATTTTGCGCGAAGTGATGTTTAAGCTTTAGATAAAAAAAGAGTCTAAATTTCCGATCACAAATAGCCACCCACTAACGAATTCGGTAATATTGAGCTTCGATTGCAAAAAGTGGGTTATCTTATGAAAAATTTAAGCCGAATAGGACTGGTTGCTGGAATCATTGTACTGATCGCGTTGTTCTTCATTTTCGATTTGAAGCAGTATCTTTCTCTCTCCTACATCAAAAATCAACAGGATGCCTTCGAAGCGTTCTATGCCGACAACCCGGTCGCAACCATTGGTGGCTATATGGCCGTGTACATTGTCACGACAGCCTTGTCCCTTCCCGGAGCCGCCTTACTGACACTATTGGGCGGCGCTCTGTTTGGTGTGCTGACGGGAACCATCGTTGTTTCCTTTGCCAGCACCATTGGCGCCACTCTCGCCTTTTTGGCCTCGCGATTTTTACTGCGTGATTACGTGCAATCAAAATTCAGCCGCTATCTTACCAAAATCAATAAGGGCGTTGAGGAGGAAGGAGCCTTTTACCTCTTTACCCTTCGCTTGATCCCGGCTTTTCCTTTTTTTGTTATCAACCTCGTTATGGGTTTGACACCGATGCGAACTATTACTTTCTTTTTAGTATCACAGATTGGCATGCTTGCTGGAACTATTGTCTACGTCAACGCCGGCACGCAGTTGTCGCAGATCGAATCAGCCAGTGGAATTATTTCTCCCCAGGTGATTGGCTCGTTTGTGGTACTCGGATTGTTTCCGTTGGTGGCTAAAAAAGTGATGCAAAAAATTCGCAAAAAAGGACCGGTTACAAATGTCTAAATACGATTTTAATATGGTGGCTTTGGGAGCAGGATCGGCTGGTTTAGTCACCGCCTACATCTGCGCCGCCACGAAAGGCAAAGTGGCATTGATTGAAAAACATAAGATGGGAGGCGACTGCCTGAACACCGGTTGTGTACCCAGCAAAGCCTTGATTCGCTCAGCCAAGTTTATGAAGGATGTGAAACGTGCCAAAGATTTAGGGTTTAAAAAGGTCGACGTTGAGTTTGATTTTGCCGACGTCATGGAACGAATTCAAAGAGTTGTAAAAACAATCGAGCCCCATGATTCTGTGGAACGCTACACATCCTTGGGCGTTGATTGCTTTCAAGGGATGGGAACAATCAAATCCCCTCACGAAGTTGAGGTGAATGGTAAGATTTTAACCACTCGCAATATTACCATTGCCACTGGCGCCCGACCATTTGTGCCGCCGTTCCCCGGCGTCGACAAGGTCGAACACTTCACCTCTGATACAATTTGGAACTTACGACAAAAGCCAAATCATATGGTCGTCCTTGGCGGCGGCCCCATAGGCTCAGAAATGGCGCAGGCTTTCTGTCGCCTTGGCATTAAAGTCACACAAATTGAAATGAGTGATCGAATCATGCAGAAAGAAGATCCTGAAATTTCTGAAATGATCATGCAAAGATTCAAAAATGAAGGCATTGATATCTTAACCAATCATAAAGTGAAAGAGCTTAAAGAAAAAGACGGCCAAAAAACCGTAGTCTGTGATTTTAACGGACAAAATAAAGAAATCGATTGCGATACGATTTTAGTGGCGATTGGTCGCAAACCCAATACAACCGGGTTTGGTCTGGAGGAACTGGGGATTGAGACCAATGACAATGGCACCATCAAGGTCGATGATTATCTGCGAACTTTAAAATATAAAAACATTTACGCCTGTGGTGATGTCGCCGGGCCTTATCAGTTTACTCACACCGCCTCTCATCAAGCTTGGTTCTGTGCTGTCAACGCCATGATCAAACCCTTCTGGGGTTTTAAGGCCGACTATCGAGTGATTCCCTGGGCGACTTACACCGACCCTGAAGTGGCACGAGTCGGACTCAACGAACAAGAGGCCAAAGAGCAAGGCATCGCCTACAATGTTGTAACTTACGACATGGATCACCTTGATCGGGCGATCACAGAGGAAGAGGCCTACGGCGTGGTCAAAGTTCTGACTGAACCAGGAAAGGACAAAATACTTGGAGCCACGATCGTCGGAGTTCATGCTGGTGATATTATCTCCGAGTATGTGGCGGCCATGAAACATGGTTTTGGAATGAATAAGATTTTAGGAACCATTCATATTTACCCCACGTTGGCAGAAGCCAATAAATTTGCCGCAGGTAATTGGAAGCGAGCGCAAGTGACAGACTCGACATTGGCTTGGGGTGAACGCTTCAATCGTTGGCGTCGATAACGATTACTTTTTAAGTTTGCTCACCATTTTGTTGAAGCTGGACTCGGCTTCGCGAAAGAAATCACCATCACGCAAGTGCATCTCTTGAAACTGACCACTTTTTGCTATGGCATCAAAGGTTTGTTGCATGTGATAAACAGCGCCAGCGGTTTTGTGAGTGAAACGAAAGCCCACAATTAAAAAAACCACCATGGTCAGGATGAACAGACCGCCAAAAAGCATGTACACACTGCTTTGAATCTGCAGAATTTGGGCCTGCATGGCTTCGGGCTCTAAGCCCTCGCCCACAAAGTGTTGAATCTGCCCAAACACTTGGGTCATAGCGTAGAAGAATACAAAGGTTTGCAACATCCCAATGGCACCAAAGACCAATAAAAATTTTCCTTGGTAATTAGGATTAATAAGATACCCAGTTATTTTGCGACGATCATCCATGCCTTAATGATGACAAAGAAACAGGGGTCCGACAAAGAAAACATGATGTGTCAAAAATGCTTGAACAGTGTCCAATCAAAAGCAAAGGGCTTTTGGTTCTTTAAAAAAGTTAAAGTGTTTTGCGAAGAGTTCTCGACAGCCCCTATCACTGACAAAGGTTCCGAAAAATGCTCTTGGTAGTGACTCAATAAGGAATCCAAGTGGTCTTTTTGACAATTGAGCAAGAGACGATAATCTTCTCCTCCACATAAAGACCAGCGCAAAGGGTCTAGGCCACGATTCTCGCAAAACTTTAAAAGCTGAAGACTCATGGGAACTTTTTCGGATTCAATGGTTATAGCCCCTTTTTGAATCCGTTTTAGATCACTGGCCAAACCATCCGATAGGTCCATCATGCCTTGCACCTCTGGCTGTTGTGCCAACCATCGCCCTTTGGCAACTTCAAGAGGCGGACGCTTATGAGCCTTAATTAACGCCGGCTCATCCCATTTATTTTCAAGGCAGTGAAAACCGGCACTGGAGTCGCCCAAAGGGCCCGTCACACAAAGCACCCCCGGCTCTCCCAACCCATGACGCCACTTGATTTCTTGTTTGTTTATTTCACCTGAAATATGCAAATTGACAAAGATCGGACCAGGGCTGGCCGAGAGATCGCCTCCCACCAAAGCCACTCCTAAAAGGTCAGCCACTTGGTAAAAACTGTCGAAAAAGGCACCGAATTGAGCCTCTGTCACACCGGCTGGGACGGCCAGATTCAAGTGGGCCCGCACCGGTTGCCCCCCCATGGCGGCAATATCGCTGACATTGACTGCGAAAGCTTTGTAGGCCAGTTCAGAAAAACTAAAATCACGGGTGCGAAAATGGATATCCTCGACCAAACAATCTGTGGTTTCAATAAGGCAGGTCTCGCCTGTCAATTCGACCACACTGCAATCATCCCCCCGTCCCATGAGAACTGGGTGTTGATTCACCGGTCTGATGAAATTTTCGATCAGTGAAAATTCGTCCAAGTGTTTCCTTTTGTTTAAATCTGCCAGTGCAGATATACGGGGATTTCCCGCCGAACTCAACAGCAAAACAAATTCAATGACTTAGATACAACGACGGACTGTCTAACAAATTGTAAACAGTCTTTGTAATGTCTTCACCGACTAGGGAATGGCTCGAGAATTTAATAAAAATCCGTCATTATGCAGGCATGCAAAAACTATTGATAATTCCCCTACTTAGTATGTGTCTTTCGTCCTTCTGCCTTGGCGCTTATCCGATCCCGGATTATGAGATTGTGGTCATAGAGACCACGCCGCCGTTGGTGCAATTGGATATGAGTTTAAGTCAAATCACTCGCGCCAAAGAAGCTTCGGAGTTTCAACGGTCTAAAGAAAGAGTGTATAACGTGATCACCAAGCATGTGACTCCGTTACTGAGCAACTCGGACTTTTCAGACGGTTACAACCTTGTCGCATTGGCCTCTGAACTACCGGCACTTGATATCCTCACCGAACTTATGGGGGATGCCTCTGCTCAAACGGCTGTGGGACCGGCCATGGACTTCATGGTGCTGATTTTACCAAAACGTCCAAGAATTACACAAACCGATAGACAGATGCCATACGCTCATTACTACTCTGAAAATAAAGCGGCCGTCATTGATAGCCGTAGCGTGGGGATTCATGGAAAAGGCTACTTGGGTCCAATCAATGATCGCCTGGAAGACACGATGGAGTTCTTGTACAACCGGAACTTCGTTGATCTGCAATCCGAGGATCCTTTTTTCGTCGGCGCCCTTGTTCATCTGCATCTTGCCGGGGAGCAAAGCTTCTTTAAAGCTCAATTGACAGGAAGCCTGCCTTCAAACATGGAGTTTCCTTTTAGCCAAGTCGAACCGCAAGCCGAGTTTACTGCCATCCGCCTTCCTCGACGTCCCGAAAGTCAACGGTACTATGATGAATTTCAAGGCGGAATTGTTGAAGTTCTATACTCCCCCGGCCAACCCAAGCCGACCACTCTGAAAATTAAATTTGGCAATCTTGGCGTTGTCACCGAACAGGGATGGAATATTACCGACAGCTTAGATGATTTGGATTCGCGACCTGGCGAATGGAATGGTGAATTTGGTGTTCGCTCTTTTATTAATCGCTTCAACGTTCCCCATCTGTTTGGTCAGGTGCGAGAGGCTAGCGGCTTTGGCCCCCTCGACAGCACTCTTGCATTCCTTTACGACATCCAAATAAATATCCACGAAGTCGAGTTGGACTTACAAGAATTGAAAATTACCGGTATGCGAGCCACAGTCGAATTACCAGTGAAGGAGTACAACTGGATCACCTCAATTTTAGAGCCGGGCCTGCGTTGGCCGACGGCTGAAGTTCCATCTATCACCCAAAAAGTGATCGACGGCGGCAATCAACAAATAGAACCCTATCGAGAGCAACTGCAGGCCTACTTAGCAATGGGTGGAGACCTTTTGACTGAGCCCAACAAACAGGCTCAGCTTTTCGAACTGATACTAACGATTTTTGAAAACCAAAATGGGGTGCAACCATGAAGTTTTTTGTCCTTATTTCTTTGACCCTCCTTTCATCAATCGCTTGGTCCGATGACGACTCGCAGGCCGCAAAACAGCAGCACTACAGTAGTCTTTTTGCCCGCCAAAATGCTCTGCATGGTAGTTACCGTGACACCTACTTAGCACTGACTGACATTAATAAAAAAGAGGCCCTACAGACCTGGTATCGCGCCTTTTTAAAGGACGGCAAACAGGCCCTTGAATTTGATCGAGCCATGAAAAATATTGAATACTGGATGTTCGGGCAAGATTACCGACGTCTGTTGTATTATTTCACAGTCACTGGTCAAGTCCAGCAAGCTGGCCAAACCCTTGGCTTGTATGTTTTGAGCTCACACGCGCTTCTTGATAACTTTGCAAACGACCCACAATCAGAAGCTTTTGATGAATACGCTGTGCGAACAGTTAAGGACAAGTTACCACCCTTGCAGCTTTCTAAAATCGATGATGTGCGCGAATGCTACACTCAGCTTTTAACCAGTGAAAACGTGGTCAGAGGCTTTTCTGTAGAATACTCCTCTTTGGTCAGAAGAGGTCTGGAGCGATGCGCTCGTGACGACCGCTATGTGATGACTCTTAACCGACTACTACAAATGCTATTTAAATATCGCGACTATCCAGGAGCCCCGTTTCCGATTTCTTTTTCGGGTTACGTGGGAGGCAACCAAGTCGACCTGCACGACCGTATCCCCATGGCGCCACAGGATATTCTTCTATTAGGTGAGCAATTGTCTTTGATTCAGAAAGCGATCGCACCCGGAATGGGAAAACCTTACTCGCAATTATCTGTCGAAGAGTACAAATCGATGATGGCAACTCCCGAGGCGGCCATTAATGATCTTTTTACCGATGCCGAGGGTTTTCGTAACATTCATGATATCGAAAATTTTAACGAAATGGGTTACATCACAGACACCCGGTTTTACGGACATCCCAGCTTTCAGAATATCAATGGTCAACGCGGAATATTCGCGCAAATGATTCAAAGTATTCGCGATGCCGAAGACAGCGTTTTTATCGATCTGTTTTGGATGGGCGGCACTATTGGAATGAATTTGGCCAAAGAATTGATGAAAAAAACTGTCGAGAATCCGAACTTCACAGTCATCATCATCACCGACAACGAGAATAAGTTCCAGTACGGAGTTCAACTGGATATGATTTTTCGTTATATGCAAGCTTACTCCGAAAAGTTTGCCAGTGCTGGCCCTCAACCTTTGAATTTTTATATGGTGCCTGCCAATGTCGGACTTAAACGTACAGCACTCCCAGAGTTCGTTGACCTTTTGATTACCAATGATGTGGTCAACAACATCAAAGGTAGCGAAACCTTACAGTCACAACTTGAAAAAGATGGCTTCCATCTTTTAGCAAAGTCCGACCACACTAAAGCTATGGTGGTTGACGGCAAAAATCCTGAAAAAGGTGTGGCTTATGTTGGTTCGAAAAACTGGACAGATGGATCCGGTGGCGCCAACTACGACCAGATGGCTGAGGTCAAGGGACCAGCTGCGGCGTTGATTCTTGATGCTTTTTACTATGACGCTCTTGAGGCCTTTGAACTGGAAGCACAAGACAATCAACACGGACAGGTAGTCTACACTCATTGGCAGGCCAAGTATCCAGAATTAAGCAAACGCAAAGCCATTGAACACCTATTGGCACCCATTGATGTTCTGGATCGCTACAAAGGGCAACATTACGACGTGCCTTACGTGGCGCTTGGCGACGAGGTGGTGGCTCCGACTCAAAACAACATTTATGGTACAGAGATGTCGCCCATTGAACAAAATATTCAGGCTATATTAACAGCCCGCCATCAAGTTTTAATCGACGATCAATTTCTTTACGATCCAAAGGTCGTAGAGGCTTTGTTGGCTGCCAAACAGCAACATGGGGTTGAAGTTTATGTCATTCTGGAATCTCTGACACCCTACGAGCCCGATGCTTCAAAGGTGGGAGCGCATTTGCCTAATAGCCTTTTTATTCCCGAATTGGTCGCTAATGGAATCGAAGTGAAATGGCAAAAACCACCACAGTCCTTAGTCGACGCAATCCTTGAAGACAGTGCTGCCCATCCTGGCCAACAAATCTCTGCAACCTTTCATGTTAAATCTTTAAGTGTTGATGGTGTATTAAAGGGTGACTCGCATTTGTGTCGCACAGGTGAAGAAAAATCACCGGATGATAGCGCCCCCGTATTGATCACAGGCTCGGCCAACAAAGATGTTATGACTATGAGTGGTGGGTTCCGCGAATCGCAAGTCGCAGTTTATAGCGAAAAGGCTGTGACCCAGCATGATTGCTTGTTCTGGGCGCGTTGGGAAGATCCCAACTCTACGGAATCGACAGATGGTCTAGATTTTGATTTACCACCGCAAGCCGCTGACATGGGGATTACTGATAAAACAGTTTTCCTCAACACACTTCGCCAGGTGCTGTTTTCGACCTATAACTTCACCAAAGACTTTTTCTAAATCCAATAGAAAAGGTCTTGGTTTGTCTAAACCAAGGCCTACCCATAAAGTTTTCAAAAAATTAGGGCCAAATTTCGTAAAAAGCTCGCTCACCCTTAAATGGGAATATCCCTGAAATAAGCTTTCGTGAAGAATAGGCCTGAGACCTTCTTCCAAATTTTAAATTGTTGTTTCAAATTGAGACGAAGTTTGGCGTTTTTGGGGAAGGTTTTTGAGTGTGAATTTTAATAATCTAGAGACAGTTCAGTATTCCGTGGCAGACGTTTTTTCAGAAGAGGGCTATTGGACAAAAATTCCAATTCAAATAATCACTTAGAACCCACCACCCGCTAAGTGAGCAAGATCCCGGTACCAACCGGGATTTTTTTTATTTCTGTGCGAGGTAGCCGCCCACCGCCTGAATCGGCTTCTGACTGCCCTCAACACTCACCCAAAACACCACACTCCTCTGACTGGCTCCGGACTGAGTGTTTTTTGGTAGAGCCAGATCGGCCTGATAAACATCGTTATTTCTTTGTAGTTGTTTTTGATCTGTTTTTAAAACAACGAACTCGTGGTGCAGTGTCTCGCCAGCATTCTCTCCGTATTTCACTTTTGTGGAAAGGCCATGCCCCAGTAGAGCAACATGAACTCGGTATTTTCTAGATGCCGGGTCTTTAGGGCGGAAGCTGATTTGATAGGTGCCTTGAGTGCTAGCCTCAGCCTGCAGAACTCCCACAGCCTGTGTTGTTAAATTTGACAAGGATCGAGAGCGCCACTCCTTGCCATTTTTCACAAATCCAGGCGTGTAGACTCGACCCGATCCCCATTCAGCGGCATACTGCCTTTGCCTTTGAGTGAACTGCTGATTGGAAAAACGGTCCACCCAACCCAAACGATTCCAGTAATCGACATGAAAGTTCAGTGGAATAAATTTTTTCCAAAGATCGGCATGGCCTTTTAGACGAGCGACCCATCGATCGGCCGGAGGACAACTGGAACAACCTTCAGAGCTATAAAGTTCAATCAACGACACCTGTGTTTCGCTACTTTTATAAGAATTGAGTTTCGCTTGTGCTGCAAATCCAAATATCAACAGTGATAGTATCCATCCAAATTTAAAGTGCGATAATATTGCCAACATCAGCGGCTCCTTTATTGAATTTTACAAAAAATCCTGCCATGAGGGTGATCCCGGACAAGAATTAAAAGCAATGGCTGAGGCAACGAAACTCATATAAGCCAAAGCTTCTGTAGTATCGAATTCGTCGGCGAATCCTGATTGTGACATTTTTCCGTTAGCGCCCCTTATTTTTTGAGGCGAAAGTGTTTAAGCTATTAATTTTTCGAGGATTTCTAGAATTCGAGAAAGATCATCGGGCTTTCTGAGAAAAGCTTCGGGATTTCGGCTTTCAATTTCAACGGGGGTGGCTGAGGTGAATCCGCTCATCACAACCACTGTAATCATCGGAATAAGTTCACGAATCTGGTCAATCAACCACAAACCATCTTTCCCTGGCATTTTTACATCAGTTATGAGGAGGTCCGGAGCCTTGGCTTTAGCTATCTCGAATGCTTCCATCGCATTAGAGGCCACCGACACTTGGTGGTCCGTGGTCTCTTCAATTATCAATTTCAAAACAGAGCAAATTTCTGTCTCATCATCGACCACCAAAATATGAGCCATCTAAGAAGCCTCAGACTGGTGAATTGGCAATTCTAAACAAAAACATGTATTTTCGCTGTTTTTATCATAATACAGACGGCCACCATGTTTTTCCATAATCTCTTTTGAAATACTAAGACCCAGGCCCGTTCCTTTTCCGACCTCTTTAGTCGTATAAAAGGGTTCGAACATGCGCTTTAAAATCTCATTTGGAATTCCCGTTCCCGAATCAACAATACAGAGTTTAATATGATCGTCGTGAACTTCTGATTTGACTTTTATCCAAGGATTCTCAGCTCTATCAACAGCATCAATAGCATTGCCAATGAGGTTCAACACGATCTGAGAAATTTGTGTTGCATTCACTTTAACCGAGGCCGAGTGATCAATTTCGATTTTTGGCTCGATGCACTTGGACTTCATATTTTCTAAACATAACGATAGAGGCTCTTCGATGACATCTTTGAGGTCGTGAACCTTAAAGCCAACAGTCGCTTGATCTCGAACCAATAACTTCATACCATCGATGATTTTTGAAATCCTTTTCACCGTCAATAGGATTGTGTCGACCGCTTTGTCATGCTTGTCTTTGTGGTCGGCCAGACCTTTTTGAGATAAGATTTTTAATAACGAGGCATTGGACGAAATTATCGCCAAAGGATTGTTGATCTCATGGGCAATACCACCAGCGACCTCACCAAGTGAAGCTAACTTTGCCGTTTCTGATAAGCGTTCACGCACCTCTTTAAGTTTCGTTATATCGGTATGACTGCCGACCATTCGAATAGGTTTGCCACCCTCATCCCACTCGACCACCTTACCTTGGCAAACCACCCAAACTGTTGAACCATCTTTGTGGCGATAACGGCATTCTTGAGCAAAGGGGTGTTTGCCTTTAGTGGACACATGAAGATTGAAATTTTCTAAGGCAATCTTTAAATCCTCTTCAAAAATCAACTTTTGCCATTCACTGGGATGGTGCTTTTTCTCTTCAGGCTTGAACCCCAAAATGTCCCAAAATCGTGGCGACATATACTCGTAATCGTCTTGAACGTACCAATCAAAAAAACCATCACCAACTGTATCTAATAAATACTTAGCTCGGAGCTCGGCGGTTTTTCGAGTCGTAATATCCTGAAAGGTCCCATGCAACCTTTCCACTTTGCCATCGACCATGGTCGGCTTGCCGATAGCTCGCACCCAAAGTTTCCGCCCCTTGGCCGTTAAAAAAGGAATCTCTTCATCCCAAGGCTTTCCTTGTTCTATCCCCTCTGCAACCCGCCTTTCAATCAGCGACTTGGCTTCACCCGGGAAGAAATCAAGAGCCTTACTCATGTCGATTTCTGAACCTCGAGGCACATCGTGGATGTCGTAAGTTTTGTCACTCCAAACAGGAATACCTTTTTGCAGGTCAATCTGCCAGTACCCGATCTGTGCCGACTCTTGTAAATCTTGATAGTAAATTTGTTGTTCCTTTAAAAAGGTGATGTCACGAGCCGAAGCAAATAAATAGTCTCCAACTCGACTGGTGTTCCAGGCCAACCACATATAAGAGCCGTCTTTTTTCATATAGCGGTTTTCAAAGTTGACCGTGATGCCTTCTTCTTTGTAAATCGCTTCAGCTTCTTCTATTGTCCTTTCTCGATCGTCAGGATGAACAAACTCAATAAAGGGTTTCGATTTGAGTTCGTCTTCGGAATAGCCAAGAACTTCACTCCAACGGGGATTAAGGTCAACGAAATAGCCTTCACTGCTGGCCACACACAACATCTCTGCTGAATGAACAAAAAATTCTGATCTCAAATTGGCGATTTCTTTGTCTTTTGACATAGACTGATTTTATTTACAGACTCTTCGAGAGGGAAGGTTCTTTTCGAATTCTTCCCGAAATAATACTATCGTCGAGCCAACCTATTTTCTAAAGCCATCAGTCCGATTTGGGCCGATTTCGAATATCCATAAAAGTCTTCTCGGTATCGGAGTACAAGGTACTGAACCACTCATCCCAATAGCGGTAATACAAAGCGTAGTTACAATGAAACTTTTGATGGTGAAGGTTGTGATGCGTGGGGGTGGTGATCCACGCCCTCCAAACCCAACGCGGCATAAACTCTATTCCGGTATGACCTTCAACATTAAAGAGAAAGGTCAAAAGTAAAAATGTGAAAATCGCATAAGGGTGCATTGGCACGACCAACAAAAGGGGCAGCAGGAAAAAAATCTCTAAAAAGGCCTCAATGGGATGAAAGCAATAAGACGACAAAGGAGTTGGGTTGATCGATTTGTGATGAACCGCGTGAACTTTCCGAAACAACCATTTGGTATGCATGGCCCGGTGGGCCCAATAAAAATAGGCATCATGAATCAGCATCGAAAGCATAATGCTGACAACGAAATAGGTGTAATCCCATGTCGACTCAAGACCTGTGTAGACTTGTAAGTACCCTTGCTTATAAGTCCAAAACAGAAACATTCCGAAGAATCCATTGACTAGAATTGTACTTATTGAATACTTCAGTTCAATCAATGGAATGGGCTTGATACGGTCCCTAGGCTGAATTTTAAAGCGCTGAGATCCTTTTGGCTTCCAAATCCAGTACACAAAATACAATGGCATGGCGATTAGCACATAGCGAAGGGAAACGACCAAGCAGGTGTAAAAGAAAAACCCCCAATAGGAAAGACTTTCTATGTACTCAAGCATGGGCTTGCTCCTGTTCTCGTTTCATGAGGACAAGTAAGTGATGCAACATTTCAGAAGACAAGCCATGAAGGACCAACCGATAGCCAGCCCCCAGAGTGTTCATCGGAACCAAAGGGTGTTTGTTATTGAGTAGAACCATATGCTCCGGGCGACCCACCAGTTTCGCCACATAAATAGCGATGGTCTCATCCAACTGCAGTGAGTTGACCGATCGCCAAAAATCGGTATCAGGAAGACAGAATTGAAAAACCGGTGTGTAAGATTCTATGGCTGTTTCGAGATCAACAAAGTTTAAGAATCGATTCGGGAAGGGCTCGAATTCAAAGTCACCGTCTGTGATCATTGAAAAATCCAGTTTTTCGTTACTTTGCAGATCGATGTTTTTCTCACGAAGTTGCTGGTTTAAATAAATGACAAAATTAAACAAGTTCAAATCGTGCTTTAGAAAAATATTATCTTTTAAGTCATTAAGGCTTTTTGGCTTCAGTGGACTAAGAGGAATATCAACGTCCTTGGTGTTGGCAGCAATAAAGTGAAGAATTTCTGAGCCAATGTTGAAGTGCCGAAGGATTAAGTAATTAGCTTCCGGACGCACGAAAGACTTAAGACCGAAGACAATCAATTGGTGCAAAACACGTGGCACGTTCAATTGATTGTCTTCGGTCTTAAGTCTTTC
>CAXRIX010000178.1:0-118400 GCA_964230555.1 Bdellovibrionales bacterium
ATCGGTTTGAGTTGTGCAGGCTATCTTAAATAGATCTTGCTCTTTACCAGCGGCTCGTTCCTTAAGAGTCGACAGAACTTCGCACGAGCGGTTCGACTCGAAAAAGGCGCCTCCGGCCTGCAAAGTTTTAAAACTGAACGAGGCTTTTTTACCGATGTGTAAAGGGTAAATAGCATCGTAGTTGCCAGCAGGAGTCACCGCTATATTAAAACGATTTTTTGAATACCAGCGGAGGGGCGGTAGAAACGCATTCGACGAAATATGCTGAGTGCTCCAGAGTCCCGTCTTTCCACTTTTGTGGTAGGCGTGCATGGTATTGCCTCTTAGCTGTTTTATTTTTACGACATTGACCTGATTGACAAGGTACTCACCGGTGATGGCATTGAAACGAGTGACTTTGTATTGCAACACGGTGCCTTCTGGTAAAGGCTTTTTCTCGCCCGCCGGTACAGAAGACAGTTGGCGTGTGGCTGTATCTTGAAATTTCTTTTTTAAATCCTGAAGGCTGGTTGATTGTTCCTCGGCTTTTTCATCGGTATTAAGTAAACCGGCGATCGTGTCAATTGGATCAAATTGCACACCGACCTTATTTAATATCTTACCAAAAGCAAATATATTAAAGCAGAGGAATGCCAGTATTAAAGTTCCCTTAATAGCAAATTTAGGATTAAAAAGAGGAAAGGGGATTTTTGATTTTAGTTTATTGGAGTCCAGCTGAACCGTTGGAGTTTGAGTTTCAGATCCATTGAAGGTTCGAGTGTTGGCTTGCGATGTTTCAAAGTTTTCGATCGCAAGATTTAGACTCTCACGATCAATATGAACGGATTCTGGCCCTCCTGATAGGAGGTCGACAGTCGAATCGGCATCCACTTCTTGATTCGCTAATTTTAATTCGACAAGTTTGGCGGCCAGTTTGATGATGATATCGATTTCTTGTTCCGTGTATCCCTGTTGAACCAGTAACAGACGGGTTTCCTCACGGTTGGTGACAATGACATCAGGTCGCAACGAAACTCCGTGGAAGTCTGGGAGGTTTTGGTCGTTCACTTGTTCAAAATCTTTAAGGGCCTCAAGCGAACTCTGGTATCGCTCGGTTTTCTCTTTAGCAACCAGTTTAGCAATAATTTGTTGAAGCTCCGGTGGTATTAAGCGACATATTTCTTCAGGCAAATTCAACTGCTCATTTCTTATTTTATCAATTGTCTCAATCTTAGAGCTCATAACAAAGGGGTTGCGACCCGTTAAAAGTTCGTAAAAGACGACACCTGCCGAAAAAAGGTCAGACGCCGGAGTCGGTGGGTGACCCTTCAGAATCTCTGGCGCCATGTAGTTAAGTGTGCCAATAAAATGGTTTTCTTTGGTTAAGTTCTGATCGTCTTCGAGAAGACTTTTTGAAATTCCAAAGTCAACAATCTTGACCTGATTGTTGGCACCGACGAGAAGATTCGCTGGCTTGATATCCCGATGTAAAATGCCTTTTTCGTGGGCTTGCTGTAGGCCTGTGATCACTTGTTTGATGACATGGATTGAGTCCATCACCCCAAAGCTTTTCTTTTCAATAACTCGAGACAGTGTCACGCCATCGACGTATTCCATCGCTAAGTAGTGAATACCTGCGTAGGTTCCAAAGGTGTAGATGTTGACAATATTCGGGTGACTCAATGAAGCTAAAATCTTTGCTTCATTTTCAAAGCGAATAAGAACTTTGGGGTCAAGTTTTTGGCCAGTGCCGTTACCAAGAAATTTCAAGGCTACTTTTCGCGAGAGTTTAATATCCTCAGCTAAAAAGACCTGTCCCATGCCACCCTCGCCAAGGATTTTTAAAACTTTGTAATTGTCAAAAATTTCACCTGGTTGTGGTAGGCTCATTATTCTTCCTTTTCATGTTTTTTATCGGAAGTTTGGATGGGATTTTTAAGCTCTATTCCTAACTTTTACGGCCTCAACACTAGACTATCGTCGATAGGTTTAATTTTTATTCTGGGATACTATTGTTTCAGTAACTTAGGAGACTCAATTGGAAAGTTCTTGGCTAATATTTGCGGCGGCGTTTTTCGCCTTTACGATTCTTCTTATGGTTGTTTTCAGAATTGATCCATGGCGCAATCTGTATGCTGAGTTTCCGGCTTCAGATTGGCAAGACGGGGGTCCTGGTCTCCCATTAGAAAAATGGCGGGTTCCAAGCTTTCACATTGGTTGGGTACCCTATGCCGGTGTTCGTAAAAATCTTGTGCGCGGGCGTGATAACCTATTAATCGTCGAAGACACACATATAACAATGGTGTCGAATTTGAAAAACATATCCAACAAACCATTGCAAATTCCTTTTTCCCATATTCGAAATTTTCGTATTAAAAAACTTTATGGAATGATGGACTACTATGTTTTTGAAATAGTGGCGGCCAAGAGAACATACAAAGTCACGGTTCAAAAAACCGAGACCTCGTCTCTTGTCTTTGCTGAGTTTGAAAAAAACTTACAGTATCGGACGGGTTAGTTTTCATCGACTCTAAGGTCGACCACACTTACTTTCTTGTTTTTTATCTCAGTCAAACCGAACGGCCCGACTTTAATAAAAGGCTCGTCTTTAAAAATAATCTTTTGCAAGCGGCGGTCGAAATTGACGTCCAAAGTCTCGGGTAAATCGGCGGTCCAGCGCACAAAAAGTTTCTTCAGTTTATTCTTAAATTCGAAGGCATAAACCCGATCACGATCATAAGAAACAAACAGTAACTCACTAAGACCGTCTTCGTTAAAGTCGTAAGCGAAAGGAATCGAATCCTGTAAGAGAGCGATTCGATTCGAATTGAAATTCACCAGTTCGCTATAGTCGACACCTTGTGTGACTCGTAAAATACTGTTTCGTTTGTTCGAAGAATTGGGAAGAACAGAGATAAAAACATGTTCTTGGGCCCCTTCGTTGTCCAAGTTACGAACCAACACTTTTGACGTCACTTCCGACGATGTCTCAGAACTTGTGGTTTCGTTGGGCCAATGATTGTAGACGACATCGGAACTAAGAATTTGTTCAGAGCCGGCACCCAGTGCGCCCGAATCAGAGCAGGCCGGCAGTAGAGCTAAGCTCAATGTCAGCGGTAGTAGAAATCTCGTAAATGTCTTTTGCAAAGGCCTGTCTATCACAAGCGCCTCCTTTTAAAGCCTGACCCTTTGATGCGTTCAGCGTCTGGTCTAGTTATCGGAAGTCTCTTGAGGGCCCCTCAATAATATCAGGAGAGCTTCCAAAAAATGGCTTTAGAAGCCAATTCTAGCCGAAATACGAGGCTTTTATCAGATCCTGTAAACAAGTTGGGCAGTCTCAATGGAATTCCGGTAAATTCAGTTAAGTAACTGAAAATACTATTTATTTTTCATATTGAAAGTCAATTGATTTCGGTAATGAAAAGCCAATGACTTTATTGAAAACAAAAATCATCTTTATTTTGCCCTCTGCTGAAGAAAGCATTAGCTTCAGCAGCATTCGAACAGGAGGAATCTATGAAATTCAATTTATTAATTGCCAGCACGCTTGCGTCCTTCTCGGCGTTTGCCAATGTGCAGCCGATGGACTTGCAACAGGCTCAACAACTTCTTAATCAACCGATCCCTGAAAACATTCAAACCGTTCTTGATCAAACGCCCTCGGATTACAGTTTTTCAACTGAGCAAGGCGAGAGTTCTGTCAATTATCAAGGTCAGGTCATGCGCAATGTTTTGATCAATGATAACAAGACTGGATTTTATTCGTTAAAGTACGCTGAGCTGACCGGCGACAAGCAAGCCGCCACTGATAAATTAGACTCTTATTATCTATACGAAGTCGAAAAAGACGGTGGTTCTTTCTTTTCTACGCAAATTGCTGATGAAAACGGAACTGTTCAACCTTCGCCGTGGGAAGGTTTTGAATACAGTGCCATTTTCCCCCGAGAAATCAATTTAAAATCAAAAATGGCCGGTGAAGACAATGCTCTTCGAAACGGTGAGCTTTTAGGATGGAACACGCCAGAATTGGGCGGGGTTGCTGTCGATCGCAATGGTGATGGTACCTTGATGCCAGCGGAATTGTTTGAAACTATGATCGAGGCTGTTGCCAACAACGCCAGCGGTAGTGAGGGTGGTTTTGTAGCTGCAAACGGAGCGATGGACGGTCAGCCTGTTGATTTGGCGGCCATTCTTCCAACCGGAGTTGATTTGGCTCAAATGTCGCAAAAACTTCTTCACAGTGCTGTTAGTTTTTCGCAAGCTGCCGGCGATTACCTCAGTGATGATATTATTCCCACACCTGATACACCCATTAACAGTCTCAAAGGTTTGTATGGCGACAATACTGCGCCGTTGGCGAACCGAACCTACACCTACCTTCAGCATCATTGGGATGAGGCCTTCGGCTATTATGGTGCTGCTCGAAACTTTCTGGATTACACCGATATGGAAATCCGCTCGGGAGTCTCGATTGATGCTTACACGTCAGATGAAGTGATTGATCCAACCAATGGTAACATACTTTATATCTCTGCTCATAGTGAGCCGGACTTTGTTTATTCTCTAAGTTCTGAGAAAAACATGGGGCTTTCGGTGAATGCAGCCAAACGAGATCTTGGAGCCAAAACAGGGAGCGAGGACTTTACCCAGAAAACCATGACAGCCTTTCTGAAGGGGCGACAATTGGTGCAACAACGTCCTGAAGGATACATGCCTTATGCCCAGGCTCATGCTGTCGTTGCATTGCACGAGTGGGAAAGAGTGATCGCGGCCACAGTTGTTCATTATATTAATGAAACAGCCGCTGACTTGAAAGTGTATGGAACGGCTGATTACAAATTCACAAACCTGGCCAAGCATTATTCAGAAATGAAAGGTTTTGCCTTTGCGTTTCAATTTAATCCTCGCTCTGTAATGTCGATTGCTGATTTTAAAACACTCCATCAATTGATAGGAGATCGCCCCGTCGATCCCCAATCCGGTGACGTCGATCAGTATGTCCAAGATCTATTGTCGGCACGAGATATTTTGCAAGAAACATATGGTTTTAACCCGGTTGACGTGGAGAATTGGTAATGAAATTAGCTATCGCATCTCTCATTATTTTGGGTCTTTTTTTTGGTTGTTCAAGCTCGACCAATCCAGCAGAGCCAGAGGCCGCTGTTGATAAAGATAGAGAGCTCGTCAATCACCTGACTGAAACGATGCTGGCTCCTCGGCTTTCCACCATGGTGGTGGAAGCCCAGGGCTTGAAAGAAAGCGTTGCACGAGCCTGCTCCGGGGAGTCTGTTGAGGTTGCAAAACTGCAGGCGACATGGAAAAAGGCAATGCAAAACTTCCATTACACAGAAGTTTTCATTTATGGCCCTTTGTTGATTGAGGAAGAAGACAAATTGGGTGATACCAACCCCATCAAGAACGTGATCTATAGCTTGCAAGATCCAGATAAACAAGCGGCAGTGATTGATCGGGAAATGCAAAAAGCTCACCTGCAGCAAGATAAGTACAAGTTGCGAACACGGCCTAATATCATTGGGCTGGATGCAATTGAATACGTTTTGTTCGCGGCACTAAAAGACCAAGATGAATTGTCTGAGACAAGCGAGTCTTGCATCTATTTGCGGGCGATCACAGAAGAACTCGTGATTTGGGTGGATAAAGTGCACTCTAATTTTCTGTCGAAAGTCTATAATCCGCTGCAGACACCCGATGGGCAAACTCGGTCTCGTTTCTTTATCAATCAATACACCAAAGGTTTAATTACCTTTACGGACAAAGAGTTAAAAGATCGCAAGTTGGGTGCACCATTGGGCATTGCAACCTCTGAGAATTATGATTGTGAACTGGGAGTGAACTGTCACACCTTGTATATCGAACATCAATTCTCACAGACGGCTCATCAGTCGGCACTGGCCAATCTTCAGGCCATCCATGATGCGTTTGAAGGAACCAGTGAAGGCACTGCGGATGGTTTTGGTTACTCGGACTACATCGACAACAGCAGTTCGGATCAGCTCAAGTCGTTTGCTGAAGAAAGAGTTGTTAAGCGTGTGAAGGTCCTGCCTCAAGGGGCTGACTATGCTGGAGCTTTTGCCAGCTATCAAGGTGATGAGAATCCTGATCATCCGGCTTATGCCGCTTATAAAGAAATACAGAAATTAACCACTTGGCTCAAAACTGATTTTGTAGCAGAGATGAACGCGGAGTTGCCAGAGAATGTTCAGGGAGACAACGACTAACCAATTTTCATCTGTTCTGAGGAACCACAGCCTAAGTCTCCTGTTGGGGGTCTTGGGCTTTATCTGTTGTGCCTCGGTATCGGCCGACGATCGAACCGCGGTGGAAAAACTTTCAGTGATGGGCAAGCGCGAGGCTTTGCCTACGCGTCCGGGCTCAGCTCATGTGCTATCTGAACAGGAGCTAGAGAAGTTTGACTTCAATGACATTCACCGAGTGTTGCGACAAGTTCCCGGCGTCAATGTTCAGGAAGAGGATGGTTTTGGTTTACGACCGAATATCGGCCTGCGTGGGGGGCATCCGCATCGGAGTAAGAAAGTCACTCTTCTTGAAGATGGTGTTCTTATTGGTCCAGCCCCTTATTCAGCACCAGCGGCTTACTATTTCCCACAAATGAGCAAGATCGCAGCTGTGGAGATTTTCAAAGGCGTGCCATCCACAGCCTTTGGGCCGAATTCCATTGGCGGGGCGTTGAATTTAATCACTCGCATGAATGAGCCCGGGTTGCGGCTGGGCGTTCAAGCTGGCAACTACAATTCTCAGCAGTACAATCTCTCGGCCGGCGTCGCCACCTACGGAGATTTTAGTTTTGACCTGAACCACACCAAGACTGAAGGTTTTAAAGAATTGGACAATCGGGATGATACCGGCTTCGAGCGTAACAACCTGACGTTTCGCTGGGATAAGTACTTTGTAACAAAAGATCAGAACCTTAATTTTAAATTCAATTGGTCTGACGAGAAGTCCAACGAGACCTACGCTGGGTTGACCGAACAAGATTTTAATTCCAATCCCTACTACCGTTATCCCGGAACCGAACGGGATGAAATGGATTGGGTTCACAATCAGTTTTTCTTGAGCTACGCGATCAGTCCGATCGATAACCTTCGTCATCGATTGACACTTTATCGTCACCGGTACAAGCGTTCTTGGTACAAGTTGAACGGTTTTGCTGGAACAAATCCTAACAATCCATCACAATCCATAATCGAAGTTCTGAACAACCCTGATTTAGCAGCCAATAACTATTATTATCAAGTGGTCTCGGGACAAGCCGATTCGGGGGCTTTGAGTGATGATCGTGATGTTTTAGATCTAGGGAATAATCAGCGGCAGTATTTGTCCCAAAGAGTTCAGTTCCATACCGACTATGAACTTTCCGGCTTTGCTTGGGATCACAATTTTCAATTGGACTATCGTTTTCATCAAGATCAAATCAATCGATTTCATGAGTCCGATTTTTTTAATATGGTTTCGGGGACCCTAGTGGAAGACACCAGTCGTGACCGACAAGTGACGGCTCTCAATAAGGGAGCGGCTACAGCCAACACCCTGGCTCTCACTTACGAGGCGCAGTGGCAAGAGTTAACCATTCAATCCATTGTCCGTGGTGAAGATATTCAATATGAATTTAACGGCTATCTTAATAATACAAGCAGTGAATCGGCAGACCACATTCTGGCTCCCGGTTTGGGTCTATTTCACCAAACCTTTGCGAAAACCGGTTTTTTGGCTGGTGTAAACAAAGGTTTCACTCCCACGGGGCCTGGACAGTCTCCAGGTGTAAAACCAGAGGAAGCGATCAATTATGAGTTGGGGGTACGTCACACCGGCCGATTGGGATTTGAGTTGATTGGGTTCCTCAGTGATTATCAGAATCTTCTTGGTACGTGCACCCAGTCAGGGGGCTGCACGGTGGGGGAATTGGATCGCAGCTTTAATGGCGGTGAGGCCCAGGTTTGGGGTGTGGAGTTTCTTTTACAAACTGACCTGAAGACTCGAACTATGAACTTTCCAATTCGTTGGAACTTCACCCACAGTCAAGCTCAGTTTAAAAATAGTTTTTCTTCGGCCCTGCCTGAATGGGGGAATGGTGACGTCGCCAGTGGTGATCCCATACCTTATATTCCCAATTGGCAAAGCAATTTGGTGGTCGGTTGGGAGTGGCAAGATTGGTCCACTTATCTGAATGCGAATTATCTTGGTGACATGGCCGATCAAGCCGTGGCCAGCGGACGACGGACAATTCCTGGGCGCACCGTTTTCGGAGCCGCCGTTGGTTGGTCATTCACTCCTCGATCAAAACTAAGATTGCGATTGGATAATATTACGAATGAAGAGTATGTGGTCTCCAATCGACCTTTCGGATTGCGCCCCGGGCGCCCTTTTATGGCTTTTGTAGGAGTTGAGCATGTCTTCTTTTGATGCTTGGCTAGAGCCGTTTTTCTTTGTGGTGGATCCAAGTAAACGCCTGTTTTTTATTTACCTGCTTTCATCAGTGCTTATTGGCGTTTTAGTTCTGTATCGACAAAATGGCGGCAGTGGTCTGCAAGCCTTTGAAAATTTAATAAACCCCAAGGTTTGGTTTCATCGATCCAGCCGAGTTGATTTTCAGCTCCTAGTTTTTAACAGCCTCCTGAGAACCTTTTTATTTTTCTTTGTTCTTGTCAATTCCCTATGGGTTTCGAAGGTGGTGATGCGCCAGCTGGTGGCGTGTTGGCCCAGTCATCAGGCTTGGAATGTTAGCTACCAAGAAGGCCTTTTAGCCTACGCCATTGTCAGTTTTGTGGTGTTGGATTTTGCTCGTTTTTTTCAGCACTATCTGTTTCATAAAATTCCCTTTTTGTGGCGCTTTCACAAGGTCCACCACACCGCTGAAGTTATGACTCCTGTCACCTTGTACCGCACCCATCCCATAGAAAGTTTAGTATCGGCGTTTCGGCGAATTTTCGTTATTGGTTTGATTTCGGGTGTGTTTCTTTTTACCACCCAATCCGTGATTGGACCGTTCGCGATTTTTGGTGTTAATGCCTTGGATTTTGCCTTTAACTTTTTAGGAAGCAATTTGCGTCACTCCCATGTTTGGCTTAGTTTTGGACCGTTGAATTACTTTTTCGTTAGCCCAGCACAACATCAGATTCATCATAGTCGAGCTGAAAAGCACCACGATAAAAATCTGGGTTTTGCACTGTCGATTTGGGATCAGTTGTTTGGCACGTTCTACCAAGTGCGGCACAAAGAATTTTTGATCTTCGGAGTCAGAGGTGAGAAGCACCTTAACTTGCTGACCGCCCTCAAGGCCCCTTTCCGTTCGGTGAAGCTTAATAAATCCAAGACATTATAAGTAGTTAGCGAAATTCACCAAAAGGTTTTCAGGTGGACTTTAAGACCTGTGGGATTTATAGTGCCGAACCATGAGTACAAAAGGAAAAATTGTTGCTGGATGTATGGCTCCGCATCCGCCTCATCTTGTGTACGGGGAAAACCCGCCACAAAATGAACCGAAATCGGAGTGTGGTTGGGAGACTTTAAGGTGGGCTTATGAGCGCCTGAGAGACTCTTTAAAAGAGATCGACTATGATGTTCTTCTTGTGCATTCACCGCACTGGCGAACTCAGATTGGCACTCATTTTCTTGGGTATCCGGAATTTAAATCCCTTTCCGTGGATCCGATTTTTCCGCATCTGTTTCGATTTCATTATGATCTAAAAGTGGACGTGGACTTGGCGCGAAGTATTCACGATCGCGCCAAAGAAAAAGGAATGATCGTTAAGATGATGGAGAATCCCGATTTTCGCATCGATTATGGAACCATCACAGCTTTACAAATGACGAGACCAGAGTGGGACAAACCGATTATCGGGATATCCAGTGTCGGCCGTTCCGCTTATTTCTCTATGGATGTGATGCAAGAGGAAATGATAAAGCTCGGCGAAGCCACCCGTGAGGCAATCGAGGCATCGGGTAAAAAGGTGGTCTTGTTAGCGAGTCACAGCTTGTCCCATCGCCATTTTATCACGGAGCCTGAAATTCCCGAGGACATGAGCCAAGAGCATATTTATCATCATGGTCAGTATTTATGGGATATGAAAATGATTGATTTAATGAAAAAAGGCGACGTGCAGACAATTTTTGATGTGATGACTGATTTTACAGAGCAAACTATCAGTGAGTGTGACGGCGGCGGTTTGATGTGGATGCTTTCGGCTATGGGCATGCCGACCACACCAGCCAAAATTCATGGTTATGGAACCGTTATTGGAACCGGCAACGTGGTGGCCGAATGGAGGGGGCAATGAAAGACGCTTTAAAAACTCCTGAATACACCGAAGCTCACTGCAAAAATGTTTTAAAGGGTTTTGTTTTGCCCGGACTTCCTCATCCATTATTAAAGCCCGACGGGCGACCGGCTTGGAAAAAATTGCGCCAGGCCTACGATCGCGTCGCCAAAGAGGTGGAAGCTCTGAATCCCGACTTGATCTTAATTTACAGTACCTACTGGGCCAGTATTTTGGGGCACCAAATTCAAGCCTTACCCAATCCCAGTTGGACCCTTGTCGATGATGAATGGCACGACTTGGGAAGTATTCCTTACGAATTTTCAACCGATGTCGAATTTGCCAAAGCCTACAACCAAGCCAATATTGAACGCGGCTTAAAATCGCGATTAACGGCTTATGAGGGCTTTCCCATCGATACGGGCTCTGTGGTATGCCTGAAACTTCTCGATCCGAACAACAAGTTCAAATCCTGTATTGTCTCTAGCAACATTTACTCGGACCGTGCCGAACAGATTATTTTAGGTAAGGGTGCCAAAGACGCCCTTCAAAGAACCAACAGAAAAGCTGTAGTGATTTCTATTTCCAGCCTTTCCAACCGCTATAGCATTGTTGAGCCTGAAAAATGTGAGGACGCTATATCTTCTAAAAAAGATGAAGAGTGGAACCAAAAGTTTATTGAGTTTTTAGAAAAAGGCCGACTGGAAGATGTTTCGCAGTTGTCACGACAGTTTCACCGCGAAGCCCGCGTTACTAAAAAGGTGGTCAATTATAAGCCTTTTTGGTGGTTGGCCTCGGTGATGGGAGAGACCAATGCTTACGAGGGTGAGGTCTATGAGTACCAACCCGTACAAGGTACGGGGGCGGCCTTAATTGGCCTGACGCCCACCGCACAACCGGCGCCGGACCTAGAATTTGACGAAGACAATGTCGAAGTCTTTCAGGGCGATCGCAATGTGCTAGCTGGTGATCAAGAGGAATCGGGCGATGGTTTTGGTCGCGATGAGGAGCCATTGCAGTGAAAGTCTATCCTTCCAGTCCTTTAGGAGAGAAAACAGATCTGCCCACCGGTCGCGATGTAGAATGGGAACCCCTTGTCGATTTTCGACGCAATGGAGTCAGTGAAAACACCATTCATGGTGCTGTGTCGTGGTACAGCGGTGACCAGAAAATTCATGCTTGGGGTGGAAACGTTCTGTGTTACGGGCGTTCGATGATGAAGCCTTTTTATATCAAAGTGTTTGCTGAGGAATTGGCTGCAGTCACAGACTGGAAACAAAAAGCTATTTCTTTAGCCAGTCACAACGGCACGGCTCAGCATGTGGAAGCGGCTCAAAGTTTATTGAGTGAAGGCGAGTGGGGCTTGATGCTCACACCCTTGGATCTCCCATTGGTGCAATTTGGTCGACAAGTCCGCCGCCCGCGCCGATGGTATAACAACTCATCGGGACATCATGCGGCGATATTAAAAGGGTGTCGACTGAAAGGCTGGAATCGGGCCGGATATACTTTACCAAATCACCCTGTGTTCAAAGCTTTCCTTGAAGTGGTCAAAGAGTATTTAGGGCCCGACTACGAAGCCAAGCGGGTTGCCCGTGATGGTGATGGCCTGCCAACAGTGGCGATGACGGTCAATGAGTTGGCTCAGTGCTATGCAAAATTAGCGCAGAAAAAACAAGAGGATTGGATTTGGGAGGCGTTCACTCGTGAACCCGATCTTATTGGTGGATTCAATCGTTTGGACACCACGGTGATTAAATCTTGCAAAGGTCGTGTCATTGCCAAAGAGGGGGCGGACGGTCTTTTGGGAATGGCGATTGAGCATCCGGATTATCCCGACGGTTTGGGTGTGGTGATTAAAATTGCCCATGGTTGGAATCCACAAGCCACTTGGTATGTGGCCCGTTCCATATTGGGTGTTTTAGGAATGGAGCTAAGAAATCCCTATCCACTGAAGAGACAAAAGGCCTTTGTGGTTCCGGGTATTGTACCGGATTCCCTAGTTTCAAAAATTGAAGAAGTACCGACTTGGGATGAGTGGGATCCCGATCATGATCGTTGGTATTTCAACTATCAAGACCATCAATGGTGAGGTGAAAAATGAGTCGAGTCATTAGTGAAACAGCTCCAGAGCCTGTGGGATCATACCCCCATGCCCGACGAGTGGGTGAATTTTTATTTCTCTCAGGAGTGGGGCCGCGAACTCGTGGCAGCAATTCCATTCCCGGGGTGGCCTTTGATGCTGACGGTAATGTTTTATCCCACGACGCTGCGGCTCAGACCCATGCGGTGATTAAGAATATCGAAATGGTATTAAAGGATTCAGGCCTTGGTTTAGAAGATCTAGTCGACGTTCAGTGTTTTTTAACCAACATGGAAAGAGACTTTAAGGCTTTTAACAAAGTTTACGGTGAATACTTCTCGGTGGAGACAGGGCCCTGTCGTACCACAGTTGAGGTGGGCGCTTTGCCGACTCCGATAGCGGTTGAATTTAAAGCCATCGCAAAATTCAAATAATGGCTTGGTCGGGGACTTCGACTCGGAGGTCCTCATAGATCACACGGTACCAAATATACTGGAAAATAAAAAAGATCGGCAGTCCGACTAAAAACAATGGCAGTACAAACAAAATAGTACTGACAATCAACAGTCCCATTAGAATCAGCACGCCAAACGCAAAGGGTCCGATGTTTTTAATAATGCCATCAAGTGCTAGAGAAATTGTTTTTTGGTAAGGAAGATTTTGATTGAAGAAAAGAATGGGGAAGGCGACGTTCACAACCAAACTGATAGGCAGTGTGAAGAGACCAATCCATCCGAACATCACGTTGACGTAGGGAATTTGTGCGATCAATTGTGGGCCAGCGTAAGCCGCGGCTTGGATCAGCATCAGAGGCAGCATTTTTTCTAGCAAAGGGCGGTTTTTGACGGTATCGACCAGTTCATTAACATGACTTGCGTGTCCATTTTCCCATTGTTTTGCCGCCTTTAAAAAAATCAGCGGAGACAAGGCGCTCACCAAACCACCAAGGAAAGGGCCAAGAAAAGGAATCGTTGAAAGAAAAGCCCCCAAAGCGATGAAAAAGCCGATAGTAAGAGTCAGTCCATAGTTAAACTTAGCCAGTTCCCAAGATTTTAAAATCATTGCCCAAACATCGTCGACGGTAATTCTATTGATATCATTTTCAGTCATGTTTTCATTCTCGTCGGAGGCTGCTGAGATTCCAAGATTTTTTTTGCGCCGCAATATTTCATCGGCATGGAAAACAGGGAAAACTTGCCGTTTTCAAGGAAATCCATGATTGACGGGTGCTGATGTCCTGCGTAAATTTCCCTTGGGAGAGAGCCTCATGAAAATATTGATATGGATTGCCGTCTTCGCAAGCTTGGTTTCTTGCAGCTTTTTTAACTCAGAGAAACCTCCACGTGAACTGAAAGCTTTATTGACCGAAGAATACGCTCGCGAGCGCAGTGAAAATATTAGTGACGTTACCTATCAACTGAAGTTTGATCTCACCGGCGAAAAGTCATTTGCTGGAACAGCTGCCGTGCATTTTACTTTGAAAGAGAAAATGTTTCTTAGTTTGGATTTTGTCAGTGGCCAGGTCTTGGACATCACTATCAATGGTCAGCAAATCAGTTCACCTTCGTATAACGGTTTTTACATTGAGTTGCCTGAACAGCTTTTGAAGCTTGGTAAAAATTCTGTCCTTATTAACTACACTCATGCCTACTCGAAAAATGGCGCTGGGTTTTATAAATACGTCGATGTAAAAGATAACCGAGTTTATCTCTATTCGAATTTTGAACCCTACCATGCCAACCAACTTTTTCCATGCTTCGATCAACCCGACTTAAAAGCCCGTTACACCACGCAAGTTCTCGCCCCAAAGGCATGGCATGTTATCACAGCCACCCGAGAAACCGAGAAAGTGGATAAAGGCCAATATGAGATGTGGTATTTTCCACAATCGGCGAAGTTTTCAACGTATACTTACTCTTTACATGCTGGTGAGTATGAGGTGTGGGAAGATGTTGCCAAAACAAAAAACCATGAAATTCCGTTGCGGCTGTTCGCGAGAAAATCACTGGCTTCATTTGTGAAGACAGAAGATTGGTTTACTTGGACTAAGCAAGGTTTCGATTTTTTTGAGTCTTACTATTCTTATCCTTATCCTTATGGCAAATACGACCAGGTCTTGGTGCCAGACTTCAATCACGGAGCAATGGAAAATGTTGCGGCCGTGACATTCAATGAAGATCGCTTTGTAACTAAAGGTGAAAAGACCCGTGAGCAAAGACGAAAGTTGGCAACGACATTGTTTCATGAAATGGCCCATATGTGGTTTGGAAACCTGGTGACAATGAAATGGTGGGATGACCTTTGGTTGAACGAAAGTTTTGCAACTTACTCGTCTTATGTGGGTTTATCAGAAGTCACCGAGTTCAAAGAAGCTTGGAAGATCTTTAACAGTCGAAAGCAGCAGAGCTATCGTCAGGATCAATCGGCCACGACCCATCCCATTGCCCAGGGCTGTGCCCACACTCAAGCCGCTTTTGCCAACTTCGATTCAATCACCTACGGCAAAGGGGCTTCGGTTTTAAAGCAATTGTCGTACCTTTTGGGAGAGAAAACCTATCGCAAGGCTTTAAAAAAGTATTTTACTGATTTCGCCACTCAGAATACGACTCTCGCGGATTTTATGGCGACAATGGAAAAAGTTTCCGGCAAACAATTGCAAAGCTGGGAACAGCGTTGGCTAAAAACGGAAATGTTAAATCAGGTCGAAGTCTTCTTTACCTGCCAGCGTGGACGCATCGATCATTTTGAAATTTATCAAACAGGAACCCAAGAGCATCCGACGCTGCGAACTCATAAAACTCGCTTGGCCCTATTTCGGCGCAGCGGGGGGTTGTACAAGCTGAACGCCACGCAAGCTGTGGAATATTCCGGCGGGCAAACAAGGGTTAAAAAAATGGAAGGTCGTTTGTGTCCAGACATCGTCTATCCAAATTATGAGGATCACGATTATGTGGTGGTCAACTTTGATAAGAAGTCTTTGCAAAATATCGAGGCCAATTTGGTGACCTTACAAGATCCATTTATTCGAAGTGTGATTTGGTCGGATCTCTGGGCTATGGTGCTCAACCAAGAGATGAGTATGAACCGCTATTTAGAAATTGTCGAGTTCAACGGTTTGGTAGAAAAAGACTTGGATATTTTAAGTGATATTTTTGACAACGTCGAAGTTGTTTTGAAAGAGTACTTTCCTGACGCCGGACAACCCTGGGTTTCAAAAAGGGAAGTCTGGGTGAAGTTTTTCGAGCAGGCTATTATCACCAAGATGTACGAAAGTATCGATGAGCCAATTGTGCAAAGACATTGGTTTGGCTACTTGGTTCAGGTCGCAGAAAGTCCAAAAGTTTTGCGGCTTCTAGAGAAAGTGGTGAAAAGACATCGCTCGGGACTACCGATTAACTTTGAAGTGGGTCAGGATCTACGCTGGGATATTTTAAACACATTGGTCGCTCATAATTACAAGGGGGCGGTTAAGCTTGTGGCATCTGAACAAAAACGTGATTCGTCAAAACGAGGCGAGTTGAAAGCCCTTTTGGCGGAATCACTGGAGCCATCCCTAGAAAATAAAAAGAAAATGTTTTCGCGATTGCTTGCTAAAAAAGAAGAGCTTAGTTTTGGAACCTTACGAACGATAATGGCCGGTCTTTTCCCATCACAACAAAAATATTTTCACAGAAAGTTTGTTGATTCGTTTTATAAAAACCTATCTAAAATCTCAGAGAGTGGCGAAGAGTATTTTGCCTCGGAGTTTGCTGAGACCTTAGTTCCCACTTTTTGCGACCAAAAAAGTTCGACACAAATCTCCAAGTATTTGGCGGCCGAGAAAGATCTATCTTTTCCAGTCGTCAAGACTTTGCAGGCCGCTTTGTTCGAGAATCAGCGTTGTTATAAAATGCGAAAAATTCTTAAAGGCGATGATCCGGAAATGGTGGGAGCCGGTTACTAGGCTTTTTTAAGCAGAGGTTTTTCCATCTGTATGATGAGACCGGGAACGTGGGGCTTAGTCGAAACCCCGGTAATATCAAAGCCAGTTTTTAGGTTCAAAATTAACATTCCTCGGAAGCCCATGCGGGTTTTGGTTTGCACGGCTTTGTAGCCTCTCTCCAGTAGAATTTGATGCTGCCTCTGCATCAATTGTTTGGCAAATCCCTGTTTTCGATACTGCGGATGCACACCTCCGACCCAGCTATAGAACAATTTCGATTTAAGCTCGTATCCCACTTTATAGGCCATCAATTGGGAATCCTGGTATCCTAATAGCGCCAGCAATTGCCTTTTTTGGGGAGCCTCATTAACAAAATGACCGGCACGAAAGCTGTTGGGGAAAACTTTTTTCTCTAAGTTTTCGATTTCCTGGCACTGTTCAGGGGTTAGACTCTCTAGACATTGAATTTCCATAGGCCTCCCTGTGACAAAGGTCCTAACGCCGTGCCACCTTATGATTCTTTGTCTGTTGAAGCCTCAATGGATAACATAGATGTATGCAAAACAAACGTAAATTATCGTCGTTCCTTATCAATCCAGACTTTCAGGGAAAGTTCATTGCCATCTTTGTGATCTTTGGTTTTTTCCAGGCTTTTGTAAATTACTATGCGATTTATTTTGCATTTAAGCAGATCCGAATTGGTATCGAAAAGTCAGAACTTCCATCGGACTCCACACTCCTTGAGCTGGTCGGGCTGCAAGAGTTTTACGTTGTCAGTTTTATTGGAGTTGCCTTCGCTATATCGTTTTTAGTTTTTGTAGTTGTTGGGTTGCGTTTTACTCACGGTGCTGCCGGCGCCCTCTACCGAATGAAAACCGAGCTGGATGCCATGAAAGCGCAGAAAGCGCTTCATCATATCACTCTTCGTAAAGGTGATTTTTTTAAAGACGTAGAAAGCGCCTTTAATGAAATGGTCGACGAAGTGGGTTCTAAAAATTCAGAAAAAGAAAATTAGACCTACCGAAGTTTTTTGAAGATATCGGTCATGAAAGTTGTAAAAATCTTTATTTCCTCAGAGCCGACGTTGGGCGAGTAAACAACCCCAAAATAAACAGCGAAAATTGTGTTGATTTGCGCTTTGCTGGCGGTCGGTGCGATTTGTTGGATTTTTCGATGAAAAGCTTTTTCTATTTTACTAAGGGCATCACCAATTTCATTCGGCTTTTCTCGATAATTCAAATAGAAGGCGCAGAGATAGGGCATTCTCTCGTAAAACTGGCGAGCCTCAATCATTCCTTGTTCAAACTCTCCGCGTTTCCACATTTCCATGCGCTCTTCAGAAAGACCAATGAACTCTTCACCAATGATGGCGACCGCGGCTTGGAGAATACTCATTTTTGAGCGACCAAAATAATAGTAGATCAACGAACGTGTGATTTTACTTTTTCTCGACAATTCGGTCATTGTCCATTTGAGGTGCCCTTTCTTAAATTCCAATTCAAGAGCGCAGTTCAAAACTTTCCAGTAAATCTCATCTTTTTTGTTTTTTTCTTCAGCGGCCATAGAAAAATGGTGTCACAGTTCTTCACAAAATCCAACGACCGGCTGGCTTGGATCAGCGACTCTGGTCCTTACATTCAAAGCCCCAAAAATCAGGGACCCAGGGATTGGTTTTCGACAGATTCCTTGATATCTGTCAAAAAAACGTGTCATTTTGACAGGTTACAGGATTTACTGTCAGTGGAATCGATGGCTTTAGACAGAGTATTTCAGTATCTTTAATGGTGTTGAAGGGGATGTTTGGGACCGAGTTTGGGGGCGGTCCGAAGCGGATCCTCAAGGTTTTGGGCCGAGTTTTTGGGGGCGGCCCAAAGCCGCATTTTAGGCTTAAGGCCCAGTTTGGGGGTGGCTTAAAGCCCAACCAACCAACGGATTGGTTTGTCGACTGACCTATTCAATACGAGCTATCGTTCGTTTCAATTTCACTTCAATTTCAATAGCCCGCCGGAAGCGGGCTTTCTTTTTTAAAGCTTCCAACAAAATCCAAATTGAAAAGCAAAAACGAGACTATTTTTTTGCTTTTTTGTCTTTCTTATCTTTTTTGGGATCCTGGCCTCGCGCTTTGCGAGTCATGGCCTCAACCCTTTTGAGAGCGGCATCAGCTTCAGCCTTGGGATTGGGTTTGCTAGTGGATGAATCTTTTTCTTTGGTTTTTTTCACGCCGGCATGATCGTCATGATGAGCTGAAAATGCGGGCTGTGACAGGCCAAAAATAAATGGCAATGTAATAAGTAGGTTGCGAATCATAAATTCCCCCGGTCCTAAATTAAATCCTCATCTTTTATTTTAAAACACAATGCCAAGGGTCTCTAGATTTGCATCCAAGTGGATCATTTTGAGACTGTCGCTGTCGAAAAGTTGATATTAGGAAACGAATTTGACGTTAAAACTGGGTCGCGAATTGAATCGAGCCACCCTCCCAGGTCTCTCCACTCCCGAACTTGTCTAAATCAAATGTGAGAAGAAGGTTAAAGTGAGTGGTCTGATCGGTGACAATCCGGTAGCGCCAATTCATTCGGTGTTCAAGACCGTTATCCCGATCGAGAGTGCTGCGAAAAACTTTGGGCCCTTGGGCGCGATGCCAAGTCATTTCGTAACCAAAATCCAAGTGATGGAGGGACTCTAACGAAGTAAAGCCCCAGGGGTTCACCCAGAAATGGGGCAGCAGATCATTGTGAATAACACCGCCTTGTAGGGAATCCCAATGGCTGTAAAGCGCCCGCAAACCATAAAGTCGAAGCCAGGAATGGGGCCGTTGAATTTGCACCAGGCCGTCAAGTGTTTGATTGCTCCAGGCCCCTTCCGAATTAATGACCTTTTCAGTATCCTCTTCGCTGGATTGTAAAACATTGAATTCCGTTTGAAGATACTGGTCGCCATTGGAGTCCATTTGATGTCGGGATTGCCACTGCAGTTGAAAACCACTGTAGTTATAAACTCTGCCATTTTCGAAGACCTGTTGTGTTTGCAGATCTTTGCGCACACTGGCTTGAATAAAAGACCCAGAATCGAACCAACGCCAAATGGCGCCAAGGCTCGCAGGTTGTTTGGTGTAGCGATCGCTTCCTTCGTTACGCTTGTTATGGGAGAAGTCGACCCAGGTATAGTAGAGGCGAAGATTGGATTGGTCTGAAAACAAGATGGTACTAGCAAGCCCCATATCGTCTTGTTTCTTCAATGTTGAAGGTTCGCCATAAAGAGACAGGTGCCACCACGAAGTTGGCTTCAAATAAAACTCAAATATCAACGACCTTCGACTTTGCTTTAATGAACCGACATCAACATAGGTTAACTGAAAATCAAACCATTCATTGAGCTGTTTGCGCATACGCAAACGGCCCTGAGTGAAAAAACGGGTCGGCCCCAAGCTGCCGGCGGTGTACTGAAAAACATTGTTATTGCTGAGCCAACTCTCCGTCCAAGGCAAGAGAAATTGATAGGTCAGACGATCCGATTCATATTCTGACCCGATCAATGAGGGACGATTGACCTCTGTCTTCTCATCTTCGCTAAGATGCTCGTACTCAGGGACAACCGCCCACCCTTTACCGCTTAAAAATACAATAAGAAAAATTGTTAAAGGGAGGCGCATTTTTCTTTCAAAGACTGTATCAGCCACTGATGGGCGGCTGTTTTTTCGAGGTCAGTACGGAAGATCAGAGATATCTCAAACGAGGGTTTGAAGATTTGTAAACTTTTAAGGTCTGAGTTTTGGACTTTTAAGGTATTGGGGAGCAGTCCCATGACTTTGTTGTTCTCGAGTATCGCCATCAACACATCGTAGTCGTTGACCCAGCGCACGCGATGTTTTTTGAACTTCTTTAGAATCTTTTCTGCGTTTATCATCGTCTGATTAACAAAAATAGTTTGTTCAAAATTTCCAGAGGCGGAATAAAGCTCAATATTTTCTTCCCAAAGTTTAACTTTTTTTATGTCAGAGTGACTGAAGGTTGAGGCCACCACCGCAAAGTCACAACGGTACTCGGTGACCGCTTCGATAGCAGAGCGAGAATTCATGAACTGATAAGACAGATGCACTGCCGGTTGATCGGCCAACACCGATTCCAGTAAGGGGGCCACGGTTCGTCCTAAAATAGGGTGAACAGCCAAATTAATTTTACCGAAAATTTCTTCGCCTAAAGTTTCGCAAGCCATCTGTGCCTGTTCCAATTCTTGAACCACCTTGCGAAACGAAGATAGGTAAACTTCGCCTGTGGGAGTCAGGGCGACGCCAGTGGGCATACGAACAAACAGAGGGCGGCCGACCTCTTCTTCCATTTTTTGGATCTCACGGGTTAGGCTGGGCTGCGAGATTGCTAAGAATTCCGAAGCCTTAGAAAAGCTTTTGTGGTCGGATAGAGCTAAAAATCGTTTGATGTTTCGAATGTCCATACGTAATTCCTATAAGGGCTATAGCAAAAACGGTATTGAGAAACAAGTCCGCCGCAGCTAGTTTAAGTCAAATTCTGGTTCTTTAGCAATCCGAGGGGGAGGGAATATGAACAGAAGACGATTTTTTCAAGCCACAGGGGCGACGGCATTGGCACTCAGCTTACCTTTCAGTGCTCAGGCCATGGAAGCTGACAAACAAGTTCTGATCGATGCGGCCATCAGCTCGAATCATGGACACGCACTGAGTTTAAGTATTGGTGATGTGGTCGAGATGTTGTCAAAAACCAAACAGGGTCAAAACCAAGAGATCAGTATTCAAGGGCAGAGTGGGCATCCACACAGTGTGTCTTTAAATCAAGAGATGCTGTTGGCGTTGTTGATTGATCAAGAACTTGAAGTGGAGTCATCTGTGGATGCCGGTCACTCCCACGGTGTTTTAATAAATCTAGAGGTTGTTACTTCTTAGCTCATCCGAGGGCCTGTTCACGCAGGCCCTTTTTTACATACTCGAAAGGTTTATAACCTGAAAACGTTCGCCACCATGCATTTCACAGTCCGTGGAATCGTCCTCGCAGATCACCAAGCGCAGGCAAATGTCAGAAGCTCCATCACAATTACGCCATAGTTTGTTGCCGCTGCTAGGAACACGAATTCTTGTATGGCGAGCGCTGACCATGGAGGAGTAGTGACTCTGTTCAGTGCGTTGAGACATGCTGCCATACTCTTCATCCGATTGGATTTCAATGGCTGAAGGTCGGCGTAGAGTTCCTGCGACTGGTATTTGTAAGGCGGCTATGTTGGTTGAAACACAGAGTCTTTGTCCGGTTTCAGAATCGGTGGCGCAGAGTCCCCCAGTCTTAGGAAAACAGAAGGTATGACCATTGACGATGGTTGGTTCGAATTTATCACCGTCGAATTGACTGGCGCAGCTTGGGTCGAGCTGACCCATGGTTAGACTTTTTTTCATCATTCGACTGACTTCTAAAAGCTGTTTGGAGGAGTTGAGTTGAGATTTTTGCCGGTTCTGTTGGTTGTTTAAAGTTCCAAAGGTTGAAGACATTTGGAAGATGACGATTCCGCTGATAGCTGCAACTCCAATAGTTAAGACCAGAGACATCGAACCTTTTTGGTTGTTTAAGAATTGGCTAAACATTATTGGCCTCCTCCGCCGGCACGATAATAGTAAACATCTCCGTAGACCGTTTCTTCTAAGTTGGAGCCGGTTTCGGCTTCAAAGTTACTTGTCACCACATTGTTTCGTAGTGGAATGTTGATGAGCTTGGTTATATCAGTGTACTGCGCGCCACTCCGACACTCGGCGGTTGTGTTCATTTCCATAGTCGGACACCAGCGCCATTCTGATTGCTCACTGGAACGAAATTTTCGAAACACAACCCTCATTTCAACCATACGAACGGTATCACCGGCATCGACAGGAACACCTCCCGATGAGAGTTCGAATTCGACGATGTTGTCGAAAAACATTTCGGCGTTGCGAGAGGAAAGAGTGGTGATGCCGGCTCCCGGGTTCGATGAAGAGACAAAAAGAATACCTGGTGTGGTGGCTGTCGGATTTTTGAAGTAGAGGCCTGTGGCTCGCAAGTCACTGCCGGGGTTGGTCGAACTGGTGTAGCCGGCTTCGCGAATGAAGGCACCGACGGTGGTCGGAGGGGTTGCTAAAGCGGCATCACGCGAGGATCGAAACGTGCGAATCTCACCTGCGCCGCCGCCAATATTGGTGATATCAATATCAGTCCACTGCGCGTTGATGGCTTGGCCAACGTAGTGGGGGATATTCATTTCCAAAGCTTGGGCTGTTTCAAGAGTGTCGGCGGATCGTCGAGTGAAAGCATCGGCCTCAAGTATCGATGACAAGAGCATCGCGCCGCCAAGAATAATAAGAGTGGAAGCAGCCGTGGCGACCATCAGTTCCACTAAAGTCATTCCGTTTTGATTATGTAAAAAACGTTTAGTCGTCATCATTGTCGTTATCCTCGGCATCTTCTTTTTCTTGTGCCGCTTGTTCGGCGGCGGCGGCGGCTTCAGCGGCCAGTCGAGCCGCTTCCTCGGCGGCTTCGGCTGCGGCTTCGGCTGCGGCGGCGGCCGCTTCCGCAGCTTCCTGAGCCGGGCTTGAAATCGCGTCACCCAACGGGCCGGCTGTTGACGCGACGGCATCAGCAGCGGCCCGAGCCGCTGTCGCTTCGGCGCGCGCCGATGTTGCCGAAGCTTGCGCGGCATTGGCGGCACTGCGTGCTGCGGTGGCGCTGCTGCGAGCACTGGAAGCACTGGTTGTTGAACCGGTTGCTGAGGCCGCAGCCCCTTGTGCCGCTGACAAGGAAGATTGAGCGGCGGCGTTGTGTCCAGCGGCTGCCGAGGCGCTCGCTCCTGCTGAGCTGACATTCCCAGCAACGCTATTCATCAAACTGTCCATGCCGACAGTTACCTCAGCAATGGTTTGCACAGGTAGACCACTGATGGCCGACGCTTGCGCGGCCGCCGCAGCGGTTGAAAACTGCGTGCCACCCACTTCGTAACCAACACCACCGGAATCTGAACTTTCATCAAAACTGGTGGTGACATTGGTGCTATTTCCATAGGCCGTGGCCGGTTGAGTGTCGGAAACGTTTCCGAGAGCGTCGAAGGTTTTGACTTCAACAGAAGCCGCGCAGTTGTCAGGAACATTGAATCTTTTTGTAATCGTCGCTGTGGAGCGCATGACAGTGGTGCTGCCTGATTCACCGCAAAGAGTGAGTTGATCACAGGGCCTCCACGGCGTTCGGTTTCCGACTCCGGTGGCAGATCCCATAGCCCGCCCCAGCGGGTTGGTGATAAAGTTATGGGTTGAGCGACAAACCATGTGAGTGCCGGCGTCCATAACATTTTGAAAAGTAAAGGTTCCGCCACTAGCCGTTAGAATTGGCATTTTGGGTTCTCTGGGTTGTCGGTCAAATTCAAATTTTTCTTGTACGGCGCAAGACACGGTACGCTCACCAGCGGTTTGATCGTTGGCTGGTCGGGTGGTGACTTGGACTTCGACTTCAAGACCTCGATCCGCTCGATACATTGAAAAATCAGCGATTCCCATTTGCTGAGCCATTGGCGGTTCGTGGCGGGCATACGGGCGAATTCTTAGAGGTCGGGTGCAGGGGAGAATTTGACGAGTGGACCAGTCATAGGGGCGAACAACGAGTGTCGCTTCAACACTTTGATTTCCCACCACATCACCGGGGTACAAATTGGCCAGTTCGTTAGAGCTTGTTATGAGTGCTCCTGGGTCACAAACGTCTGCAACTCTATTGTAGATGGCAAGCAATCCGTTGATTGAAGAGTGAATAAGTCGAGGTGTGTGACTGCGAAACGGTGGTGAACCAGAGGAAAAATCGACGGCCGGAACGTTGGGCCATCTTTCTCTAAAGAGCTCGGAACTGACAGTCAATTCTGAAGTCACTCCATCGGGATTGTAATTGGTGTTTCCTTGGTGCCATCCTGAGCTGTTTAATTGCGTTCCCGCCGAATCGACGCGGGTTGGATAAAAGTGTCCCTGTACTCCATCGGCGCGAATTTTATTAATAATGTTGTGAGCAACCGATCGACAGACGCTGGGTGAACCGTTGTTCGCCTGTTGTTGTTTTAGGGAGTTCAAAATTGTTGGCGCGGCCATGGACGCGACAGCCAAAAGCAGAACAGCGGAGATCAACACCGTCACTAACGATTCACCGCGCTGATTGGTTATTAGCCGAAACATACTTCCCCCCAGGAATTGCTTCCAGATTAACATGGTCTGAAATCATTTAATCAAGGTGCCTAAAGCCTATACAAAATCACGTATCAGAATGGTTGAAATCACCGGCAAAATTACCAACATTGAATCAAAATGAGATTTTTTCTTTTTTATTTGAAACTGTAAATTTACAGAACTTAAGCGACGGCGAGTTGAGCGTTCCGAAGTTGGGGTAGGGGTCCGTTTCTAGATCGGGTTTGCCGATAGTTGAACATCTTCGCTCACGCCACCGAAAGACTTTCAAAGGCTGAGGAAATCTTATTCTTGCAAAGAGCTGGGGAGGTAGATTTTAAGAGTTTGTGGGCACATAGTGAGTTCTCCACTTTTTAAATCCATCTGCTCACCATCGAGGCTGATGGCGACAGGGGTTTCGGATTCAAACAAAAAATTTCTTGTGTTCTCGCAAACGACATTGAACTCACCCAAGTCTGGGTTGTCTTTCTGGAGTTCGATGCCTAGGGAAACCAATTCCGAAAGCGGCATCTCTCTGACTAAAAAGAAGTCGGTGGAATTTTTCGTTGGACTTTGACTGGCCGAAACTTGAACGCCGCCGCCGGAAAAGCGACTTTTCGCAATGAAAAAGCCAAAAACTTTCTCGTCTGGCAAATCAAAATTATCTGATTTAAAGCTGCATTTAAAAGACTGCAAGTCGGTCAGCTTCTCCAAGCCTTTCAAATAATAGCTCCAACTTCCCAAAAAACTTTTTACTGAAGGATCAACCTCAGGAGTGATTTGCGCGAAGACTCCACAGGTCGCCATATTAACCAGTATTTTGTCATTTAATTTGGCCAAAAAGATTTCGGTCGGCTGACCTTTAGCAAGAAGCTCAATACTCTGTTGAAGATCCTTCGGTTTCAGGTTTACAGATCGGGCAAAATCATTGCCGGTGCCATCAGGATGATAGAGAACAACGACCTGATCCAGTAATTTTTTTTCATAAAGCCAATTGGTGGCGTAGTTGAGACTTCCATCGCCGCCGCTGACTATCACTAAAGGTGAATCTTCGGGTTGAATTTGGTCTTCAGAAATTTCTTCAAATCGTGTGTTATCAAAGTCACCGGATTCCGATAATTTTTGTTCCCAGTCAGAAAAGGGTTGAGGACGTTCACCAATAAAAAAAAATTTTTGTGTTTTCACGAGTTTTCCTGCCAACGGTTACAGTTCTGCCGTTGATTATTAGGCCACTGTTTTAGCGCCAGTGAATATTTAATTCAACATGGATTTCGATAATTCGACAAGGGGAGGATTGAATGTGTCAAAAACTACATAAGTCTGGTCGTCGCCTATCAAAGGTCCTGCTCGACTTGTCCACAGATTCAGAGATTTCCAATTCAGGCGTTCTATGGAATAATTAAGGTTCTATGAGTGAAATTTTTGTTCCTAAAATTGATAACGTCCGCTTGGCTAACTCTGTTGTACAAACACCTGAAGGTGGCAAGCTGAAGCTGGGGCAAGTGTGGCAAAAGCGCCCGGCGATCCTTATTTTTTTGCGACATTTTGCATGTATTGCTTGTCGTGCCCACGCCAAAGAGGTTTGGAGTCGCAGAGATGAATATGAAAAGCAGGGGCAGATCGTGTTTATTGGAAACGGAGATGCCAATTACATCAACGAGTTTAAGAAAAGTATGAATTTAGACGGGGCCTTGGTGCTGACCGATCCCAGTCTTGAATCCTATCGGGCGGCTGGTTTTTATCATGGTTTTTTTTATGTCGTTCAGTTTCCCACCTTGGTCAATATTTGGAAAATGACTCGCCAAGGTCACAAGCAGGTGGCCTACACCAAGCGCGCTGGAACCCATTGGCAGTTGGGAGGGGTTGTGGTCGTCAACATGCAGGGGCAGGTGACGTACCAGTACATCAGTGAATCGATGGGTGATTTTCCTGAAGAACCCGCTTTCGATAGAATCATTGCTGACGAAAAAGAAAGGGCCGGGAAAACGGGCTCCTAACCGAGGGAGAAAAAGATCATGATCCAACTTGTTTTTGCTTTCATATTCTCTGTTTTGAATTTTTCGGCTTGGGCCGGGGAGTCCTATCCAAAAATCATCAAAGACGTGATCGACAATAAAATAGAAAGTTGCCATGCCGAGAACAAAGGGCAATTAACAATCGCCAATCAAGCGGTGCAAAGTTTTTATTTAAACGATGATAAGGTTAAAGATTATTTAGTGGATTCCAGCGGATTCGAGTGCACATCGTCAGCCGCCATGCGTGCCGGATCAGAAAATATCCGTGTCCAACTTTATTTGAGCCAAACTAACAACAAATGGAAGTTGGCTTGGTCAAAAGAGGTTTTGGCTTACCAATTTCTGCGCCCAAAATCTCAGCTGGTGATCGAGTTGCGTGATTCAAAAGATCCTTTGAAGGTCGTTAAAAAGGCGCTTTCGATCAAAGGAACACAGGTGTCTTTTTAATCGATGAAAATGCCAATAATTTTTCATTCAGGGTTTGCCATATCGGCCTAAAAAACCCTACACTTATAATATGCGTCGACGTCCTTGGAGCTTAGTTATACTGGCGGTGGTTCATTTGTTGGCACCGTTTGGCAATATTGCCATCAATGCCATACTAGCGAATCGAAGTTTGAGTGATTATTTCGCTATGGCCATGACTCCAGCCTACCTTGAAAAAAACTGGATTATGTTTGCATCCTTATTTGTTGCAGCTGTGTCGATTTATGCCTGTAAAAGGTGGAGTTTTTACGTTTACTTGCTTTCCATCACCGTCCTCTTTGTCTTTAGCTATGTCGGCTTTTTGAGTAAGGGCGGCGCGATTGGGTTTTTGCCTCTGTTTCTTGTTTATTTGGTAAACATCACTGTCGTTGTTTACTTCTTGGTGCCGGCTGTTCGTAACATCTATTTTGATCGTCGAATGCGGTGGTGGGAAATCAAACCGCGCTACCAGTGTGACTACAAGGTGACGTGGCGGTTTGAACACAACCCCGTAGAGCATCAGGGGGATGTTGGTAATATTTCTGAAAACGGTATGTTCTTGCGGTCTGAAATCTACCCCAAGGATGAGCAAATTGTCGAAATCGACCTGAATGTTGATGATGCCGAACTTATTCCTTTGCAAGGGCGTGTGGTTTTTCATCGAACAGCTGATAAGATTGGATTTGGTGTCGAATTTCAGCATACCCGCGAGTCGCGTAAAACGCTTCATCATGTGATCCAGGCCCTCGAATCTGAAGGACGACGGATCAACGCCCTGGAGATCCGTCCTGAAGACACTCTCAGCTATTGGGCCCGCACCCTGATCACTACTGGAAAAGGCCTTTTTCCTAACAGTAAATAACCTATATCAAAGAGGTTTTATCTGAATAGGCGCCTGTTGACATGGGGCGGCGATAGGGGTATGAAGCCGTACAAGGGAATCTGGATTTTGCTAAGTTCTCTTCAAAAAAGAACAATTTACCAAAGGCCCATACCCCATGAAGAATTTTGCTGATGTCCATTTGCCTGTCACCCTTGCCCATTCTTTGGAGCAAATAAACTTTCACGAGCCCACGGATATTCAATCCAAAGCGATTCCAATCCTCCTTGAAGGTAAAGACTTGATGGCCTGTGCAGAGACCGGTTCAGGAAAAACCGGAGCTTATCTTATCCCGATGTTAAAAAATCTGATCGAAGATCCCCATTCGCAAGGACTAATTTTGGCGCCCACTCGCGAGTTGGCACAGCAGATTTCCGAGTTTCTAAAAAAACTAATGCCTGATGAAAGAACGTTTCACACCACACGCTTGGTCGGTGGCCAAGACATTCGTAAGCAGTTCAAGTCGTTACAAAGAAAGCCACGGGTGGTGGTGGCTACACCTGGTCGTTTGATCGATCACCTCAAGCGAAACACTGTTCAAATTCATAAAATGAATCACTTGGTGCTTGATGAGGGCGATCGTATGATTGACATGGGTTTTGCCCCTCAGCTTCAGCAAATCCTAAAGTTTCTTCCGAAAGACAGGCAAACCTCGTTTTTTACAGCGACTCTTGATGATAAAGTCAAATCACTTGCTAAGCAGTATCTGAATAAACCCGTGACCTTGACACTGAACAATTCACGTCCTGTGGCAAAGATTAAACAAACCATCGTTCAGGTGGAGTTTAAAGATAAAGACGAATGCGTTGTTGAAGAGTTAAACACCCGCAGTGGTTCAATTATTGTCTTTTTAAAAACCAAGCATCGCACCGATCGATTGAAACAGTATTTGTCGGACTATGGCTTTGCTGTTGACTTGATCCATGGCGGACGGACCCAAGGGCAAAGAAACCGAGCCATCAATAGTTTTAAAAAAGGTAAAACCCGTATTCTGTGTGCCACCGATGTTGCCGCCCGGGGTATCGATGTTCCCCATGTCGAGCATGTCATTAATTTTGATTTGCCGATGCAAGATGAAGATTATGTTCATCGTATTGGCCGTACCGCCCGGAATGGCGCTGAAGGCGAAGCCATCAGCTTTGTGACGCCGCAAGAGCATCGCGACTGGAACCGTATTGCTAAAAAATATGAGATCCCTGATCTTCTTCCTGAAAGCTCGAAAAAAGATCGTAAGCCCCGTAAAAAAGGCGGATTTCGTAAAAAAGGCGGTAAGCCTTCTTTTGGCGGTAAAGGTCGCAAAAAGAAAAAAAGCTTTCGACGCGCTCGCGCCTAATTGCTTTAATTAATCTGTTAATCGAGACGCTTACATCAACGGAAGGAACTCCTCGCCGCCGTTGAAAGTCAAATGACTTTGAATCTGAAAACTAACCATAGATGGCTCGTTTGGTAACTCGAAATGTTTTGAGTTCTGAATATATTTTTGTTTATTCTATGTGTGCGGGTTCGTGGCCTCCCTGTTTTACACGGCAGTGGTCTGTCGTAAGGACGTGATAGGAAAAATTAAAGGGCCAATGAAGCGTTCTCTGCATGGGGGAAAATTGCGAGCATTTATATTTATTCTGGTGTTGATACCAAATGGGGTTTTCGGACAAGCGGCCACCGTCGATGAAAATCAATTCTTTGTGGGGGGCACGTGGACGTGGGCTTATTCTCAGCAGAGTTCATCCGAAACAACCTGGGAAGCCCCCTATCTGTATGAGACTTACCAGGTGGTACAGGTGGAAAAGTCTAAAGTGACCATCGAAATGTCGAGTCGTAGCGATTGGAAAAATGGCAGTGCCACGGAGCCTCATCATAAGTTTGTTGTTGATATTAAGCAGTGCCTGAAAAGGGGAAAGTCGCTGGCTCAACTCAGGAGATTAAAGATTCAGTTTTTTACCAAGAGTTTTGGAAATGGATGGCAACTGGTGAGCAAAAACCATAAAGCTTTGGCTTTTACCGAAAAATTCAATTGCTTCCAAAACACCACGCATCCGCAAATGATAGATTCGATAGATTTAATTGAAAAAAATCTTCCCATCGTGAAATTTGAGAACTACTTCACAGACTCTTGGTACCTAAGCGCGATGGATCATCCTTTGGCAGGAGTGATGATACGCAGACTTGCTGGTGATATTTTAGTCGAATTCGTCGAATAGACTGGTGCTCGCGGTCTTGCAATCAAATGATGGCTTTTTTTTCGCAAGAATAAGGGCAAAACAGTGTGGCTAGAGTTTTAGTTCCTTTCAACGTGGCATTCATACAGCAAAAATGGGAAGCGTGAGAAGTTGAGTCAAGGTTGTTTGAATTATTGAGTGTGTAGAAAAGATCAAATTCTTTAATGGTTCAGTTGACGAATTCCAAGACATCTTTGGGTATACCTAGAGCTGTTGATTAACTTAACTAATATAAAGGAGTTTACAGTGAACGAAGAAAAAGCAGAAGGTAAGAAAGACCAAGCTAAAGGATCATTGAAAAAGGCTTATGGAGAAATGACCGGAAACGATTCAAAAAAAGTTGAAGGTGAAGTCGATAAGCAAAAAGGTAAGGCCAAAGAGGCTTACGGCGATCTTAAAGATTAAGCTCTATAAAAATTTAAAAAGAAAATAGGCAGTCGAGGACGACTGCCTTTTTTTTATATTAGATATGCCATGACTGCAGTCTTTCAGATATCCAAACTTATAGGAATGAATGAAATTTCACCAGCACATCGACTAAGGGCTAGCTAGGTGCGTGCCATTTCAGAAACTGCCCTATTAATAAATCATATAATCATTGGAGTCTTAATTTCCTTGTATTAGACTTGAATCATTTCGTACCAGGGGGATTCATGCTTCGATATTCGGCGATCATATTATTACTTTTCCTAAGCGCATGCGATACCAATGTGCATCCCAGTATCTACGTCTATAAATCCCAGGTTTACACTTCCAATGAGGTCGCGGAATTTGAAGTGGACCACTATAAAACCTTTGGGAATTCCAATTTTTTAGTCATCGACGATGAAAACAGTGCAAAGGATCTTGAACGCAAACAGGCCATCGATGAGCTCTGCCAGGAGTACCAGGTCACATGTTCAAAGCTGGATATGTCGCAAAAAAATGATCAGACTCTCTTTGATATCGTCAAAGCTTATCAAAAATATGGAGACCAGAAGTTCTTCGTCTTCTCACCAAGCCGAGAGACCACGGCTCGCTTCGCAGGAACCGTCAATCGACTTCTTCATCGAGGCAACGAAAAATCCATTGATGTTATTCTAAAATCCAACGGCATCGAAGATGCTCAACCACTGAAAGATTATCTAATGGGCCTTAAAAAGCTTGAGGGTATAAAAAAACAGTAAACAGTGGACCTTTCTAAGATTATTTGTAAGGTTTGGCTGCGAGATTTTTGAAGGCCTGGTCCGTCGGTCCCCTTGTAGTGAATAATTCTTAAACACCAAAACCTTTACAGTCCTTACTTTTTTACAGGTAACCGGGTGATTTCAGTAACTTGTGGAATTTTATGGTAGAAAAGTCTCAAGGATATATGGGAGTCGATCGTGATCAAAATTCTTTTTGGAATAATCGTTATTTTTGTATCGTCTTTCGCATCAGCCAATGATTGTGAAAGACAAGCGCGTTACGCCGCAATTGCGGCTTCGGAAGCTGCCTACGTGGCTGAGGTGAACGGAGAGGTCGCGTCTTTTCGTGTCGCTACGGGTGGGTACTTCACGCGTAAGCATTCTGGTTCACAGGCTATTGAAACCAGTGATGGACAGTCGGGCCGTCGCCTTATTTATGACCTTTATGCGCAGTCCACAGCGGGTGATGTGTTCACAGCTCAGATTATGGTCGATGCGATCGGATCGGGTGCCGCCCAATATTGTTCCATTGTGAACGTGCGCTTTATCGATTGATAAAGTGCCAATCTCTAAAGAAATTACTGACCTTCAAATCCTCTGATTTATAAAATATTTAGGAGCCAATAGGCATTGTTTTAGTTCTTCCGCGCTTGGGGTAGACCCAAGCTAAGCGGGGGACTCAGTATTCTATATCTCATCTTCATCATTTTTTCGGTTTTTACCTCAGCCGCCCATGAGATGGCGTTTAAAAAGGTTTGGCCCTTGCAGCCCTCTCAGGCTCAGCCTTATCAATTAGACGTTAGCATTTATATTTCCGAGAAAAGCCAATGGCAGGAACATGAAATTCAAGAGCGCTTAATACGAGCCAACAGGGCCCTTGCCACTTGCAATGTCGGTGTACAAAATGTTTACGTCCATGACTGGTTACCTTCGCAAGAAAAACTGCGGGTCGATGACTACGTGTCTGAGGAACGGCACTACGATGGAATTCGACATGCGGCTTTAAAAGCTAAGCAGGTGGCTCCTATCAAACTTTTTTATTTTTCAACTTACCTTGAGAATTTCACCAGTGGACCGGCTCTGCCTTTGGCTCTGTACCCGGACCCCAATATTGAACCCGTGGCTTTTAACACAGCTTGGTTTCCCTATCAGTCGGCGCAACGATTGCGGACAGGAGCGGCAAGCTCCTACAGTGAGGAAGCCCATGAACTGGGTCACATCCTCCTTCAAGTCGGACATGATCACAGCGGCCAAGCCAATATCATGGCCAACGACTCCCAGAAACGGGCGCCCTATTTTACAAAGGCTCAATGTTCTCAAATTATCAATCACCCCAGTGTGATCCAAAACTTAAGGCAGCGCTTGTTTCCTTTATTTGCAAGTTACCACCAGCGCTATGGTATTGATTTCTATATGAACGACTGGTGTTCTCGTAATACCTTAAATTTAAGTCAAGCCATCGCCGGGCTCTTTGATTGGGATATTTTACAAGCGCGAACTGTCTACGCTATTCACCAAATCGAAGGCCAGTCGATTCGACCTCAACGGGCCCGCAAATCAAAAGTCGGTTGGAAGTTTCATGCCTTTTTACTGATCGATGGTTATGTTTTGGATCTTGATTATGGAAAGTCTCCCCAGATCGTTGAGGTGGATGAGTATCTGCAAGCGATGTTTGGTGATCAGGCTCAGGACCTGAAATTTCAGTTGCGTGATCCTTTGGATGCGTCAACGATCACTTATCTTGAGGTTAAAAAGAGTTTTGAGGCTAATGAAAGTCGCGTGATCTCGGCGGCGGCCCTCGTGGACTCTCAAATCTGAAAACTGATATCTGTGCTCAGAGGTCAGATATCGGATCTCAAATCTCTAAACTCAGGCCTCAGACCAGACTCCAGCTACTGAATCTCAGCCATCAGATCCGATATCCGATATCCTATATCTGAAAAGATAATCGTCCGGCGGGGGGGGGGGGCGCAACACCAGGTCCTGGTTTTTATTTGTAGTTTTAGTAGTGGGGTGGCGGGACCTCAAGGCTCGGGTCTTTTAAATTGGCGTCGTCCAGAATCTCGATCATCTTCTTATTCTGCGATTCCATTTTTTCCACTTTTTTTCGCAGTTCGATGACCACCTTGTTCAGGTCCTCAATGATTTGGTCTTGAAATGAAATGCGAATTTCTAGATCGTTTAATCGTTCTTCCATAGGATCTTTCTAGCACTCTTCCTCAAGGGGGGTAAGAGATCGGGGTGGCATTGAAAAAACAACAGGATGGAAGACGCTGTTCGGGTGCCAAGGGTTGAATATTTTTGAGTTTTATACTACCTCTTAGGCTCAAACCCATGAAAATAAGGATATCTATCCATGATCAGTACAACGGACTTAGGATTGAAGTATGGCAGTCGAACGCTGTTTGAGGATGTGAATGTCAAATTCACCCCCGGAAACTGCTATGGTTTAATTGGGGCCAACGGTGCCGGTAAGTCCACATTTTTAAAAATTCTATCAGGGGATGTTGATTCCACTACGGGCACTGTTCAAAAAGATCGGAAACTGCGACTGTCATTTCTAAAACAGGATCAAAACGCCTATGACGAGCATACGGTTCTGGATACCGTTTTAATGGGCAATGAGCGCCTTCACTCGATCATGAAAGAGCGTGAGGCCATCTATGCCAAGCCGGATTTTTCGGAGGAGGATGGTATTAAGTCAGCGGAGTTGGAGTCGGAGTTCGCCGATATGAACGGCTACGAAGCCGAATCCGAGGCGGGTATCCTGCTTGCTGGTTTAGGTATTCCGGCCGAAGACAATGAAAAGCTGATGAAGGATTTGGACGGCAGCCAGAAGGTTAAGGTTTTGTTGGCGCAAGCGCTTTTTGGTCAGCCCGATATCTTGCTTTTAGATGAGCCCACCAACCATCTTGATGTGTTTGCCATTCAATGGTTGGAGGACTTTCTTATGTCCTTTGAAAGCACGGTTATTGTGGTGAGCCACGATCGTCATTTTATGAACCGAGTCTGTACTCACATTGCTGACATCGACTTTGCAAAAATAAAAACCTACGCCGGGAACTACGAATTTTGGCAACGCTCCTGTGAGTTAAGCCGACGTATGCAATCCGAGCAAAATAAAAAGAATGAAGCCAAGGCCGAAGAGTTAAAAAAGTTTATCGCCCGATTCAGTGCCAATGCTTCCAAGTCCAAGCAGGCCACCTCAAGACAGAAACAACTAGAAAAATTAGAACTGGGTGACATGCCGGTCTCATCCCGTCGGTATCCGTTCGTGGGGTTTGATTCGGAACGAGAGGCCGGCAACGACATCCTCATCACTGAAAACCTCAGTAAAACCAGTGAAGGCGAAACTCTTTTAAAAGATATTAATTTTCGGGTTGAAAAGGGCGATAAGATTGCCTTTGTAAACAAGAACGATGTGGCAACCACCGCTCTCTTTGATATTCTCGCCGGCGAAGTAAAACCGGATTCTGGCGGCTTCAGTTGGGGGGTGACAATCACCACCAGTTATTTTCCAAGCGACAACTCGAAGTATTTTGAAGGGTGTGAGGACACTTTGATCGACTGGCTTCGCCAGTTTTCTACCGAGAAAGACGAATCTTTTATTCGGGGTTTTCTAGGGAAAATGCTTTTTAGTAAAGATGAGGCCCTTAAAAAAGCAAAAGTTTTGTCAGGCGGCGAGCGCGTTCGCTGTATGCTAGCCAAAATGATGCTGTCAGGGGCGAATGTCTTGATTCTTGATCATCCCACAGCCCACTTGGATTTGGAGTCGGTCACGGCTTTGAACGATGGTTTGGCTCGCTTTGATGGCACGGTTCTGTTTGCCTCACAGGATCACGAGTTTGTTCAAACCATCGCCAACCGAATCATCCATATTGATGAAACCGTTAAGTTCGACGATTCCACAACTTATGATGAGTTCTTAGAGAGCCAAAAACCAAAAAGCTAAATTTTAAATCTCAATACCAGGACTTATCCCACTGTTGAAGCCGAAGAGGAGTTGGCGAGTCCATTAAGACGGATCCTGGCAATAAGGTTATCCAGAGACCATGCTTTGGGCGGCGAGCCAACCGGTGGTCCAAGCATTCTGAAAATTGAAGCCGCCGGTGATACCATCGACATCTAAAATTTCTCCAGCAAAGTAAACACCGGGAGCCTTTTTGCTTTCCATTGTTTTAAAATTAATTTCTTTTAATGAAACTCCACCACACTCGACAAACTCATCTTTAAAACGGTTTTGTCCTTGAATTTCAAACTCACATTGGGTGAGGTTCTGGAAAATTCGTTGCAATTCCTTTTTCGAAACATTGGCCCACTGTTTATCGACATCCAGTTGCAACACATTCAACAACTGCAACCAAAATCTTTTTGCCAACACCGTTGGATAGGCATTTTTAATTTGGGTTTTGCCATTCTCAGCTTTAATTGTCTGCAGGGTTTCCAAAACATGGGTCTTGTCTTGGTCGGCGACCCAGTTAACGACTAAGATGGCCCGGTAGTCCGCTTTCTTCATTTCACGAGCCGCCCAAGCCGACAATTTTAAAATGCCAGGGCCACTCAGACCCCAGTGAGTTATTAAAGTGGGGCCGTTTTGCTTAAAACTTTTTTGATTAGGAATTTTCAATTGCAGTGATGTGTTGGGAAAGCTGAGACCCTGAAGGTCGGCTAGAAGGGGGTGGGAGATTTTGAAACTGAATAGTGAAGGGGCTCTCTCCGTTATTTTATGTCCCAAGCTTCCAGCCAACTGGTAGCCCCGCTCAGCACTTCCTGTTGCAATTAAAATGCGGTCACAAGCGAACACGTCTTGTTGTTTGGTCACCAGTTCCCAGGCTTTCTCTGATCCTTGCCGAATCTCTTGGATAGGTGAACGGTCGACTGTCCGAATTGCCAATTTTTTTACCAAATCCAAATAAGTGGAAATTATGGTTTCCGAGCTGTTTGAAGTAGGGAACATTCGTCCATCCGACTCAGCGACCAGGTCGACACCTTGACGGGCAAACCAGGCCACCGTGTCCTGGGCTTGAAACTTTTGCATCGGAGACAGCAGTTCCCGTTGACCCCTTGGATAGTTTTCACAGAACTTTTGCACCTCAAACAGGTTGTGGGTGACGTTGCAGCGGCCGCCCCCTGAAATTCTGACTTTCTTTAGGAACTGATGGCCCGATTCAAAGATCGTAATTTTGACAGGGCGCTGTCGCTCTTGTGCGAAAAGTGCTGCATTGATAGCACAAAAAAATCCAGCGGCACCGCCGCCGACGATACCAATTTCCAAGGGTTCCATGCTGGAAGTATGGCGCAAACAAGAAAGACTGTCGACTGAGAATCCAGGCAGCGGTCAAATTTTCAATTTTCCTATTGTTTTCAAACCAAAAAATAGAGAGGTCACTGACAGTTCATTGCGTTTCGAATCACCAGTTGATTTTTAGCTCATCGATGCAGACGAAAGGTGAGCGAAACGCCCCTTCCAACGTCTGGTTTGCCTAAAAGACTATCAATAAAATAGGCAATTTCTCCGAACCATTCAGTATGAAGGTTCGATTCGCTTGTCTATTATCTTTGTTTTTATTCCTGGGTTGTCAAAAGTCCCCCCAACAGCTTCCTGAGATTTCCGAAAACGATCTTCAGAAGGCAGCGGTAATCGAGCAAACTTTGCAAAGGGAAATTGAAAAAGGCGAACTTCTTGAAGCTTTGCAGACGGACGACGATGAGCTTCAGCAGAGAGGTTTTTTGGTGAGTCGCTTTATTAAAAAACTAATCGACTTAATTTTACCTGCGCATTTAGAACATTTTGATAGCAATCATGCCGGACTCAGTGAAAAACAAGAAACTTTTGTAGAGTACCGAGGTGTGTACGGACGTTGTCACCAGTTCCGTGTATTTTATAAGTATAAGGACTCTCGGGTCGAGAATGTTGAATGGGCCTCCTCGGTGTTGTCGGTGCCTGTGAAAGACAAAGCCAATATCAACGCGGGTGTGGTGCTAGCACCGACTCTTGATGGTTTCACACCATTTATCGAGTCCGGTCTTTGGTTGAAGCTGTGTCGAAAAGGTTTGGCCACATTGATGCCGGAATCGCTCTATCGCAAACAAGAAGGGCACTGGCAAAAACTCCATTTTGATCCGACACCTCCTTATAAAACAGTCGATGAGTTCAGTCTTTATGAGGAAAGTATTCAGCGCTATGAGTTTGTATTGAATAAAAACATTGAAATTCTTCGCTCTTTTGACAGTCTGATGACAGACCGTGATGATCGGTTGACTGACCTTAATGTTATGAATGTTGAACCACAACGTGTCGGTTTTTGGGGATCCAGTTTTGGCGCCGTGGTAGGAGCTTTGGTGGTGGCGAAAGACCCCAAGATCAAGGCCGCTGTTTTAACAGTGGGGGGTGGTGATCTTCCCTATGTGGTCTCACGCTCAAAAATTTCACTTTTTAAAAAGACACGACAAGCCCAGATGAAATTGCTTGGGATCCAGTCGATCAATGAATATGAAACCTTTATTTCGCAGTACTTACAGAGTGATCCTTTGAGATTTGCAAAAAAAACAGATGCCAAAAGACTCTATATGATCCTAGCCAAAAAAGACCGGTCGGTTCCGACAAAAGCTCAGTATGAGCTTTATCAAAAATTTGGCCAGCCCGAGAACAGCCGTCTTCGCGCTGGCCACGTGCTCACTCTTCTTTTTACGTCCTGGTTTAATAGTGGGATCAGTCGACGATCGATCGATTCTTTAATTCAAAAACTCGAAAAGCAACCGCGCAAACAGTAGAGCGGACCGCCAGTGCTTTGGACGTCGTCGCTCTTTAGGTATTTTTGATTTTATAAAAAAATCTTTGATGCCTTAGAATTCAGACCTGGGAAGGCACTTTAAAAAAGTTTTTGTTTGTTTGGGGCCATATTCTGACAGATTTTCAAAGGCCAAGCGTGCAAAACCTTTTTCGCCGGCAAGAATTGCGGGACTTAAATAAAGTTCAAAAATTGTTCGCTGTTCAGTGAATAGGCCTGTTTCCCAATTTGTGCATTCCGACCGCGGGTGGAGCATCTGCCAATCTTGGTAATTTTTCGACGTTTCTTCTGTGGGGATCCAAGAGGCCGTGCAATATTTCTGCGGCCCTCCAATACGGGGGTGTTCCTCGTTCCGTAAATCCAAGGTGAGAGGTTGTTGCAAAATGATGTCGTTATAACAAAGATAAAGAGAATTCGCCGCGGCTGGTAAACTGAAAACAAGGATCAGTGCGAGTGCTAAAGATTTCATGGGGCCCCCTTAAACGAATGGCAAATCTAGCACAAGACCGGGGCGGCGTTAAAGGAAATACCGAGGGGGTTATATTGGGTTTTACAGAAATAGCCCATGGGTCAGGAATTACAGAGGTTTGAAGTACAATGACCGTTGCCAGGTTGCGAAAAGGTGGTTAATCTAGGGCATGATTGTTTTACATCACCTTGAACGTTCGCGGTCGCATCGAATTCTTTGGCTCCTTGAGGAATTGGGTCTTGAATATGAATTGAAAATCTATCAGCGTGATACAAAGACACTGTTGGCTCCTAAGGCTTTAAAAGATCTTCATCCCTTGGGTAAATCACCTGTCCTTCAGGACGGCCATCATACAGTGGCTGAATCCAGCGTGATTATCGAATATCTTTTAGATCAATACGGCGAGGGCCGTTTGCGCCCAGTCGCCAAGAGCCCTGAATACTATGATTATCTGTATTTCCTGCATGCGGCTGAAGGTAGTTTTATGCCTTACCTTTTTCTTTCCTTCGTGATGAGTCGTCTATCGAAATCTCCGGTGCCTCTGCCGCTTCGACCCGTCGCTAAAATGTTGGCTTGGGGGCTGGACAAACAATTGCTTCAGCCTAATTTCAAAAACCAATTTCAGTTTTTGGATCGGAAATTGGCTGCCAACAATTGGCTCGCCGGTGATGCCTTTAGCGCCGCTGACATTCAAATGAGTTATCCTTTACTAGCAGCGCAATCGCGCATGGATCTTAGCGACTATCCGCAATTGGGGCGTTTTCTGCAAAGAATTAAAGACCGGCCGAGCTTTAAAAAAGCTTTACAAAAAGGCGGCCCGGTTGAGCTTTAAAAAATCCAGGTCTTTTCACTATTTTTTTAGAAGACTACGAAACTCTCGAAACTCTGAGCGTAATTGGATATATTGGTTATTCGAAAGTAGCAATGCTTTTGAGATCGCTCGTATTTTTTCGTTTTCCACTTCTGAAATATCGTCATCACAGGCGATATGAAACAAGGCTCGGATGATGGAGATTTTCTGTTCCAAAGTGGCAAACTCATTGGTTAATGAAGTCACCCGTTGATGCTCAATGGAGTGGGCCAGCTCTTTAGATGTCGCAATGTCGACAGCCGCGACGGCCTCGTCCTGAGAAAGATGGGTGTCCTCTTTCAAAACGTCAATCATTCTGTTTTTCTCGCCATCTGAGATTTCTGAGTCAGCGCCAGCCACACGCGCTCCAAGAAGTGCTAAGCAGGCCACGTAGGGGATTCGATTTTCGTCAACCGACTGAAGAGCGTCTTGGATTTCAGAAATCTCAGTATGGGTGGTGGTTTCCACCGGGGAGTCATCGGGACTGTCACTAAATAATCGACTTAACCATGCCATAGATTTAACCCTAAACCACCGTTGCAGCCTATGCAAAGCCAATATGCAAATTTATGACTTAAATATGAAAAAGTTTTTTAGAGGGCGTGCACACAATGTCAGGCATTCGAGCCGATGATTCGTATAGGATGGACGCTAACCAGGAAATCCCGTCCCTACGGCCCGTTGGGAACTGTGCACGAGGTTTCGTGTCTGTACTCATAGTAAACCCCGATGGCATCACGCGATAGAGATTCGTAATAGTCAAGAGCGCACAAATGAAGTTCCGGTGATTTTTTTGACAAGGGCATAGTACCGTTGGTCGATTTTTTAATATTCTCAACGTTAAGGCTTTCTATTGGAATTGGATTGCCATTTTTGTATTGAGAAAGAGTCGCCCCTTGAAGAATGTTATCGAATTTTAAGATCGCCTGGGGAATGGTCCATTGCAGTTGATTTTTTTCTGGAGCAACTTGCAATTTCGGAAACTCAGCATTGGGTGGGTTTGATAGAAAGATAATAGGAAAGCTCCAGCGTTTGTTGTTTTCAGAAGCAATCTCAAACCGATAAACACCAGTTAAAGGCTTGTTGGGAAGGCGGGTGGAGCGGGCTATAATGATTGTGAAATCATTATTTTTGGTTGGATAAACATTGGTGTTTTTAGTGCTAGAGTTCGGGAAAATAGTATATTGGAATTTTTTTGGACCATGGATTACGACACTTTTAATTTTGATCGGTTTGGCAAGGCGCGAGTTGTAGGAAAGCTGAAAATAGTTGTTTCCATTTTTGTCTTTACCTCTGATCATGGCGAACGTAAATGACTCAGACGGATCGGGTTCGAACACCGCTTTGGTTGAAGTCAGATAAATCTTTTGCGCGAGCAATGCTGCGGACTGTTGAACGAATGGATCTTCGCTTGCAGTTAAAAAAGCTTCAATAAGAAAATCGTGGGATTCTTTAAGATGACCCTGATTGAATTCTTTGTAGGCCTTTCGGGTCAGCTCAAGAGCCTGTTGAAAGTCTGAGTTCGCATGAGACTGTGAAAAGGACATAAGTAGAAACGTAAAAAGCAGGATTTTTCCCATCAAACCGCCTTCAGTCGGTACCCGATGCCACGCAATGTTTCGAAATAGGCGTCGCTGATCTTTTCTCGAAGTATTTTGACGTGGACATCAACCGTGCGCGTGCTTGGAAAGTTGTCGAAACCCCAAACCTCATTTAGAATCTCGTCTCGGGCCAATGCTTTTCCTGGGTTCTCCATAAAGAATTTAAGCAATTGAAACTCCATATTGGTGAGTTCAAGGGGGTGACCTTGAAACGTCACTTTACGGGAGTAGTGGTCCATCCTGAGCTCACCATGGATCAAAACCTTTTGCGGGGTTTGGTTTTCTTTCAACTGGATTTTGACTCGCGCTACGAGTTCCCGTATTTCGAAAGGTTTAGTCATGTAATCGTTGGCGCCAATCTCTAGTCCAAGAACTTTGTCGATAATATCAACTCGTGCCGTTAACATTATGACAGGTGTGGTATCGCCTTGGATTCGCAAGGCCTTGATGGCTTCGATGCCCTCCCCATCAGGGAGTTCCCAGTCCATTATAACGAGAGAAAATCCTTGCGTGCCGGTGGTCTCGAATTCAGCAATCGAAACGCAGCAAGTGATATCGTAGCCCACTTTCGTCAGTTGGTTTTTTAGGCCCTCTCGAACGACTTCTTCATCTTCAACAATCAGGATTTTTTTCATTAATTGCTCCTCTGAGTGTTATCGTGAATCGCGTCGGGTTTTTCTTTAAACCGAGATCGCCACCCATCAACTGAATCACTCGGTACACCAAGCTCAGACCGAGTCCGAGGCCGCTGGAATCCGATTTTTTAATCTGTGGATTCACCAGATCTTTAAGGTCTTTGCTGAGATCACGGCCGTTATCTTTGACTTCCACGTCAATTTCATTGTCATGGTGGTGCCACGATACGACTATCGGAGTTGAGCCGTAAGTCAGCGCATTAATAACAAGATTTTTAATGCAAGTGCTGACCCAATAAGAGTCCAGGCAACACTGCAGATCCGTCGATGGGTGCTGAATTTCTATCTTCTCTGCGTAGCTGTCTAGGCAACTTTCTAAAAAGTCTCCGAAACTGGCAATATCGTTTTTCTGAAATAGAAACTGTCCATCTTTCATAAGAAGTTGCAGGTAAGACTGACTAAAATTCACAATCCGAGTCATTCGCTGAGAAGTCGAGGCCAATCTTAAGAATTCAAGATTCACTTCTTCAGGAAGCTGATCATAGAATGGTCGAATCGCTTCGACTGATAGCCGAAAACCGGTCACTGGATGTCTTAATTCATGGGCTAGGGTTTGCATAACAAGTTGTTGTTGGTCTCGAAATTGAGCATCCTCTTGATAGCGTCTCCAAAGGCCATAGAGGATAAAGACCACCAGGAATAGGATAAGAAAGATTAAAATATTTCTTAAAGACCTTTCAGTTAACAGAACTTTATTTTTTGTTAAGTAGGACCAACAGTAGTTATCGTTAATGACGACACAACCTGGTGAAGCCTGCTGATTAAGTGCTAAATTATGATTTTTCAAAAACACTTGCCAGCTTTTGATGGGATATAAATGATAGGCTTTTTTAGTCGGTTCGTAATGAGTCAGGAGCAATAAATATTTTTGACTTTCAACAATGGTTCGCCCCTCCATCAAACGCTTTAACGAGTCGGGAGTGAGGCCTGAGGCAACCTCTGTCCATTGGTCTGGCTTTTTTTCCTTTAAAAGAGAGTATTCTAGAATATGTAGAAAAGGTTTTTGTTTGCGAAGCCATTTGACGTCCTTGTCTTCTTCATTGGCGATCCAGGCCGCCCACGATCCGCCCAAAGGATGTTTGAAGGGGGGCTCCGACCACAGGCTTTTCTGTAAAGGTTCACTTTTGCACTTATGTTTGAAGTACAAATGGTACTTTTTAACAGTTGCTGAGTTAGGGGTTTTGTCAGTTCCCTTGAATGGCCACGGTTCACACCGATCCAGTACGGATGTTATTTTTTTCAATTCGGCGTCGGTGTAGGACAGGGAGGGGACGATAGCTTCAGGACGGAATAAGTCATCGGTGTATGTTTCGTTCCAATTGATAGGAAAGAAAAAGCGCTGCAAGGGTTCGTTTTGGTTTTGGAATTCCGACGAAAGTTTTGAAATCATTTGGTCGGTGATGGGCGTTTGGACTGCGCTCTTTTGCTTTTGAAAAACAAAGAGTAGGGCCACAGCCACTACCAAAGTCATCAATACAACTGTGGCTGAAGTCCAATAAAATGATTTTTTCCCCATGCCAAAATGCTAACATTATTTGCCAATGCGTCCCATTGTTTTTTGCATAGGTTATCAACGCAGCCTTGAAAGGCTGTTTACAAATTGAGAATGAGATGAGGTTGAAAGCGAGGCCGCAACGACCTCGCTTTCAGAAGGGTGATGATTGGGTTATTGAACAACCGCGCATTGCGCGTTGTTAAAATCCCCATGGGCGTTTTTCAGTTCGAAATCGAAAGCCGAAGGCTGTTCAGCGACCATCGAAATATTCAAAAAATGTGTGGTGTTATCATTAAAAACGATGGCGCCATTTTGTGAGGCCTTTTGAACTTCAATTTGTTTGACTTGAAGTTGTTTTGAATCTTCGGTCTGATTGAGCATCAAATCGTTGGTGTATAGAGCGTCTTCATAAAGTGTCGCACCGTCACGATTGACAGTGATCGAGACAAAAGCTCTTTTTCCGGATTCAATGGTGTAGGGAGCCGCTTGCTGGGTCCAAGCAGGATCGAGAGTGTAGTAAACGTTAACGATGTACTCGTCACCTTCGTACGTCAAACCTTTACAATTGATTTCATGGGCCTCTTCAAGCGTTGTTGGCTGGTGGGCCAAGGCTGTAAATGAAAATAAAATAATAGATAGTAATCCGAAAAATTTCATATCTCCCCCTTAGAAGATTTAAACGTTAAGACAAAACTTTACAGAAAAGATCCCTACCACTCCTTCATCTCTCTGTGCAGGGAATGTTTAGATAAATTCACGTTTATCTGTCAGCTTGAAGACTATTTGTGCTTTTTATGCGCTTTATTCTGGTCGTAGGTCCGCAAGGTTGGGCTCGGAAAAAGCCGATCAGTCTTTATGGTATTCGTCTCTGAAAATTGCCTGATTAAGAATGATCGACAAAGACATTGGTTATCCAATGCCGCTGTGAGATTTATTGTCCTCTGGGGCGCGGTGCAGCTGTCATACCTTGATATCGCCAAGGGCTGTCAATTGCGCCCTGTGGCTGAAGTCGGAAGCGTTATAGTCTATTCAGAGCCCACCGATGATTCAGAGCGCGGCGACGCCGGCTCTATAAGCGTGATCTATCGTGACGGTCACGAATACGATTGCACCCGTGTCACGCCCGATGGTTGGGTTTTGATCAATCACGGCTGGAGACCTGACGCCAATTCACCCCGAACTTATAATAGCTGGGCTCCTGCGACCACATTTCAGGGGGACATTCGACTGTCTGACGGTCGCGTTTTAACGCAACAATCGATTTATCATCATCCAGGAGGTGCAGTCACACAGACTCCACAGGGGCAAGCACCATCTACGCCCGGCGCCCTTCCTGGAGAGACTCCAATCCCACGGCCACAACCGCGACCTGACGATCTGCCAACAATCGGTACTTCTGAAGATTTCATCAGTTTTTTTGAACGTATTGCCACCCGAGGTGAAAATGGGCGCGATGGTTATCGCTATGAGCTACCGATGTCAGCAGAGAGAAATCTAGCAGTCCCGCGTTCGGTGCAGGGTATGGCACAACAAGGACCTTGTGGGGGATTGCATATTCGGTCGCAGCGGACCAATCCTTACATGAATCCAACAACCGCCTGTTTGTTTGCCGCGGTTTCCCAAGAGTGGCGACAAAACCACTGCCCGGGGAATGGCCCCAATTGTCGTATTATTTATGGCGATGCGGGCCACGATGGCAGTCCGACCAGTTGGCCCCACGCATCCCACAATGATGGTCAATGTATTGATCTGTGGCCGATGCGACAAAACTTACGAGTGATACGGAGTCTTGATCTGTCTCCGACCGCAACGCCTCCTTCTCAGTTTACAATCAATCATCCCAATTATTCGAGCGAACGAACTTCCCAGTTCACCGAGGTGCTAGCACGATGGGGCGTCGAAGACTCCGGAAGTACAAGACAGTTCTTTTTTAACGATCAAGCTTTAATTGATGAGCATGGCTACCGCAGTCTATCAGCCCATGACGATCACATGCATGTTTGTTTTCGTAACAATGAAGCCAATAGAGAGCGTTGTCGGCAATTTCGTCGTGATCCCAACATATGTCACTTCAATCAACCTGTCCCAGATGCGCAAAATCAGCAAGGCCCTGCCACTGATAGCGATCCGGATGACTCCATCCAGTAGGAAATAAGCAATTTAAAAAAGTTAAAAGCGAGAAAGGCAGCGGAGGCCCGCAGATGGAAAGGTATTGGTCCATCCTTGATCCAAAGCAAAGCGCAGGCGTCCAGCCCCTGTGCCATCGGCCCAAAGACCGCCAACCAAAGCGCCTCGGGGTGTGCCATTGGCTGAAAAGAAGAATCGATCACCGTGAGCCAAATCACTTGTCATAGGAATTAAAGTATCATCGGCAGCGCAAGCGGGTTGTGGATCCGGACTGATTGCTGAGCATTGAAGGGGAAGGCCCCAGTAAGTGTTAAGAAACGGAAAAGTGGTTAAAGGCTGGTTGAAGGCTCCAGAGGGGCCCACTTGCCCGGAAAAATCCAAACCGTTCCATTCTTCATTTGTTGAATCAGCCAGAGACGTAATCCCTGTATTGTTTTGAATCTGATCTGAGGCCCATTCGTAAAGATTGCCAACGGCGTCTTGCACTCCAAACTGCGAAACGCAGAGGTCTGTTTTGGCACTGCCGGAAATGAAGGTTGGCGTGCCCGAGCTTCCACCAAAAAAATCATCATCGGAAGGAGGATAAGTATTGTCCCAGGTGAGCCCGTGACCACTGTCAGTGTTGCAGTAGCCATTTGTCGATCCGCCGGCTTCAATGGCTTCGATTTCGCTATCACTGTATTCTGGATCCCAAAATGTGAAAGCCACAAACTCTGAACGTCGAGGAAGGCCCATTGACTGCCAGCTGCCGTCACGAAGAACTTGTCTTTGATCGCAGGCTGCCGCAGCCGTTTGCTGACTCATCCGAAAAAGCGGAGGTTCATGGGCGCGGGGAGATTCCATTAACAGACGTTGCGAAGAAGACGCCGAATTGTAATCGACCCAAGTGGTTCCTCCGTCAGTATTAATATAGCAGCGACGTCCACCTCTTTGATAGAAAACGCTGTTCAAGGGCGCTGTTAAACCTGTTGGTGCGGTATCGCCCACACAGTCTGTCGTCGAAGTGCTATCTCCTGGATCATGGGCGGAGCAAACACTGACTGAATAGCCACAGCCGACCTCAAAGCGGTCGACAATCATATGTTTAGAAAAATCTAAATATCGAACGTCACCATCAAGCTGACTTCCTAGTCCGTTGAAGGGACAGCGGTAGTTGTTGTCGACGTCGATTCCTGCGGTCGCCGAGAAACCTCTGTCAATTTGTTCACAATTGACTTTGTTGACCATCCATCGATGCACGAATGCCTGATTGGCATCTGGCTTGAACACCATGATCTCTGGCAAAATTTCAGAGCTTCTATAAACTGTTCCATCGAAGTCCCAGCCCACCTGATAGTAATAGGTCGTCGCCAGATCGTTGCTGGTGTCGATGTAGTAAGAGTTGGTCGTGGTTCCTAAAGGTATTTCATAATTATAATTTTCGCCGATCTTGCGTCGAAAAACAGCGTATTGGCGAGGCGATTCGGATTCGGCAGTGGTGATCGGCTGCCAATCAATTCGGATACAGGCTTGACCACTTTCGCAAATCGAAGCGGCATAGCCGGTTTCGTCAAGCACTGTATCATTTCGGTCCACTTTCGGACCGATACTGAACACCCGTCGCCAGTAAGATGGGGAGACTGTGGGTGTTTGATCTGAAATAAACAGTGGCAGTTGGCTGTCAATCCCACATCCGGAACTCAATAACAGCAACCATAGGAACAACAACTGACTCTGTTTCATCCTATTGATTATCGGCGTAAATCTCCAATTCTTAAGAAAAAACTGATTTCCGTAGCCTTCCGTGGTGCAGTACAAAAGGCTGTCGGCTTGTTTCAAATGTAGTTATTGTTTACAGTCGAGACGATGAAAGTGACTCTTCTACTTATCGTGTTTATTGTTTTTCCTTTGCGGGCACAAAGCTGTTTTATGACTAAGTATCAGTGGAAAAAGCGCGTCCTTGTTGTTAATGATAAAGCGCCAAAAGATTCGATCGCCAAACAAAAACAAAAGTTCTCTCTCAACAGTCAGGGCAATAGAGAACGTGACTTGATTTTGATTTTTTCGCAAAAAGGGTGTGACCAGAAATCTTTAAAATTGGATTTCAAGCCAGACGTTTTTAAAGCCCACCTGATTGGTAAAGATGGAACTATTAAGGCCACGTACAATCAACCCACTGCGATGACAGAGGTCTACCAATTGATCGACAGCATGCCGATGCGGCAACAAGAAATTTTGCAGTCCCAATGACGAAGGATAAGAACCTCTTTCCTGATAGGTTTTAGATCTTAAGGCCAAAACCAAAAACAAGCTGTTGGATTCTTGTTTATCTTAACTTTTCTTAAATTTAAAAAATAAATCGACGTTGACTATTAATTTTTAAGGCTTAAGTTACGGCCAAACCTAGGGGCGGCGTAAGCCTGAGACACAGTTTACTGTGAACCCTTGAACCTGATCCAGATCGTACTGGCGTAGGAAAGGAGTTTTTGTGAAGATCTTCACTCTAATTGCACTCATTTGTATTTTATCAAGCAAGGCCTTTGGTTCCAGTGACATGGAACATATCGAGGTTCGCGGTTCAGAATCGGAATTTTTCCATTTAAGTCAGCCGGCCCAAGAAAGTCTGCATCGGCAACAATTGGAAGAACGAAGTCTGTTTCATGGTGAACAAGTGTTGAGCCAGTTTGCCAATATCAGCACCGCCAGTAGCACCAACCGTCTGCGCTATTTTAAAATACGTGGCATTGGTGAACGAAGTGAATACGACACCATTCCATCAAATTCAGTGGGACTATTTTATGACCACATTGATCTGAGCGGCCTGGGAGGCATCCTGGCTCTCTATGATATTCATCAAGTTGAGGTCATGAAAGGTCCGCAAACCTTTTTGTTTGGCGATTCTTCCTTGGGTGGTAACGTTTTATTAAGTAGCTCTGAAATTTCAAGAAGCCACCGATCCCTTTGGGGCGGTCTTGGGTCACAGAATCGAAACACCATGGGTACAAGTCTCCATGCCGAGGTTTCGGATATTTTTTCATTTAAGCTTGGAGTGCAAAAGCATGAATCCGACGGGTTTTTTTATAATTCCTATTATCAAAAATTCACTTCGGCACGGGATGAGCTTTTTGCAAATTTAGGCTGGCAATTGGATTGGGGAGCTTCACGCTTACGGGCCAGTCATATCTATGGGCATAACGATAATGGCAACGACCTGTGGAACACCGATGGCTCCTACACCGTGTTATCGGATAAAATAGGCGAGGATGACCAACTGACCCATGGTCACTCCTTAGAGTGGACGGGGCCGATCACTGAGACGCTACAGTATTTAGTCATTGGTTCTTACAGTCTTTCGGATCAGTTGGTCTCTTATGATGAAGACTGGAATAACAATACCTTTTGGAACAGCGTGACGGGTTGGGAAAAGAATTATGATTATTTTAGATCCTACAACAGACGCAAAACCAATCTGCATTTAAAATCTCTTCTACAACATCAGTGGGGAGGGTGGAATGTGTCTTATGGCCTTCATTACTATCAAAAAACAGAGGCGACCGATGTTAATTCCTTTAGAAATGCAACACTAAGAAATAGCTTACAAGCCGAGTACCAAGCTGACAAAGTAGCCCTTTTAACCAATGTCAATTATCACCTGTCTTCCCATTCAAGCTTGAATCTCAGTAGTCGTGTTGAGGATCAGGATATCGAATACCAGGACACCAATAGTTTTTCGAATCAAAAAGACAACCAAGCTTGGGCGTTTAATCTTCTTTATAGCTACACCCAAGGACCTCATATTTGGCGGGCCTTGGTATCCCGCGGCTTCAAAGGGGCGGGCTTCAATCCGGAAATCAATCTAACCCCTGAGCAGCAAGAGTACGAGCCTGAGTACGCTATGAATTATGAGATCTCTTGGGAATTTCAAAAACCCACTTTTAAAAACAATGTCAGTCTTTTCTACATGGATCGTCGCCATCATCAAATCACCACTTCAAGCCAAGATGACCCTTCTGACCCTAGTCAATTCACATTGTTCGTTGATAATGCCGCTCAAAGCCACCACTACGGACTAGAATGGCAGGGGGATTGGAGTCCTTCGTCTTTTTTTACATTGCAAACCAGTGTTGGTTTGATGAAAGCACAATTCGTGGAGTATCAGTTGCGCAATCGTTCCTATGGGGGACGAGAACTGGCGCATTCGCCCTCTTATACTTTTTCCGTCACCACTCATTTTCGTCTGACACCCTGGCTGTATTGGAATGTCAATTCGACCGGTCGCGATGGATTCTACTATTCCAACAGTCATGACCAAACCAATGGGCCGATTGGACTCATCAATTCCAGCTTGCATTGGATCGTCAGTTCCAGACTGCGGATGTCGCTTTGGGGAAACAATCTTTTCAGCAAACGCTACTCGCAAAGGGGCTTTTATTTTGGTAATGAACCTCCTGATTTTGAAACCCGTTTGTATCAACAAAACGCCAACCCTTTCGAGTGGGGTGTGCGGGCGCAATACCAGTTTTAAAGCCCAGTTTCGGTCGAGCCAGAAAACTTAAAAAATTCGAAGCGTTTGTTTGTCAGCGGGGCACAATGACCAAAGGGACCTTGATCCATTAGCGATATTTTGATCTGTCATTAAATCAAACGCTTCAAAACAGGCTGTCGAACTAGTGGTCGAAAAAAACGAGTCGACACCTGTGTCTCAAGTCGATTCACTAAAGCCATCTTACCTTCGAATTGAGTGATGGGCTCAGTGGCCCTTGCCTTGCATATTAAATCTATCAGTAGAACTTTGGCTGGAGGGCATATGAGGTTGGTTTTGGCATTATTGACGATGGCTTGGGGAATAACGGCACTGGGCGCCTCAAATGAAAACAATTGGAGTTGTCGCGAGAAGATAAGCTCAAATTTCCGTAATTTTCTTTACTCACATAACAAGGATTTGGACTACGCCTATGGGTCTGGTCGCAAAAATTTAGACCTTTTTTATCACCGCAACTACAGTCGACAGACACCTCTGGTGGTGTTCTTTCACGGTGGTGGTTTTACGCAAGGTGATAAGTGTAACTTTTTTAAAAACTTTGAATCTCAAATTCGAAGCCTCCTACAAAACAATGTGGCGGTGGCCTCGGTCAATTATTCTTTTCTCGTCAGCGGCGATGGCAGAGGAGCAACCCGGGCCTTCGATGACGGCAAACAAGCCTTTCGCTTATTGCAGCAGGTTGCTCGGTGGAGAAATATCAATTTGAATAAAGTTATCCTGTCGGGAAAGTCGGCCGGAGCAGGAATTGCCATGGCTGTTGGTTTGCACGATGACTATTCGGATGACGTTGCAGGGCTCTTGCTTTTGGAAGCGCAAGCCAGTTATAGCACACATCAGTTGAGCCGTGTTTTTAATTCATATTTGGTGGCTGCCGGTAAAGATTTAGAGACAGTATTACGACAGACGTCGGGTCAAAATGGAATACTTTGGCATTTAAAAAAGATCTATGGGACCGATAACTCACACAAAATGTTTGATTATCGAAGCAACTCAATTGCGCGCCAATTGAATTTGTTGCACTTGATGGATTCTAATGATCCTCCTATTTACGTAGAGAACGTAAAGGAAAGTAATTCGATACGGATCAGTGATTCGGGAAATATCTATCACCATCAGAAACACGCGGATTTAATAGCCGATGATGCTCGTCGAGCCGGGATCGACGTTGTCAAAACAGCCGGAAAACAATTCGATAATGAAAGTGTACTAAAACAAAATCGACTGAATTTTATTTACGGTATATTTGATTAATATAAAGATTATTGAAAAATTACTACAGATACTATGGGCTACAAAACGACGGACTTCCTAATGCACTTAGAAGCTTTCTAAATTAGGTCCTTCAACCCTCAACTTAAAATAATAGTAAAAGTCTGGTTGGTGATCTTAAGTTTTTCCAAGATCCGAAGCGATTTATTTAATCGGGATGATCCAGTCGTTATCGTCTGTCGTTCGACCGTACTGGATATTGGTTAAATCATTATATAACTGTTGTGAGATTTCGCCGGTTTCACCATCGTTGATGACCATATCAAAATCGTCATTGCCTAGCTTACCCACAGGGCTAATAACAGCCGCGGTTCCAGTTCCAAAGACTTCTTTTAAAAGACCTTTTTGATGGGCGGACTTTAATTCTTCAAGGGATAGTTTTCTTTCGCTGACGGTGTGACCCATTTTGCGAAGCAGCTGGATCGCTGTGTCGCGGGTTTTTCCACCAAGGATGGTGCCACCCAGGCCTGGCGTTACGATTTCATCTTCAAAGACGAAGAAAACATTCATAGTTCCCACTTCTTCGATGTGTTTTTTATGAACATCGAGCCAAAGGACTTGAGTGTAGCCGCGGGCTTTTGCATTTTCTGAAGCTTTTAAGCTGCCGGCGTAATTGGCAGCCGCTTTGGTCGAGCCAAGACCACCGGGTGCCGCTCTGACGAATTCTTTTTCAATCCAAATTTTAACCGGAGCCAAGCCTTCAGCGTAATAGGGGCCAACCGGGGAGAGGATAATGAAGAATAAATACTCATTGGAGGGGCGGATTCCCAAAAAACCTTCGCTGGCCACCAAGGTGGGGCGAATGTAAAGCGCCGAATGAGGAGCATCTGGAACCCAATCTTGATCAAGACGAACCAGTTGTTTGATTCCTTCTAAGAATATTTCTTTGGGAGGCGCTTGCATGCAGAGTCTTTCGCAGCCTTGGACCATTCTTTTCCAATTGAATTCTGGGCGAAACAGCGCCACATTTCCATTGTCCCAACGATAGGCTTTCATGCCTTCAAACAAGGCCTGTCCATAATGCAGAACACAGGCGGCGGGGTTCAGGCTAAGGTTTTCAAAAGGCTGTATTTTTAAGTTGTACCAGCCTCTGTCTTTCGAATAATGGGCCACAAACATGTGATCGGTAAAATGTTTACCAAAGCCAAGGTTTGATGAATCAGGCTTGCTTCCAGGGGCCGAGTTTTTTTGGATTTCAATATTAATGTTTTCCATAGAGATGCCGCAAGACCTACCACAGGAGTTACGCGGCGTAAACTAATGGATTTTACAGACGCTCCTTTATCGATAAGTTGAATTTGGGCACCAAGGAACTATGAGTCACAACCTCAAATCCAGGAAAAATGTGTGCAAAGAATTGCACAAAGACTGGGGCTATCAGCGGGGCCTGTCAGCTCGATTTGGAATCTTGGGAACCCTGTGGGCTTCTATCTGTCGTCTTAACCTTTCAAGCGCGAGACGGCCAAAGCATTCGCAATAAAGCAAAGCTTAAAAATCCAGCGGCCATACCCGGCGCTGTTTCAAAGATGATCGAGCTATAACCCAAAAACTTCCAGGCAATAGAAGTCGACATTCCGGCGGCCATCATCGCAATCAATTGTTTTTGATCAAGACGCACAGAAAAACAGTAAAGAAAAAGTATGGGGCCAAAGCCAGAAGCCAAAGTTCCCCAAGCATAGAGGACGAGGTAAAAAACATTGCTACCGGCATAAAGAGCGATGAACATGGAGACAACAGTAATACTGAGGGTCACCAACTTAGTGATCCAATAATTGTCACTTTTCTTTTTAAAGAAGTCGCGGGTCAAAGCCGCTGAACAGCTTAAAATCTGAGAGTCAGCCGTTGACATTGTTGCTGCAAAAATACCGGCCAGCATGACCCCCACAAAAACATCAGGTAGCAGGGCTTGCGATAATGTCGGCAAAGCCAGTTCCGGATCAAAGGTGTTTTCAGCGGGAATCAACAAACGCGCACTCAGGCCGACACCGATGGCTAACAAATAAAAGGCGGCAAACCAAAGATAGTAGAATTGACGAAAAGACCCCATGTTTTTCGCATGATCCATAGTTAAAATACGTATCATAATATGAGGTTGCCCGATGATTCCGGCGCCGGCAAAAAACCAACCCATGACAAAGAAGAGGGTGCCGAGCATCGGCTGTGAAAATGGAGTTTGCGGTGTGAAGCTACCAAATTCTGTGGAGACGGATTGAATACCTTGCCAAAAACCAGACCATCCCCCGAGACTGGATAGGGCGTAGAAGAACAGTAAGGCCATAGACCCAAGCATCACAAAGGATTGAACCACATCCGTCCAGATCGAGGCTCGAATACCTCCGGCAAAGCAATAGGCCACCACCATAGCAGCGCCAAGATAGATACCTGTTGAAGTCTCCCAGTCAAAGAGGACTGTTAAAGCCTTGCCTCCTGCTTTCAATTGAGCGGCGGCATAGATGCCAAGAAACACCACTGTCAGCAAGCCAACGATCCGACGCACTAACTGGTAATCTTTTCCCCACCAATTGGAGATCAGTCCACCAAAACTGTAGATATCTCGCGAATCGGAGGTCTCGTGGATTTTTTTGTGGACGATAAGAGACATGATAAAATCACCAACCAGCCAACCCACCATAATCCAGATGGAAGAGACACCAAAGCTATAGGTGAAGCCAATTTGACCAATAAACATATAGCCACTGTTGTTTGTCGATACGGCAGAAAGCGCCACCATCCAAGCTTTTACACTTCGACTAGCAAGAAGATAATCTTGATTTGATTTGCGACTTTTTCGGACTGAATAAAGTCCGACACCCACAAATAGACTGAGGAAGACAATAAAACTTAAAACAATCAAATGGACCTCGAAAAGCGCTCACCTTAGCGGGGAAATGCTTGCTTTTAAAGCTTAAAAAGTTAGAAGTTCATGTAAAAAATACGTGAATAAAGAAGATTTTCGAAAGATCTGCTTTTAATTCACTTAAAATCACTTTCAAAAAATTCGAAATCAGAGCAGTAAAAGAAATTTTACAAAAGTCATTGGAATTTAAATTGAGTATGGCAGTATCCATCGATTGTAAAACTTGGGAAAGGTGAATTGTGAGTCTGAACAGGCAAAGAGGACGAGGCAAGCCTATTATTGATATCCCTGTTGGTGAAGGTGCAAAAAGCAAAGTGTCTACCGACTTGGATTTTGAGGCCGATGGTAAACAAATCAGTTATCTTAAAATTCCCTACTCTCGAAATACATCGGCGTGGGGACAGGTTTTAATTCCGATTATACAATTCAAAAATGGCAAAGGTCCGACTGTCCTCCTCAGTGGAGGCGTGCATGGCGATGAGTATGAGGGCCCAGTGGCGCTCATTAAGTTGGTTCAGCGCCTAAAGGTGGAACAAGTGAGTGGTCGGATTATTATTTTGCCGGCGGTCAATCTGCCGGCCCATCTCAGTGCCACTCGGTTATCGCCTTTGGATCAGCTGGATTTGAATCGAAGCTTTCCCGGAGACAGCAAGGGGTCCATCACCCAGGTGATTGCCGATTATGTTAATCGTGAGCTGATCGGGCGCGCCGACATGGTTGTTGATATGCACTCCGGCGGACATTCCCTAGATTTTGTTCCCTGTGCGGTAATGCACAAACTTGATAATAAAAAACAAGAGAAGAAAATACTTGAAGCCCTCAAGGCTTTCGGTGCGCCGTTTGGTCTTTATTTGAAAGAAGGCGATCCAGATGGCTTGCTTGATACAGCCGTAGAAAGTCAGGGAAAGATTTTTATTTCCACTGAACTTCGGGGCGGTGGCTCTGTCACTAAAACCGCTGTCGATGTGGCTGACAATGGTCTGTGCAATCTGCTTCGCCATTTTGGTGTGGCGGAAGTGCGCCCTTCAAAATACACACGTTATCGGGCTCAGCGGACAGAGACTCTTTTGCATACCGACGATAAAGGATGTTTTATCAATTGCGAAGAGCAGGGACTGTTTGAGCCCTTGGTGGAGCTTGGTGAAACTGTAAAACAGGGGCAAGCCGTGGCTCAGCTGCATGGGATCTCGTCTCCCAGTCGGCGCCCCAAACTTTTGAAGTCGGCTCAAGAGGGTGTTGTTATTTGTCGAAGGGTGCCCGGCCGAGCCGAGGCGGGTGACTGTTTAATGGTGGTTGGAATTAAGAAACAATGGGAGGATCTCAATGGGAAATGATCAATTAAAAAATGCCGGTCGCGGAACACAGTCGGTTTGGGCTGGGGAAATGGGAAGTCTTCCCGGTGGGGCCTCGCAGATGCCCGTGTTTCACACGGTGACCTACAATTATGAAGACCTGGATGAGTGGTATGATGTTGCTCTTGGCAAGCGTGAAGGCCATATTTACAGTCGCAATACCAATCCGACGGTAGCGCAATTTGAAGAAAAAGTGCGGGTTTTAGAAGGAGCTGAAGCAGCAACCAGTTTTTCCACTGGCATGGCAGCAATCAGCAATACACTGTTTACATTTCTCAAACCCGGTCAGCGTGTGGTCAGTATCAAAGACAGCTACGGTGGAACCAGTAAGATATTTTTAAACTTTCTTCCACCTCTGAATGTGGAAGTCGAATTGTGTGAGACGGGTGATCATGAGCAAATGATCGCTGAAATCGAAAAAGGGTGTGACCTGGTTTATCTGGAAACTCCCACCAATCCGACATTAAAAATTATTGATATTGAAAGAATTGCGAAAGTGGCCAAGGCCAACGGAGCTCTGGTTGTAGTGGATAACACTTTTGCAACCCCAATCAACCAGACGCCATTGGCTTTGGGTGCTGATCTTGTTCTTCATAGTGCGACCAAGTTTTTGGGTGGGCACTCTGATGCGATGGGAGGGGTCTTGTGTGGAAGCAAAGAATTGGTGCAGAAAGTTTTCCACTACCGTGAGATCACGGGAGCGACCCTGCATCCCATGTCCGCTTACCTTTTGAGTCGGGGGCTAAAGACTTTAGAACTACGAATTGCGCAACAGAATAAAAATGCTATGGCTGTGGCTCGCTATTTAAAAGAGCATAAGAAAGTCTCTCAGGTTTTTTATCCAGGACTGGAAGACCATAAGCATCACGATGTCGCCGCTCAACAGATGAAGGGGTTTGGTGGTATGCTCAGTTTTGCATTAGCCGATGATTCCTTTGATGCCGTTAAAAAATTCTTACCCGCTTTAAAGTACGTTCATTTAGCAGCCAGTCTTGGTGCTGTCGGGACATTGGCCGGCCCCCCCAAAGTCACCAGCCACGTTGAGACCACCGTTGAAGAAAGAGAAAAATTGGGAATTCCCGAAAGCTTGATTCGGTTTTCGGTTGGGATTGAAAACACCGAGGATCTTTTGCAGGACCTTGAACAGGCGTTAGATAAACTTTAAGACTTGATAACTAGATCTCGGGGAATGTCAAAAAACGACTCCGCCCCTTGATCGGTGACACGCACTGTTTCAGAGATTCCAACTACGGTTTTGAGCTCAGGAAGCTGCACCCAAGGGATTAAATGAAACACCATATTGGTTTCCAAAGGGGTGCTGTTTCCCTGCACCAGACTGATCACGTGGCCCTCGTCCCAAGCCGGGGCAAATGAAATTCCTAAGCCATAGCCCGTCCGAGAAATTCGGGTGGCGCCAATTTTTGCCAATCGTTCGGGGTTGCGAGTGAGGGTGTCAATTTCACCGGCGGTTATTCCGGGTTTCATATTTTCCATAAGAATTTGCAGTTCCTCTTGGATCAACTTTGCGCTCTCGACAATGGGAGCTGGAGGCTTGTCTCCAACATAAATCGTTCGCATCATGGCCGTGTGGTAACGCTGGAAGCAGCCACCGACTTCTACAAAAACGTTGTCACCCTTGTTGATTGTGCGGCCTTCCCAGGTGGCATGGGAAATCAAAGATCGGGGGCCGGAGGTGATATAGGGAGGGACCGATGGGTACTCGCCACCGGCTTTGTACATGGCATGGTGAACGTCAGCGGCAATATCATTTTCAGTGATTCCGGCTTGGGTGCTTTCGATGGCCGCCCAAATACCAGCTTCGGTGGACCGAGCCGCTTTTTTCATCAGTTCAATTTCTTCTTTAGATTTCACTCGTCGCAAGGGATGCAGCAGAGAGGTGCAGTCGACGACTTGACGGTCGCCAAGAAACTCTAAAATTTTTGTCAGTTGGGAGTGGCGGAAGAAAAAGCTATCCATCTCGACCCCGACTTTTTTGGCTTTTTCATTTTTTGAACGAAAAACACTTTCGGTCACTTGAATGGGGTCCTCATGATCTTGGAAGGTGAAGGATTCACTGACCCAAGTGCGTTCGACAACATTAATCTGCTCTAAAAGACGCGTCACCATGTAGCAGGAGCCTTGACTATCAAGTGCGAGAAGGGTGAAGGCATCGTAGCCACTGGTCTGATAGCCGGTCAGGTAATTGATGATGTCGGGTGAGTTTAGAAGGATCACATCCAAACCTTGGTTTTCCATAAGCTGCAAAGCACCCTGGACGCGTCTTTGATATTCACCGATTGAAAAAACCAAGCCTGCATGTTCTCGCATAATTCACCTCGAAAAAGCATTAGCTAGCATCAGTCAATCAGGGGTGCAAAACAAATCGCAGTCTATCCACCAAGACTATAGAATTTACTTAACTTTTCTTGAAAGTGAGATGAACCAATCAATGAGTTTTGCCGATGGATCTTAGTGGGCCGAACCTTTTGCTTGGTTCATAGCAGGTGTCGCATTTTTGTGGTGTACAATTGTACTCATTGAAAATCGCTCTATTTTTTTGCGAATTTCTTAATTTTTATAAATATAAATAATTTAATTTGATCTCATTATTCTAAAAAATCGAGTCACTTTGAAAATTAAACGTCACGGTTGTTGCCAATTTTAAAAAACGCTGCCAGAACTTATACATGGACTTTTTAATTGTAGTGATGCCGGGGTTTGCACTGGGGTGCAGTCTTATTATGTTTGGCCTAATGGCTGGGCAACTTTTTTTATACAATAAGAATGGTAATAAGCGCTCACGTGATCTCGCTATTTTTTGTTTAGTAACGGGCTTATTTTCGTTACTTGAGGCGATCTTTCATTCGCGGTCCATCTCGATCACCCTATTTAAATATCTGTGTGAGGCGGGCTTTCCGGTTATCTTTTTGGCGTCAATTTTTTATCTGAGATCCATGACCTACTTTATCATCGTTCCGCGTTGGGTGCGTCGATCATTTTATTACGGCCAGGGGGGCCTAGCCTTTTTGGCAACCCTCCCGATTTTACATCTATTAATTTTCGGAACGTCGATTTTTGTTAACGAAGCCAATAAAGTAGAGACGGGGAACTACTTTATGGACACCTACTCGATGACACTGGGTAAAACCTATGCCTTTCCTCACATCATACTTTCATTATCCAGTGTTTTAAACATTCTCCTTGCCTTCGTGATGCTTTTTAGAATTCGAGAGAGTTCACGGGACTATATCTTAATCACTGGTTTGGTTTTCACAATTGTTGCTTCAGGAACAGAAATGCTTTTACTGCCATTCACCGTCCAGTTTTTCGTTCCGGTTTTGTTTTTAAGTAATTTTTTTGAAGCCTTTAGAATGAATTATCTGGTTTTCAGCGAAGAATCTGAGGAGGATGTTGAGGAAAAGCCCAGGGAGGAACGATCAGAGAGTTACAAAGAAGCCAGTATTGACGAGCAAAGGATTGCGCAATTGGCCGCTCGCCTGAATCAACTGGTGAAGTCAGAAAGCCTTTATCGAGATCCCAATCTCAATCTGGCTCGACTGGCCTCACACTTGAAAATACCCTCTTACCTGTTGACCCAGGTTTTGCGATTCGGTTTGAATACCAATTACTATGAATACATTAGTGAATTTCGGATTGAGGATGTAAAAGCTAAAATGCAGTCTGCTGAATACAAGCATCTGTCCATTATTGAAATTGCCTATTCGGCTGGTTTTAATTCAAAGTCTTCTTTTAACGTCGCCTTTAAAAAACAAACCAACATGACCCCTAAACAGTTTCGTCAGAAAATAGCTGCCGGCGAGCCTCAGCAGTCGATTTAAAAACTGATTCCGTTTCGCATTCTTTCAGATTCTCACAACTTGCATCGTTGGCAATTGTCAATCAATGACACTCGACTGTCAATTTTCGGCCGCAGTAGAAGTAACCCTGTTGAAGCTCTCATTTTGATACAAAAAATGAATCAAGTTGAAACACTTTTGGCAAAATCCATGGCGCTTAAATTGCACTCTTTTTTATTGAACACATAGGGGAGAGGACGATGGCTAAAATTATAATTCCTTTTATAGTTCTATTCAGTTTAAAGGGCTGGTCACAACAAACGGTCGGTGAAGCGGACTACCAGGAGATTGTGCAAGCGTCACGCTTGGTCGTCGGTTTTTTAGACAATGGCTTAACGGCAGAGGAAGTCTTTGCTGATGGCAATTCTTGCTCGAACATTCATAGTGAAGAGGCCATTGTTGAGAGAGTGCGCTGTGAGGAAAGACTGATTCGGCAGGCGGAAGCGGCCTCCGCCGTAACGGTTGCCAACCAATTACCCATCAACGATTGTCGAGGACCTGTGATGATTATGGCATCGGTGTCGGCCTTTGAACGTTCACGTTACAATCGTGGCCAAGGAAGTGTCATGTCGCGAGAGACCCAACGTGCCCGCTCCCTGTATCGAGCCATTATAAACCATTGCCCTAACAGCCAATTGGGTTTTGAAAACGTTCTTCCTTACATTAATGGCGAGGACCTTTTTAGTTTAAGAGAAATTGTCGATGGCGTTCGTTGCAATCAAACCTCATTGTATCGTCTGGGGCATTGGTTTCGGGGACGCCAGGATCAAACTTTGGTGGAGTATTCTCAAGTTCAGCGACATACCTATTACGACTCTGAAACCCAAAGGCGCTTGTTTGAAGAGCGCAATCAACGGTTAAATCAAATTCAATCAGCCATTGAAGAAAAATGTGGTCTGGCATTAGAGAGAAATACTGAGATGGAGCAGAGTTATAGCGAAGGTGCTGTACCCACTTCACTGTAAACGCAAAGTGAGCTCTCAGACTTTCTGCTTTGAGTCACAGCGAATATCAAGCGCTGGTTGACCCATCAGGCAATACCGTTGAAAACCAAACCTATGAAGATATTAAGTTGGAACGTCAATGGTATTCGTGCCTGTAGTAAAAAGGGCTTTTTAGATTGGTTTGCAGACGAGAAGGCCGACATTGTTTGTTTGCAAGAGGTTAAAGCCACTCCGGAACAGTTAGAGGAGAGCCTACGCAATCCATTAAATTATCATGCCCTGTGGAATCCAGCGAAAAAGTTGGGTTACAGCGGAACCGCTATTTTTTCGAAGAAAGAGCCACTGGAAGTGAAGTACGGATTGGGAATCAAGGAACTAGATAATGAAGGTCGTGTTATCATTGCAAAGTTTCCAAAGTTTACGGTCGTGAATTCCTATTTTCCGAACAGCAAGCGCGATCACTCGCGTTTGCCCTTGAAGCTTGAGTTCTGTAGCAAGTTTTTGCAAGAGATGGATAAATTGCGTAAGCAAGGTGAGAACCTTGTGATGTGTGCTGACTGGAATATCGCTCATCAAGAGATCGATCTTAAGAATCCAAAAACCAACAAAAAGAACGCCGGATTTCTCCCTGAAGAAAGAGCCTGGATGACTGAGTTCATTGAGGCCGGTTATTTTGATACCTTTCGCCATTTCGAACCCGAGGGTGGGCACTACACCTGGTGGAGCTACCGACCGGGTATTAGAGAAAGAAATGTGGGGTGGCGATTGGATTACTTTATGATGAATGAAGAGGCCAAGGGCCGCTTGAAGCAGGCCTACAACCAACCTGGTGTCATGGGATCCGATCACTGCCCGGTGGCGATTCATCTAAAGTCGTAGACCATGATTGTTTTTCGTTGGCTTGTTCGATTTATTTTTAAAATGTCTGGATGGCAGGTCGAAGGGGACAGACCTGCGGGCTTGCAGCAGGCGGTCTTGGTGGGAGCCCCCCATACATCAAATTGGGATCTCTTTTACACTTTGGGTCTGATGTACACATTGAATTTGAAATTTCGATTTTTAATCAAGAGTGAGGCTTTGGTTTTTCCCTTCACAAGTATTTTGCACGCGATGGGCGCATTTCCAGTGGAGAGAAAGAGGTTGGGGGCCAACTCTGTTGAGCAGATTGCGAAAGTCTTTGAGGATGGTCAGGAGTGTTTTTTGTGTATTGCCCCAGAGGGAACTCGCAAGCCTGTGCAAACCTGGAAGACAGGTTTTTACCATATTGCTCGCGCCGCTAAAGTACCTATTCTTGTCGGTTTTTTGGATTGCCAACAAAAAAAGGTTCATATCGGAGACATCATTGACTCCGCACTGTCAGAAGCCGAGGTTATGGGTCGGTTGAAGGTTCTGCTTGAAAAAGCTCATGCCAAAAAGCCAGAAAATTTCGTCTTACCTCAGACGTTTTAGCTGACAGCGGAGGACGTCTTTAACGTAAAGTTCTTTCGCAGTCGTCAAGGCTGTGGACTTCGAGATCCGATAGAGCGATCAGTTTTTGATTTCGCTTTTTTTCACTCTCGTTATTTTCCGTCAGCTGTTTTGGAGACTTTCTAGAGAGAATTTTGAGGTCATTCATCGACCCATTTTTTATTATCGCTTTCAGTGCGCATTGGCATATTGTTCGGGCATTCTTTAAAGAATGTTTTTTCTGAACTCTTTGGTGGCAGAAAGTCAGATAATTTTGGCGAATCACTTTTTCATTTTTTTCAGGACTGGGATTTTTCTTGTCTGCGCTCAATTTGGCATGGCCGATAGCCGTGGACAACATGACAGCAGACAATAGAATTACAATTCTCATACTTCGACTCCTTGAGATTGATCGACACTTGGACCGGCTGGACAATTTCTTTGAATGTCGCCCTGAAAAAAGTTTTGTGGATCAATGGGAACACCACCAATTCTGACTTCATAGTGAAGATGAGGCCCAGTGCTTCGTCCTGTGCTTCCGCAGTAACCAATAATATCGCCGGCCTGAACTCGGGTTCCAGATCTTACAGCAATTCGGGATAAATGAGAGTAACTGGTTTCAATATCACTTTCAGGGTTGTAGCCACTGGTACCGCCGGCCAACATGACAAGGCTTGATCGAACGATCTCGACACGGTTGCCGTAGGCCCCTTGGGTGCCTGCGAACCGTACCACTCCAGATGACGAGGCTCTAATTGGAAAGCCGGGGGAGCAGGCGAAATCATGTCCGGCGTGCATTCTTCCCCAACGGGGGCCGAACCCACTTGTGGTCCGGCAGTTGGTGCACCCGCAAATCGGAGAAATCAGTTGTCGGCTTGCAGCCGAGCTCAATTGACTGGCTTGTTCAGGCGCCCGCGGTGGTAAAGCTTCGGCGTTGTGTAACGTGAAAATGGCGATTAAAAACAGTCCAGCTAAAAACGATAAAGTCATTTTGGAAATAAGCACTTTTCAACGTCCCTGTAAAAAAGAGTTCATTATTCTCATCCTTAATACTGCCATTGGCCCCAGCAAAACACCAGACGATTTGAGGCGATGGGGTCACAACGAAATCAGGCAAAGTGCCCTCTGGCTCAAGGTCCTGATGGAGCGCAAGAAAGCTTTAAAACATGAGATTAGAAAGGTCTTTGCCTTCAATAAGGGGTGTGCTATTCGATGGGATATGGACACAGATTTTTTTGAAAGTCACTCCCACTCTGTGGATAATCAGGGTCAAAAACGAACCTGGCAGGTCAAGAGATTGTGGGAGTTGACTCGCGATTTTCCCCGATTCCAATACCGAGTTTCGTCATTCGACAAGTTCGATGAGGATCTATGGTTTTGTGGCGTCAACAAGCCAACCGTCGGCCGCGTGTTGGAGCACATGCAAAGAATCGAAACGGCCGATCTTAAATATCCAATTATTTTAAGCGAAGACGGACGGGTTATGGATGGTGTTCATCGAATATTGAAGGCACGTCGACTTGGACAGGAGTGGGTGAGTGCCGTGCAGTTTGAAATCAATCCGAAACCGGATCATGTAGAATGATCTCTGATAAACCGACGTCCCCGATTTTTGAAATTGTTAAAACAACCTTAGGTGTCACTTCAATTCGTAACAACGTAGTGAATGAAGTTATGCATGCTCCGTTAGGCCCTTGGCATGAAGCCAATGAGCTTTACGTCAAGCAGTCGGGTTTGCAGGCAAGGCTTAAGCAAGGCTCTACCGAGGAATTTGTTATTTATGACGTGGGCCTGGGGGCGGCGGCCAATGCGTTGGCTGCGTTGGAGTGTGCAAAAAAGTGCGATCAACCTCTGCGCCTGGTAAGCTTTGAAGTCGACCTGCGTTTGTTAGAGTTTGCTTTGGCTCACAGTCACGAATTTGAACACTTCAAAGGCTATGAAAAGGCGATTGAATCTCTGCTCCAACATAAAGAATGGAATGAGGGCTTGGTGATTTGGCAACTCTTTGAAGGCGATTTCCTGAAATGCATTGATCATGTGAAACACAAATGTCATTTGGTTTTTTATGACCCTTATTCCCCAAAGCAGAATCAAGAGATGTGGACCACAAACTGTTTTAAAAAACTGAAAGCCAAGTGCCACGATGACGCCACTTTCTATAACTACAGCCAAGCCACTCCAATTCGCGCCGCTTTATTGGAAGCGGGTTTTTATGTCGGTTATGGTCAAGCCATCGGTGAGAAAGAGACCACAACCCAAGCCGCCTGCCGCCTAAAGGACTTAGACCACCCATTGGATGAGCGTTGGTTTCAGCGTTGGAGTCGCTCGGACACGCCGTTCCCACCCTTATGCAAAGATAAAGACGCACTCAAAGAGCGCATAAGACAGCACGAACAATTTAGAGCCTTTAATCTTAAATAAAAAAACTCGGAACCAGTGGTAGAGGTCGTTCACAAGAATGGCGCTTGTATGTTTGTAGATGAGATCACGTTCTTTCAATCTTGAAATGAATCATTGAAACAAAAGGCGAGCGAACCCAATGGACCGATGGGTGCATTGGTGTCATCAGGGTTTGTTCAAAGAGTCTCTGCCACAAAGTAAAATCTGTTATTGAAGTTTTTCAAAAAGTTTTAGGCCGATCCAAGCGTCGGTGGCGGCGTAGCTAAGCTGTTCCTCTGTCAAAACTCGCCGTTCCCAATTGGTCATCTTGGCTTTCTTATTAACCGTACCTTGCAAGACCTCTTCGGTCATGCCTTTCAGTCCAAATTTGGTAAGGCCTTTTTCTTTTGCCACGGTTTGCAATTCAATAAAACCTTGGGGTTTGAATTTGAAGGTTTTTTGCAAAGCTTTTAAATCATCGCGGATCGCCACACCGACTTTGACAATTTCTGGGTTTTCAAAAATTTCTATCAACAAGTCAAATTGAGTAACACTGTGAAGTCGTATGAGAAAGGCATGAGTGTCTGTGGCCAACTGTAATAAGGCGACTTTAAAAACCCGACCCTTGACATAGCTGGGCTTGGTTTCGGTATCAAAACCTAAGACTTTTGCTGACTTTAACTCCGAAGCTGCTTTTTTCAGTTCGGCATTACTGGTGATCAGATGGATTTCACCAGAGAACGATAAGACATTTTTCTTAACTTCGTCTGGCTCTTTTTTCATCGGTTGTTCACTCGGCAGGTCATATACAAACCATACTCCACTTTGATGTCTCTGAAAAGTGATTCCGCCCCGTTTTTGAGCTCGGCGGCGGACTCAAAACCCAGTAAAAACAGGCAATTAGCAGTTGGCTTGCGAGAGTCAAAAGCCACCGATAAATGTTTCGGCTCGTGCTGTGTCTTTCCATAACTTGCACTTTCCGGGAACTTGGCTAATCTAGCCGCCAACCAAGCGGAGGTTTTTTATGGATCCTAGAAAAGACACCTGGAATGAGGCCGATAAATTGGCGTGGCTTGAAAAGCAAACTTTTCAAAGGTCCTACAGCGATCAGGTTCTGGCTCGCATCGAAAAGCTAAAGACGGTGGGTGATCCTATTAAGATAGAGCAGTACGGAAACTTGAGCTTGCAGGGGAGAGACCAGGTCTCTGTTAGTGGCACAAGTCTGTCGGCTGACGATTATAAAAAACGCTATCCTCTTTACTATGCCGAAGTCGGCGATATCACCAATGGCAAGCCCAATATCATTGTTACTGGTGGAACTCATGGTTACGAAGAGAGTGGCGTGTATGGAGCTTTAGAGTTTCTCGAAAAAGATGCGGCCGAATTTGCCGAACAATTTAATTTTTTAGTCTTTCCCTGTGTGAGTCCGTTTGCCTATGAAGTGAACCAACGCTGGACCCACGATGCTTGGGATCCGAATCGAAGCTTTGATAGATCCAAGCCCTATGTGCCAGAGGCCCAACTGGTGATGGATGTCTTAGATCAGGCCCATAAACGTGTTGGTCGGGATTTTGCGGCCGCTGTTGACCTTCACGAGACGCCTGATCGGGATAAGGAGATGATGCCGCCTCAGTACCAGCGCTATGGTGTGAATCTTTCGGCTGAGGATATTTTAATTCCCAATGGCTACTACTTGATTTCCAACGTTGCTAACAAATCTCCCAAGATGGCGACTCGCATTTTGCAGAAAGTTCGTGAGGTGACGCCGATTGCTCCAGACCCAGAGATTCATGGCGATAAGAATGTCGATGGCGTGGTGATTTCGAAGGGTTCTGATCCGACTCATCAAGGCTTGAATCAGCACTATATGAAAACCATTTCGGAAAATTCCTACACCACAGAGATTTATCCGGAAATTCATGAAGAGCCGAGGGGTTCGCAGGAAGCCATTGCCGCACAAAGAGCCACTATCCATGGGATTCTCGATTACCTGATGAATCCCTAAGTTTGGTTGAAAGAGCTTCAGGCCGAGACGGGTGTCCTTGTCTCAGCCTTGGTTGGTGGCTGATTAGTGGTAGTCCTCATCGCGAGGCGTGATTGCCTTTTTCGCACGAACGACGAAGATTTTTAGATCATCTTGCATTTCGGACTGTGCCAGCTGCGCACATTTTTTAATTTGGTCTAAATTGTATCGGTAACCCATATGACTGTTGTCGGCATTCCACCATTCTTGTAAATCAGCATTGGCATCAAGGGTGGGGCTGACTTTTACAACAACTGAGTAGTTCTCGATGGTCACATTGACTGAGCAATTTTTCTCTGAGTTGTAATATTGTGGGTAGACGGGGCTAAACGCAATGGCAAAAACCGGATGCGGATCGGTATGGTCTCCGAAGTTGATGATGTCTCCGTTTTCGTAGGGGATATTGTAGGCGTACCTATGAATCAAGTTGAAATGGTATCGCAATAAGTTGTCTTGATAGATTGGGCTTTTTTTATCGGCGTACTTGTAATTAAATTCAATTTTACGATTCACTTCCTGCCAATCGATGGGCCCTAGGTTCAATTCAACCATTTCCATTTCGCCCTGGCCTTGGGACATAATATCTTCAAGTTTATAGCGAGGGTAAGTGGCTTGTGCGTTCGAGACAAAGGTCACGAGTAATGCTATTAAAACTGCTATTTTCATATCGGTCTCCTAAAAGTGTTTAAACTATTTTTCGTTCTGCCAAGGGCCCCAGCCCAATTTGAGTTCAAGAACCTCTGCGACCATGTTGTAGCATTGGCTATAGAGAAAACTCTCGTGATTGGGGAGGACTTCTTCCATGGCCTGAATGCTACCAGCACCCACGTTTCCACCGGCCCAAAAGTTCATGTTAAAATGTTCTTGAAGATGCTTTTCAGCCTGTTTTTTAGCGTATTTCCGACATCCCGCTTCGATTCTTGAGTCCAAAGGACCACCCAGCTCACTGCTATCGCCCGCCAAACTGGTAGAAGCCGACATTAAAATAGAAAATACGATGGAAAATAAAAGTTTCATAACCCCATCCTTTTTAAAGGTTGTTTGTCTGCTATTGATAAAATGATTATTTGAGTTAAGGAAGGACTCTGAATCATCGGAGTGGGCAATGAAAAGTTTACTGTAAAAAGGAGCTTCAGAAGCTTCGCTGTTGAAGGAGTTTCAAGCTATTCTGTATTTATAGAACAGCATTGCTTTTTGTCACCTCCCAGACTTAGAGGACCTCTCGTGATTCAACAGCGCAAACTTGTGATTGGCAGGGGGGCTTGGCTATAGTAATTTCACCAATTAAAATACAGGAGTTTAAAAACTGTGCTTCCCATTCCAATTCTATTGCAAGATACCGACTGGCTGGTTGTCGATAAGCCCACCGGTCTTTCGGTTCATAACAATGAAGATCCTGAAAATTTGATTAAGGTTTTATCAGCTCAGTGTGGAATTAAAACTCTGTTACCGGTCCATCGATTGGATAAAGAGACCAGTGGGGTGCAGATCTTTGCCCTTAACAAAAAAAGCGCACAGAAACTGTCAGAGGAGTTTCAACAGAACCGAGTTGAAAAAATATACCTGGGTTTGGTGAAAGGTGTCTTAAAAGCCAAGAGTGGCCTTTGGAATCAGCCTCTGACCGACAAGGCTGAGGGGCGACGGTCTCCCCAGGGGCTGGCGAGAAATCGTGTGCCTTGCCAAACGGAATACCGGGTGCTCAAAGAGTCTTCCTATTTAAGTCTTTGTGAGTTTCGTTTGTTAACCGGGCGTCAGCACCAAATTCGCAAACATACCGCCTTAGGCAAGCACCCCCTGGTGGGTGATAGTCGCTATGGAAGCCAGGGACTGAATCAAAAGATCAAGGAGCTTTATGGTGAGAGTCGCATGTACCTGCATTGTCATAAAATTCAAATTAAAGGGGTCAATCTTGTTTCGCAGACACCGTCCGATTTTAAACCTTATTTCGGTGATTAGGGTAGCGTTGCGAAGGCCAACGGTCTGGTATGAAAAGGTGGCAATATTGGGTGTTCGGACTGCAAAAATTAATTGCAGCGTTCCACCTCGGATTGAGATTTCAGAACTCTTTGTCCATCGGATTGTTTAATTAGGTAAGCGGGATTGTCTTGGCTCGCTTTGCGGGTGATTTCTTCACCGTTGATGGTTTTTGTGACTTCCTTTTTAAAAATCTCCTGCACTTCTCCGTTGGCTTTACTGTCGGCCCAGTCCCATTGGACATTTGTTCCTTCTTTAATCATTGGCTTTCCTCCGTTAATCCTGTTCGAGGAGATAGATGAGAGCTCTCTCCTCGGCGTTGGTAAATTTTTTATTTTGAATTTCTTTTGTTATTTCTTTGGTAAAATGTTTGAGAATCCGTCCTTCGTTGTAGCGGTCGATAATTCTGGGATCGATGTAACTAGAACGTGCAACACTGCGGGTGTTTCCTAAAAGTAAGGCTACCTGATCGATAACCTTTAATACATTTTTTTTAGTGTGTGTTTTTTTCTTCGAAACTCCCAGATCATTAAGAAGTTTGGCTGCTACAAAAGTCGCGCCCCAGGTTCGGAAATCCTTGGCGGAATAGTCGTCTCCCATAATGTCTCGAATGTAGTCATTTAAATCATCTCTATTAACTTTATGAATTTGTCCATTTTCATCTTTGTACTTGAAGATCTCATAGCCAGGAAGTTCGTCTAATTTCTTCACCAAATTCACTAATCGTCGATCTTCAATCGTCTTTTTTTGTTGTTTGCCAGACTTCCCTTGGTAATTGAAAGTCAGTTTGCAGTCTCCAATTTTAAGATGTTTGGAGCGCAAAGTTGTGAGGCCATAGGTTTCGTTTTCTTTTGCATAGCAACGACTTCCGGGACGGAAATAGGCGTTGTCGAGCATGCGGGTCATTGCTGCCAGCACTCGATTGCGATTGAGTTTACGTCGGCGCAGGTGCTGACCGGTGGTTCGTCGCATCGATGGAAGTTTCTCCGCAAATTGCAGCACACGGGAAAATTTTTTCTCTTCTTGAAGGGCGCGCCAGCTCTGATTGTAAATGTATTGTTTCCGGTTTTTGTTATCGTAGCCAGTGGCATGAACCTTGGCTGAACGATCAAGGTTAATCTCCACTCCTGTCCACGCAGGTGGAATGGCTAGCTCTTCGATCCATTTCCTGTGCTGCTGTAACTTAAGGGTACGTCTGGATTGCTTGTACCGATAGGTGAACCCCGATCCCCAGGGCCTGCGTATCAATAATTGTTCCTTCATTTATTCATCTTCCGCCTTCTAGGACTGTTGAGTTGGGTTACTATGTCCAATCAACGTCAACTCGTTAAGGCTGAGATTATAAAAGTTCAAAAAAAGTTGAATTAATTTGTTTTGGTGGTCTTGTGTATTTTTTGTCACACTTTATCGAGTGCAGAGACAATTGATAGACCAGGCAGCAAAATGAATGACTACCATGTCTTAAAATGAAGAAGTTCTAAGCGCACCGAAGCCTTCATGGCTTGGTATCGCAGCAGTAAAGTTGAGGTTAAGGATCACTAGCCCATCGGAGTGACGGACTGGTGATCCATTAGATTTTGTACAGGACCGGCATCCTTCGCATCGGTCTCTAAGCTAGTGCGACGAACTTGCCGAATTGTTGGTCTGAGACGCGTCAGGTTTCGGCATATCCATGTCTTCCACCTGATTCTTCACCAAGGACTTTAAGGTCATGGCTCCGAGGGTCGATAGGCTCCAAGCTGCCGCTCTTCGAACGCCACGACTGCGAAGACTAACAAGGCCAATGACTCCTAGGCCTAGTGCTTTGTAAGGGTGCGCCTTGGCCCATTCTGCGGTGGTTTTGATTTTATCCTTAAAGGGGACGGCGTCAACAACTTGCTGGGTCGCTTCGTTCTCCTTCACCTTGCCGGCAATTTCTGAAGCTTCTTTCTGCAATACAGTCACTTTGCCCGATACGTTTTTTACGGCTTTTTGTTTGGTAGACTGTAAGTTTTCACCAACTTTTTTAGCTTTCTTTTCTATTTTTGCAGCCTGATTTTTTAAAACTGCAGACTTTGAATTTGTCGCGTTCTTCGTTTTTTGAGATTGAGACTCAGCCATCTTTCCTCCGATTGTTCATGCTACTAGGATCGACGATTCTTTATCACAAAGATTCTTTGATTGTTGTTGGTTATGTGTAGAGGATTAAACAGCTACGCCATTATGTCCGGTAAGTCGAAGGCTCCCTACGAGGCGACCACCAAAAAGGGTTTGATTGAGGCTGGAGCCTTAAAAGATTTGGCCTCAGACTAGACATTGCAATCGGTTCGCTTTAGTAATAATGAAACCCGATAATGTAGAGGAAGCCTATAATGCCCCATTTGATCATTGAAAGCACGCAACCCCTGTCTTCAAATGTTGTTGAAAAATTACATGAAACGGTTGGCGCTCAAGAAACTGTTTCCATTGAAGCTGTGAAAACAAGAATGTACTCACCCATGATTTCACTACTGGCGGATGCCAAAAACGAACCCCATGTCGCCTTAACATTAAAACTTATGCCCGGTCGAAGCCCTGAGCTGAAAGAGACCATGGCGGCCAACCTTTTTTCAGAGGCCCAGTCCCTGATTCCCGAAAGCTCCCTGTCGGTGGAGGTTGTTGAGCTTGGGGTTTATAAAAAATAACCACTCTATAATTGCAAGAAAAGTCGATAGAGTGTATCAGGTTTAAGACCGTTTGCTTTTTATGAAGACCCAGCCACTGAAACCGAGAGCTTGTAAAAGGCCTAAAAGGGTGAACACCACATAAAGAGCGGCGACACCGTAGGGCCAATGCTCCATGCCTCGAACCCAAAAGTAATATCCTAGGTTGATCGCAATCAGTCCAAACCAAAAAAGTAGGGCCGAAGGGAAGCGTAGACCACTCTGCTTTTTTTCAAGATAATAAAGACCAAGACAGAAGATTGCGGGAGGAAATAATCCCAAAAGGGTGGTGCCACCTCCGGAGCTCAGAAAATCTCCTTTTGTCGCCCACAGACCACCAATCAAAAACAAAAGCATCCAACCGATACAGAAATACTGGGTGATTTTTGCTAAACAGATTTTCCAAGGCATATAGCGCTCTCCTTTTAATCAAAGAAAAACCTTCCACGATCAACTTGGATAGGAAATTAACATTGAACCCAATGGTCTCTTTTATTTGATAGACAGTATAGAAGGGTCGACAAAGATTTGTTGAAGCCATTCTTACAAAAAGAAATTTAAACTATCGCAAAACAAGGAGGTTATCCTGTTCGAGAGGCTATGAAGTCTTTAAAGTATCTATAGAAGAAGATCAAAACGGCCCAGGTTATGGCGTACTGAAAAAATGTACTCTGTCGAATGATGCCGTGGGCCCCCAAGGTGGGGTCCACCCAATAAAGAAACACACACAGAAAGAGAGCAAGTCCAAGAGTAACGACACCGGCAATCACATTTCGACTCGTGCTATCTCTTTTAGATAGAAAAAATCGAGATAAAATTGAGAAGATAAAAAAAGTAAAAACAAACATACAAAACGAAATAACGCGATCCATAGAATGATTAAGGAAAGTTAAGGCCACAAACGCAATCCAAAAAACTATAGTCAAAGCAACATTCGTCCATTTGTTCACAAAAAGCTCCCATTTCCAGAGTTACCATTTAAGCATAAAGGCTGAAAAAGTGGTGTAGTACGAATCGGTTTATTTCTAGACTATTGTTCTTATTACAGTCTTTGATTTTTCCATTAGAGAGCGGGTGAATTTGAATAGACAAGCACCGAGATGGTCGGTGAAACGACCGATTTTTTTAATTTGTTTCGACGAGGCTCCAATTATTTTAGGGGATGAGTTGTCGCCTTTGTCAGTCTATAAAATTAAGAAGCCCTATCTCTTTTAGTTGGCATCTCCTTTGCTTTACCAAAGAGCAAGACACAGGAGTTGAACGTGAAAATGACTGAAAAAAACCTTCAGATTGAAGCTAGTCGCTTTAAGGGGACACCTTCCGGATCCGCAGTCTCAGATTCCGGATCTAAAATTTGTACCCCTTTGGTAACAATTACACAAAACAGAAAATTGTCGTTGCTAACGAGGTTTACCTTGTTGGTTCTTTTCTTGTGCCAGATCAATCTCATGCCTTCACCTGCGAGAGCTTTCTTGCTGGAAAGGCCGTCTTTGCAAAGCATGCAAGACCAGAGAAGAACGAAGTTTTTGAGTTTTCAGAGTTACTTCAACTACCAATGTCAGCAGCGTGCAGAGGCTGATCTGAAGGCGGGAAAGTTTCACGATGACTGTCTGATCGCTCGTCTGCTTGATGCCTACATTGCAAACAATTTTGTTCTCGAAAGTCCGATGGGCGAGGCGGGAATTCTTAACGAGAATTTTGTTGTTCGTAAAAATTGGACAACTGTGGATCTGCTGTCAGGTTTTTTTAATGAGACATTTTCCTGGGGCGATAACGAGTTGGGTATAAAACCTATTATCAATAAGTTGATATTAGAAATAGCCATTCGCAAAGAACTAAAAAAATTCAAAGGCTTTCTTGATGCCAATCCACGCGCCGCTTTGTTTCGACTCAAAAGACATTTTTACCCAGAGATGATGGCGCATTTTGGTGGGTTCTCTCTCCTAGCGAGAGCTTCGGCTTATCGATCGGCTATGAGCTGTGACTTTGCGAGAGTTTGCCCCGCCGACGAACCGAACTGCCTTTATGGCTTGCAATGTCCCGATGGAGAGCCCAATTGTGGAGCCACTATACAAAAAGAGTGCCACACAGCAGACCAAGCTCTCCGCTACATAATTGGGCGAGGTGCTCGAAAACTGGCGCCCGTGGCAGGCAATATGATTGATGACTTTAAAATGTTGTCGGAAAACCCGACCTATACAGAGTCGCAGGTGATTTTCGATGGCATAGAAAACGCTGAGATTCTATATAATGACATTGAACAGAATATTGATGGCGCATCAATTCTGGCCTGGGCCAATAACCCAAACCCTTGTGATCCAGCCGTTGAAAATAATCCTATAGAAGCACTCTGTGCCAAATTGGATGACTCTATGGCCTATCCGAAGAGCATTCGAAACAAAACCTTGGCCGATGCCCTGCTGGCATCCCTAATTGTTTGGGAGTCACAACACGTACTGGCTCAATATCAGGAAGCTCCACAAACACTACCAGAAAGAGTGGATGAGTTTACAGGGCTAAGAGATTTTCTCAACCAAACAGACGATGACCTCGGGCAAGAGTTTCTAGAGTCTATTGAGAAGATTCGAACTCATTTTCTGGATTACGACCCGTCGAAGTTAGTCAATCCGACTCCTGGAGCTCAATCGATAAACTCTCCCTCCCAACCAACAAGCTAGGTCCAAAATGCAGAATATATATTTAATTCTATTTTTTCTTATGCTATCGGGTTGCCTTTCTAAGGGTTCGTCTGACGGAAAGGCCAACGCCCCTTCCTCTCCACCCAGTCTCAGTAAAGATCAGGCGACTGAGATCATCAGGACTTCAAAATGTGAGAGTTGCGACCCAGAGGCCGGTGTTCGTTACTTTCAAACAACACCTCTTGCTGATTTTGACGATGTTGAGATCTCTGTAGTCAAAGCCACAGAGTTTTTCGCTACCACCGACGCTCGCACCCAATCCGCCAACTGGGAGCACCCCCAAAGCTTCGCCGTGTTTTTACACGTGCAAAAAGTCTTCGAGAGAGTTCAGAGACTATGCACCCCTGTAGAAATCCCAGAAGGAGTTCGACCTCTTTATAAGGATCTCAACCTACAGACAAATATGGATCTGCTTGAACAGATCGACGACGATATGCAAGATATTCTATCTTACGCACGATATGTTGAGCCTGACCTCATCCTAAAAGCTATCGGTGAGGCGCAAAGGTACCAACGGGGCCAAATTGACATTCAATCTTTTGAGCGAGCTATCGTTAATCTGAAAAACAATCATATTTCACTTTCGGATTCTTACGATGAGTCGATGATTGAAAGCGCCTCTGTCATTCGGGCGATGAAAGGTTTTGAAAAATCGTTGGGGGCTGAGAAAATTCCTGACTTCCCCAGAGGGCAAAATTTCTTTAGCTGGATTGGTGGTGTCGAAGAGATCCGACACAAAGTGATCGATATAGAAACCCCATTAACAGAAGCCACCATCCGTTTTTATGAAGATCAATTTGTAAAAACCAAGCTTGATGGCATCGAGTACGCTTTCTCGCAGACGTCCATGCTCTTGAAGCTTTTGTACCCCAGGCCCAATGAAACTTTGTCCGATTACGAACAAACAATTGAAAATTTGAAAACCAATTTAACAGATCAAGATCAGTGCTTCGCTGTTTCATGTGTAGAGCATTTAAATACTATTCAAAAGGAACTCGCAAAATGTTTAAACTAATAGTCAGCTGTTTATTACTTCCACTGGTTGTTCCAAGTACCAGTTTTGCCGATGTCAGGGTGAGAGCCCATTTCACAGCGAACACCATTGTCACCGAACAGGGGACCAGGGTCTCTCAGAGTGGTGGATTTCGCTGTAACCACGGCGGTGGTGGTACAAAGAGAAGAACCATCAACAACACGTGGCACCAAATTCTTTCGGTTTCGAAAACTTTTTCAGGAGAAAGCTTTTCTTACAATAAGTCTTCTCGAATCAATTTCGAAGCCCACCCCAACTTGACACAGAACGCACTTCGAGACCTGCCAGCTGAACCCATTGACCCTCGAGTGGTATGGGAGCAAGAGGTTGAAAAGTATAAAAACGTTCCTGCGATGCAGCCTAAGGAACCTTCTCAAGAAGAGGTGGATCAATATTTGGAAGCCTTAGAGGTTTGGAAGGCTGAGCGAGAGAGACGCCTCAGCCAAGTGCAAAATGGCGCCAATGACTTTCGCTCCATTTCAATCACCGGTGGTAGTACAGCTCTAGAGGGTCAAGGTCACTCTCTCAATTTCTTAATGACTGATACCTTCAGCGCCGATCGACCCAACAATTGGAACAGTCGGTGTTGGCGAGCAGAGGGAAATTACTACCGTCATGGTTCCAACACGTTGGATGGTTATATTCATGTTCAATACACGCTTCCAAAAGGCAGCCAGTTCTTAAAGTTGGAAGTCGGAAAAAGTTCGGGAATTCTTATTGATCAATTTCTTGAAAAAATCGACGGCTCCTTGATCCCGTCTGTTCGGTTAACTAACAACCAGTACATTTGGGTTCTGGGCGACTCAGAAGAAGAAAACCGTAGTGTAAACATTCGGTTTAAATACTCTGCGCACAGCCAAAATTCGTCAGGCAGCGGTATCACTCACACCTCAGAGTTTGCAGCTCATTTGATTCCCTTGCGTGCAGCGGACCCCAGTCTCTCTGCTTACAGACGTATGATTGAGGTCTCTAATCAACTGGCCGATGGCAACGCCTCTGAGGCCGATCTTATCCCCGAGATCGCGCCCCTCATTGAAAAGGAAAGAGAATTTTCCACCGCTTTAAGAGGACTGACTCTTCGAGAGATTAGCGCCTTTCAAGATGTTTTTATCCAATATGCACTGAGGTCCACTCAAGACGGCGAGACACCAAAGTCACCTTTTGTAAAAGCCATGGTGGCCGTGGTGGCCACAAAGATAAGTGAAGACTTATCGAAAAAACTTCTCCCAGTTTGTGTGGTTGAAGAAACCACTCTGCCTGTGCTCCGAAAAAATGTGAGAGCTCAGCGCTATGTTTTTATGATGTTCTATCTGCAAAGATTGATTGATCGACTATCAAACTATGAGCCAGTTAATGTGTTCGCTGTCGTCAATGTCATGAAAGACCAGCAAGAGCGAGGGATGACTTATCGACAAGTCAGTGAAAACCCAGTCGAGCAAGAAAAGCTCAAAGACGCTTACGAAATTTTTATGAATGTCGCGCAGGTGCAACAACAACCGGCCCGAATTTCGGGCGGTGAGTTCATGGAACTTTCTCGTTTCGCTAAAGCCTTTGTCTCAAATGCGCAGGAGTACCAGCCGATCTGGGATGCCCTGCAAGAGGCCATGGTCCTTGAAAGAAACATCTACAAGTCATTGCATGCAGTGAAGCGAAGTTACATTCGCAACCCAGAAGACAATCTCATCGATGTCTCACAGCTTGAAGCCGACATCGCTCGCCTTAGCGAACTGGTTCAAATGATTTCAGAAGACGTTGAGAAAATGACCCAGAACCATCTGTTCTCGGAAGTGGATGTGGCGAGTTTCAGTGAGGCCATGTTTAGAATTTTCGAAGGACTCAATTTGGTTTCGGGTGACCAAATTGAAGATGTTGAAGTGAAGGATTACTACACACCCATCTTCAATCACTTTTTCGATCCTGCCGAGTTGGCCGAATTGTCAAACAAAGCTCAGAAGTGTCTGAGCGGTGAACTGGAGGCGGAGTAATGAGTTATTTTAAATGCCTTCTATTTGTCTTAGCTCTTTCTAGCTCAGCATGGGGTGGCCCCGACTTCAACCAAATGGCCCGAAGAGGGGAGCGCTCCTCTTGGGAAAACGCAAAAGCTTGGGCTCATTACTTGGCGGTGCAAGACTTTATCGAGGTGATGTCGCAGGTCTATGTGGATGTGGCTTCTTCCACCATCGACCAGCAAGAGCTGGCTGTTATTCAAAACAATAATCTGTACCTGCAGGGAGTCTATGACAATGTAGCCAATGAGGCCGACTCTGTTGAAAATGAGCTGAACACCTATGTCTTCAATGAGCTGACTCAGTACGCTGACAACATGAAGGCGCAGTTTCATTTGTCTTGGGATCCGACAGTGCAGTCGCACGCCTTCACCCATTTGAACGAAGTCCTCACCCGCACTCTAGAGCGCTACGAGGAAACTTGTAAAGCCGGACGCACCTCCACCATGGCCGATACCGATATCCCGGCCCTAAGAATTCCCTCGATTGCTACCAATGTCACGATCACTCCCAACCTGGATACCGTAGTTGGAATCTCAGCCGTGGTCAGCGGTGGAGATCCTGACTCAGACTGGCAACAACACAAAGGACCCGTTAAAATGGTCACCCAAACCGGACTCGGGATGGGGATGGCTGCCTCAGGGGCCGCTGCCGGAACCACGGCCGGAGTCTCACTGATCGTTGAGATGGCTTTTTTAATCGTCGATCATTTTATCTCAAGACACGAGGTGAGAAAAATGCGAGACCGCCAAGCCCGTGCCATGGAAGGGTACTACGTTCGCAAAGCTCGCAACCGAGATATCGTGGAACTCTATAAGCAAAACTGCGAGATGCTTTATTCTGGTCTTAAAAAGTATGTGCAGCTAGTGAACTCAGAGGGGGCCGCTCGCAGTGATATTCTTGCCACCGCTCGCTCAACAGAGTTTCAAGACGAGTATCGTGAGTGGGTTCTGCGTGAGCAGGATGTGGACCGTGCCGCTTGCCGTGCCAACCTGATTCAGAATTTCAAAAACGAAACCTGTTTGGATTTCTCTCAACCTGCGCGCCCCTCAAAGTTTGTGAACCAACCCGCTTGCCAAAGAAGTCTGGAAGGTCAAATGAGTTTCGCTGGGCAGTCCGTACTGGCCGATGACATCTGCCCCAAGGTGGAAGTCCCCGAAGAGAACAATTGTCGAATCGCCCAAGACGGAAAAACTCTAAAACTTCTTAATGAACCCGAACACGACCAAAGCTGTCGGGTGGACTCTGCAACCTATGAGTGTAGTGCAGAACATATAGCCGACTTGACCTTGGCGGGGCGAGATGTTGAGCGCATCGAATGTGAAACCCGCGAGGCGCGAGCCCAGGCCGAAGAAGACAGACTGCAAGCCGCCTTTGACGAGGCTTATGAAAGATGTATGGAATCGAGTCAAAGCAACGGTAGCAATCTATCGGAGCAGTCGAACCAATTGCGCTGTCAACAACAGGCCCAGTGGGCGCGAGATCGAGCGAAGACGAAGACTCTCGATCAGATTGAGCAAGAAGAAATTGAACAATTCGAAATCAACGAAGAAGAACGCCAGCGTCAGATCACAGCATTAAAAGCTAAGATGGAGCGCGTCGCTGAAATGCTCGGCCACTTTACAGTTCTCGTTGTAGATGAGCAGCAGAGCAACCTTGATCAGATCAAGTACACCGAGCGACTTGTCGAGGCCAAAAGAAAGGCCGCCCGCGAAAGACTGCTCTCTTTGATCATGGTCATTCAAAAAGATTTTGATCATGCTTATGTGATTGAAGAACAAGAGGGAGCACGCAAGTGGTTCGAACTCCAAGCACGATTTAGTTTACTGGGCGCCCATGCGATCAATAATATTGTGATCGGCGAGAGCAACCAGGCCATAGTGCAAGAGCTGCACAACCTCATGACCGAATTTGATGACCTGGCTTACGAGTTTCCGGGCCTAGCTCTGGTGGACTTCAACGAAGCCGTACAGAACGTGATTCGAGTGGTGCAATAAATGTTGAAGAGGTTCCGAACCCGGATCGTATTAGTTCTCCTTTTTGGCTTTATGTCACTCGGGATGACAGAGGCCCAAATTCAAGCCTTGTTTCCGCAGGGGGCTGTTGTAGTGACCCCCGGAGGCGCCATGGGCTGCCTCAAGGGTGCTTGCGTAGCTCTGAAAGAGACTTTTGATCCGAGCACTCTGAGTGTCACCACCGAGGTTTACGTGGGCGGTGCAGAGTTCGCTCCCGACGGGTCGATGAAATCCTTTTCGATCCACCACGACTCTCGTTTAGATGTCTATAATGAGTCCAAAGTCATGATCGGTGGAGAACTGGTTTCAAGAGGTGACGACCTCATCGGCCAGCCCCCCGGTATGGGTGAAGGTGGTGGACCGACCAAGTATGTTCTGAACGACTCCGGAAATGCGGTGGGTGTGGGTGACGAACTTGTACCCGATCAACAAGGAATCCCCGACGACACGACCACCGGTGGCGGTACCGACGGCACCGGCACAGATGCTGCCGGCGGGGCGGGTGCTGGTCTGCAATTCTTAGGCCGCATGGCTTTCGGGATTTTATCGAGCCAATTCAGCTACACTTCAGGGAAGAACGCTCATCTCGAGCTCCTCGAAAACCTCATCAAAGTTGAGGGAGCCTTACAAGAGATGAATATCCAATCCACTCAGATGACAAAGTTTGCCGGTCATTTAGTGGGGCAGGGGATTCAGGTCCCTCCAGAAATCACCCAAGCGGCCAACAACTACGACCCCAGTAAAGAGTCACGAATCGTCGAAATCTCATCCCTATCGGTCGTAAAAGTTCACATCGAGTACCCAGAAAGTCGAATCGAAGACATCCAGCAGAAAATGAACAATCAAGACTTTGAAGGCTTGAAAAAGGACGTTGATCTTCTCGCCGACCAAGGCACCTATGAAGTCATTGTTGGTTCCTCTCTTGGCGATAAGCTCAACAGTGGCGTAATTAAAAACAGCGCCATGGGGCTCGAGCCGGGTGTTTACGATCAATACCAGTTCAAGACAAATCCCAAATCCGTTTACGGAAAGATGGTGCGACGAGCGGCCAATAAAGCCCAGATTGCCCAAGCTCACGCTCTCAGTCAGGGGCAAAACCTACTGACTGACAGCGCTCTCTACAATCAATCTGTTGCGATGTTAAACATCGCGGATCAACGGTTTGCAACCGATGGCATTCTCAACAAATACATCGCTCAAGCCGAGGGGATGGTTCGCACGGCCGAAGAAGTTTTCGATGTGGTCGGCCCCAATGTCGGAAAAGGTTTTCAGGAATCTTTGATTGGATATGCCGACGCGGTCTATGCGATTCCGGAAATGGGCGAAGCCCTTTACGAAGGAGCCAAATACGCCGCTAACAACCCAGCCCTGGCCGCCGAAAACCTCTGGGAGGTCCTTGGCGAAACCCCCGAGTTTGTCGAGCAAGTCTACACTGACGCCAAAACCTTGGTTGAAAACTTTCACACACTACCTTTAGAGCAACAATCCGAATTGGTCGGAAACCTAATGGCGGAAGGAGCCGTCACCCTCGCAAGCGGCGGTGTCGGCAAAGCTCTCAAGGTGGCACGAGTCGCCACGGTCTCTAAGACCGTAAGTACTGCCAGCGCTATCGGCAAGACCAAGTTCGCGACCAAACTGCGTGGCACTCTCGAAAACATTTCGAAGTCCGATGATATGGTTCGGGCCGTAAAAAATGCTCCACCCGGTAAGCCCGCTTTTTACGTGAAACCCACGGGCGAAGCCATTCCTTCTACTGCTTACCGGTACATGCCTTCCGATGCTGAATATTTAGATGATTTAGTCAGCACAGGGAAAATCCCCGAAGGGAATTATTACAGTTTTGATAAATATGATGATATGGCTGTCGCGTCTGATAAATTGCAGGTTCCCCATGACGCTCGAATTCGTGCAGAAGTCGATATGATTGACTACCTTGAAGAAACAACAGTACCCAATGGTGACTGGGGCAAGGGAAATTGGTTGGAGCCCATAACCAAAGACCACCCCGATTTTGGAGCTGGGGGTGCAACCCAAGTGGTCGTTGGTAAACCGGTTCAAGCAGATAAAATCGTCGATCTAAAGTCAGGCGAGACCCTCTTTATAAGGAGTAAATAAATTGAGTGCAGAATATGAATTATTAGATTACGTAACAAGTGAAATTAAAAAACAGTATGATATCTCAGATGAGAAGGCTTATAGTTTTGCCAAAGATGCCATTAAACAAATACGTGCTCACGGTGGTAACCCGCACAACAAAGAGGAAACCAATAAAGTCATCGAAGTCGTTGTCAAGTCCTGGGTCGAAAGATACAAGGGGCAAAAAAAATAAACTTATAGCACGACACCAATTCTAGAACCGGTTCCCCAACAGTAGACCCTTTTTTCGATGGTTCGCGCGCAGGTGTAGTCATAGCCGACACCATAGGACCAATGCTCCATAAACAGTGCATCCATAGAACCCGATGGTTTCTTTTGCCTATAAATAGAGGCACAACATCCAGTTGATGTAGTTTTATTCACAAATCAAAAACTAAGGACTGTCATATTTTCCTAATGAACGAAAAGTGGTACAACAAAGAGGATTTAGAGAAAGGCAGGAAAATGAAGAGCGTAAAATTAGATAATAAAAATAACGGAAAAGAACTCAATCTCGATCCCGAAGATCGGGTCAATGAGCCAAATGAAAGAATTTCAGGAAATATCGAAGAACTATCGGGTCAAGCTCGTGACCAAATGTCTGAGCACTTTCAGGAAGTAGAAGCTGAAAATAATCGACTCCGGCCTTTTGAGTGGGCTTTCGAAAATCCCGCCGAAGCTTTTTTTATCAGTGCTGCTTCAATTATGAGTCGGGCCAATCCTAAGGTCAAAGATCAGGTGATAGAGTTCGTACAGTTGCCGCCAGAAAAGCGTCTGGAGATGCTAGTAGGGCCAGAGGTTACCAGCTATATCAAGTCCCGAGTTCTATCGCAAAAACGAGACTAGACTCCTATATTTTCTTTTGAGTTGGCTCAACATCCAAGAACTTCGAATTGTTCCTAGGCTCTCTTCTTATCCGGCACGACTACTTTTGATTTCTTCTATGATTTTCAATCAATTATTCTGTGGATGTTATAAGGGCGCGGAAAAGGAACTTGGTACTCGGATAAGGTCACCTACAGGAACTTGGTACTCGGACGAAAAGATCCTCTTCCATTGCGTTTCTTACTTCTTCTAATTTTTTGAAGATCTTTGAGGTTGAGAGCATTCTCGCTTTTAGATCTTCACTATCAGTCTCTTGGTAAGATTTCTCGATATTGTGAAGCTCCTCGTTAAGAACATCATAAACTTTCACAATTTTAGCGTACATTTCTTTAGCATCCATACGAACTCCAGAGCTAAATATTATTAAAAGAGATATTTAATGTCAGATATACGAAAGTACAAAAACGGCAACAAGGTCCAGCTCTTCAGGATACCCAGCTCTTTCAGGTTTGACTGTAGGTGTAACAAAAGCGACGAACTTTTCGCTTCAATCACCCAATTAAGAAAGCTCTTGAGGTCGTAGAGATATCTAGTGTTATCCCCGAATAAAACCCCTGGATATAGGTTGGGAGCATGAGTTGATTTCATTCTTAAAGGTTTGCGCAAATGAAGCCGAAAATAGTATATGAGAAATTGCATATCTATTGTCACAATTGTATTCATTAGTCTTATTTTGGGGTGCTCCGATGACTCTGTGCCGGAGACGACTGAAAAAATTAGTTGTCGAGACACGTCTTTAGAATTTGTTGGTTTGGGCGTTCAATTTGAAACCTGGAATCAAATTGCAGACTCTGTAGCCGGAGATTTTAAATTCACTCGAATGGGCACTCCTCCGACCCCATTGTTCAATGCCTTCGGGGAAACTGGCGAAAAGGGAGTGAATGTTGCTACCAACTTCTTTCTAAAAATGGATGCCGAGGTCAAATCTCCAATTAACGGACGGGTCACGAAAATCGAATTTCAGGATGAAGACTCTGATTACGAAGTTATTATTGATGTGGAAGGATGTCAGATCGGTTATGACCATATAAGAAATGTCGCCGTTGCAGTTGGGGATACAATCAATGTCGGTGATCTTATTGGGACACCTGGTCCTTGGGATCCCGGTGCAGGAATTGGTATCATTGAAATTCAAATACAAGACCCAGGGAATGATAACCCCGAATTTTACTGCCCTCTTCATTTCATGTCGGACGCTAATCGAGCAGCCATCGAAGCTGACCTTTCGCAGCTGATGAGTGATATTGAACTAATGGCCTCAGATAACACAATTTATGATGAATCTTCCATGCTCTACCAAGGCTGTGTTACAGCCACAGAATTTGAGTAGCAAAAATTTTTTAAAAATTTATTTTTGTCACTGTCTTTGATTTTTCCATTAGAGAGCGTGTAAGTTTGTAGAGACTGGCGCCGAGATGGTCGGAGAGTTTTTCCAGTTCATTATCGAGTAGGCCTTCAAGATCTAGGGCTGTTTGGCATTCGCGAAATGAACCGTAGGCGACCTCGAAATAGCGGAGTTTTTCTTTTTTTGATGACTTGGCGTTTCCCTCTGCGAGGTTAAGCGAGATAGAGGCTGCTGCTCTCATGAATTGGTCTTTGAGATGTCTTGGCATTTTTTGGCATTTGGCTTGTTGGTAGTATTGTTTAGCTAGTTCTAGGGTTTTGAAATTTTGCATTTTGACCTCCGCTGCGGAAATTGGGATGCAAGTTTTGGTACTGCCTTATTATTGAGTAAGACCTCTGAGTTCAGCTGAGGTCCGGTTTGAGTTCTAATTTGTGTCGGAAGTCAGAGGACTGTTCTGATATCAGTTCTGAAATCGGGGATCTGAGCTCGGAATACAGAGCTCAGAGTGCTGATCTCTGAGGATTGGTTTTGTAAATGGGAAATAAGGATGGCGGGGTTGACGGGACTCGAACCCGCGACCTCCGGCGTGACAGGCCAGCGTTGTAACCAACTCTACTACAACCCCGCGAAGAAATCGTAGTGATATTAGTAATTACTAAGTTTGTAAAGGGAAATAAGGACAGTGTGGCGAAACTTCTTTATTGGGTGCTGCAAAACTGTGCAAAAAAGGCAATGGATATCGGTAATTTAGCCTTTGCAGGCCATTTTGCTTGTCAGTGGCGGGGCTTCGAGCCATTCTCTAGGCAACCATGAGCGATGTTCTAACTATTCGAGATCTCAAGAAAAATTATGGTGGATTCCAGGCCTTAAAAGGTTTGGATCTGACGATCAAAAAAGGCCAGTGTGTGGGACTGCTCGGTTCCAATGGCGCCGGTAAATCCACAACTATCCGCATCGTCACTGGCCAATTGCGGCCCACCTCGGGGACTGTGGAGGTACTGGGGATCGATCCGTCGCTGCAGCCCAAAAAAATCCATCCGTTCATCGGCTACATTCCAGACAGTCAGACTCTTTATGATGACATGAGTGTTTTTAAAAACATTCATATTTTTGCTGAGCTTTTTGGTAAAGGCAGCGAAGAGGTCAATCACATCCTTCACAAAGTTCACTTGGAAGACAAACGCAAAACCAAGGTGAAAAATCTTTCCAAAGGTTTAAGGCAAAGGGTGTTGATCGCTCGGGCTCTGGTGCACTCACCGGAGTTTATTATTTTAGATGAGCCGACCACCGGCCTTGATCCCAGTTCTTCCGAAAGTATTTATAATATTCTTGAAGGGCTTAAAGCCAATGGCGCCACCATCTTGCTGACAACCCACCTGATGAATGATGTCGATCGGCTTTGTGATCACATCGTTTTTATCAATCGCGGTTTGAAGGTCGAAGAGGGGAGCCCGGCGGAGTTGAAACAGAAACACAGTCTGCCCACCATCGAAGTCGAGATTTCGGAAAATGGCCAACATCGGGTGGAGTCGATCTTTAAACGAGGCGACTGGTTGAGTTTGGTTCAGCAATTAAAAGGCGATGGCGAGATCGTACGCATCAAGACCCATGAACCGAAGCTCGAAGATATTTTTATTAAATTGGTGGAGGGAGAAGGATGATTTCGCCCTCGCGTGTGCTCACGGTTGTAAAAAAAGATCTGGCCTGGGCGTCAGGAAACCTTAAGCTTTTAGGAGTGATGGTTCTGCCGCTTTTTGTGGTGGTGTTTTTCTCGCGCTTTGATGCCACCGCAACGTTTGGATTTTCTTTGATCTTCGTTAACGCCTTTGTGGGGATTTTTTCAACCTCTTATCTTGTCATTGAAGAGAAGAACAAGGGAACCCTGTTGGCGCTCCTGACCAGCCCTCTGACGGGCTCTGAACTTCTACTCGGGAAATTTTTATTCAATCTCATCCTGTGTAGCTTTTTTTCGCTGCTGGTAATCTTGCTAAACAATCGCATGGATTTGTTTCTACAACCTTTGGCTCTTCTGAATATCTTTTTGTTTGCCGGTACCACCTGTTTTGTGGGTTTTGTTACCGGCGTGTTTTTTAAAAATGAGCAAGAAATGAGCGTGTTAGCGCCTTTTTTGATGGTGCTGTTTTGTTTTGGTGATGCCGCCGAGAAAGTATCGGATAAAAATAATATTCATGCTTTTTTTCCGGACTTCCATGTGGCGCGCAGTGTTCTTGATATTCCAATGAGTTTTGGCGATTTGTGGGGACACACTCTTTTTAGCCTATGTATGTTCTTTGTCGCATTCGGAATGGCGACCTTCTACACTCAGTTTTACTTTTCAAACAATCGTGAAAAAAGATTCTCCAATCGCCTGGTCGGATTTGTGGTCGCTTTTGTTGGAGTCTTGATCGGCTCAGGAATCTATGCCAATGCCACTCACCCCCATCCGAAGATGCAAGGCTCCCTTGAAGTGGTGGAGTTTCAGACGCCGCAAGTGCAGGTTCAGTATAAGTTTGACCCAAAAGTGTTTCGCCATAAAACTTTGCTAGAGTCTCGCAAGAAAATTGTTGAGTTATTAACTTTTAAAAACGAGAAAAACTCGAACGTGGTATTAGCGATTCGCGATCTTGACGAAGATGAAAACAGTTTAGCCAAACGCAAAGCCAAGGTCGAAGAGGACCGCAGTCGCAATATCATATCGTTTGAAGAGCGAGATTGGAAAGGACATCGCTTTCGGCAGTGGATGTACGCCAAGCGCAGTCGATTTATTGTCTTGCGAGAAACCTATTGCGACGGTCAAGTGTTTCAAGTTTCAATGGATTTGCAGTTAAAAAAGATGGGGCGCTTTTATAAAGACTTTAAAATCTTTAAATCTTTGTTTGATGCCGTTGAGATGAAGTGTCTTTAATCAAATCGGGTCAGCTCGGCGGTCAGTTGACTGTACTTTTCCTTAATCAGTGAATTGTTGGCGTTCAGGCCAAGATCTTCAATCTTCGGTAGTGGTAGACGACTGGGGGCAATCAGAACTTGGGTGTTGGTCAGGCCGACGGTGCCGACAATGTAAAAGATCTCTTCAATCCAGTGATCACCAATGGGAACGCAGCCAATGGTTTTGTCGCGACCATGAATAAAAATATCGCCACCGACATCCGATATATTTTTTTCTTTGCCGCGTTTACGGTCATTTTTGTTGGGATAGTTGATGCCAACTGACAGATAGTAAGCGCTGTTAGGGTTAAGGATCGAGGCGCGGTACAATCCTTCAGGTATTTGAAAATCACCCTGTTTATTTTTCGGGCCGGATTTTCCTGAGAAACCGTACATTTTATAGGTTTTTAGTTTTTTATAGTTCGGCTCTCGCAGCCAAAGTTCCATCTGTCGTTCTTTTTTGTAAACAACAAGGGCGATTTTTGTTTTATCTTTTTTAAGGTGTTTTGTGATCTCAGGAATGCGCTCGGGGATGAAGGTGGCCAGCCAATTCATACGGTCTTTTAATTTGCCTTTGGCCAAATTGGGTTTTCGAATTTTGCCTTTTTCTAGATAACGGTAGTCCCAGAGTTTAAAAGCTTCAGCCTGTTTGTGGGCTAATATCAGAAACAGGGCAAGAGAAAGGACCAGGGAGGTCCGTAAAACAAATGTGAAGCCTGAATTCTTCATTCTTTAATTGTAAAAGAGAGACCCGGTTCCTTGCAAGGCAAGGAACTGATCGGGTCGAAAAAGGGGATAAAGGGATGACCAAGGGGACTCGGCCTTGGCCCTGAGAAGCGAACTTATATTTCCCATGTGGGTGTTGCGAGAGAGCAGGCCGCTGAGTCCTCTGAGAGCTCGCAACTGGTTCGCTCAATATCTTTTATGTATTCTGAATCATCAAAACAAACTTGACTCGATCGCTGAACTCCGTTCGCGAACCGACTCACCGCCGAGGCGTAATGGGCGCCCTCACCATAGAGTGAGAGAGCGCCGGGGGCACTGGTGTGGGGATCATAGTAAAAACCGGTGCGTCCATATTGGTATTTCAAATAAAGAGCTGAGACAAAAAGATCCATCTGGTAATCACCCTGACTTCTGAGATAAGCCTTAACCTCATTCGGCGAGTGAGTGAATAACTCGTAAAAATCGTCTTGTCGGTCTCCTAAACAGCGGTCAATTAAACTCTCTAAGGCAACGCGTGCGGGCTCATAGCTAGCCCCCCTTCGGCCCGGGAGTTGCAAATGATCTTTGAACTCCCGTACAGGCCAAATTGTTATCTGCCCACAGCCCGAAGCTGAACTTGCGGACCTGGATTGATTGAGTTTTTCCATACAGTATGTGGATTCTTTTTTTATTAAGCCGGCAAAGACACTGAAGTCATTGCCGGTGCATTGAGCGATATCGACAATCAGTTCAGAAAGCTCAGAGTCGCTAATGTCATTAAGCTCTGGACGGGTCACAGCCAGGCTGCGCGCCACTCTTTGCGCCTTCTCGTGGCGGGTGATGCCGCGGTTTTCCGCAAAGGCGGCACTGGCGAGCATTCGATTCGCCTCGCGCTGATTGATGGGTGTGGCCGTGTTAACGACTTGATGGTCTAAACATACCATCCCGGCCAACGCTAAACTTGCACTTAAAAATGTTATTATCACCAGGAGACATAGCAATGCTCCTTGGCTCTTCGCCAAAAGATCCATAGTGTTACCCTCATACGTCCTAACCTCGACATCATTGTCTCAGTTGCTGTTCTGCTTGTTCAAGAGGGGTGCCAATTGTAGGGATTTCAGTGACGGCGGTGATGATGGATTTAATTTGTTCTTATCCGTATTTTTGAAAAGCTTATCTGGGAGTCTATAAAAAAGATGCGACAGTCTTGCGCACCAAAGGAGACGGAAAAAGGCACCGAGTAAAAATCACCCATGTAAAAGGGTTACGATGTTTTATAAGCCATACCCAAAGGTTCGAGCATTTTAATGCCATAAGCGATTTCAGCACCACGCCTTTGATGGCGCACCACCTGTCCGACAAAATCAATTTGAGCTGTCGACAAGTCACCAATTTTGCCTTTCAGGTTTTGGCCGACTTCAAAAATTCTTTGATCCGAGCCGGAAACATCGACGATCAACAAACCAAAAGCATTGTAGTTGACGGTCAAAAACTCTTCGTACCCAGTTTCGGTTTCAATATAAACCGGGATGGTTCCCAAAAAACGCTTGGCCACACGAGATCGCTGCGGATCCTCTTTCAGGTAAACAGGCTCTTCCGCAGGTTCGGCCGGCACTTGATAAAGCTCGCCGCTGTGAACTTCCATGGCGGAGAGCACGCCATTAAACACACATCCCGTATCAAGATTGATTCTTTTCTTGGTCACTTCCACTTGCGGGGCCGGAGTGTGGCCATGGACGATGATTTTTTCCCATTTGAAACGGCTTTGCATAAATGAGTTGCGCAGCCACAGCAAATCATTGCGGTGCTGAAGCTCATCAAGTTGGTTGAGCTTTATGTTTGGAACTCCGGCATGCACAAAAAAATGGGTGTCCGTTTCATAATAAAGTCGTAAGTTTTTTAAAAAATGCATGTGAGCATCAGGGATGGTGTACTGATTGCCATGAGTGACGTAACTGGCAAGGGTGGCACTACCACCGTTTAAGATAAAGAAACCGGCGAGAGACGAAGAGGGATCTCTGAGAAACTCTAACATCATATCCTCATGGTTTCCCATAAGCGCAACAACGTTGTAGTCTCTGTCTAGGTCAATAATTGTTTGTATCACTTCATTGGAGCCGGGGCCCCGGTCGACGTAGTCGCCAAGAAAAACAATGGTCGAGCTGGAATCTAGAGGCAATAGAGAAAGGAGTTTTTTCAACTCCTTGGCACAACCATGAATGTCACCGATTGCAAAGACTTTATCTCGACTCATCCTTGCATTTTATTTACATAGTCGAATCGAGGTCAAAAGGATTCTCGTCAGACACCAGCTTTGATGGGTTTTTCACTCTCACTTGATTGACTAACTTGGCTTGTTCTCTCGAGCAAATCGAGACTTGGTAGTTGCCGAAGTTACAACTGACGTTGAAATTATAAATAAACTTAGCGTTCTTTTCTGGATCGTCATTCAAATCACAGGTCTCAACAGATGGTTCGGTTTTGATGACAGCTTTTACGCTACAGCCGTCGGCTTTGCTAAAGCGGTTTTTTACCGAGTCTGGTAGATCTTTCTTCACGCCGTCTTGGATACTTTGCGCATTCCAGAACACGTTGGTCACAGATCGAATCTCTTGCTCGTTGATAGGGAGCTCATCAAAAAGCTCTGTATCAATTCCGTTCGAATTCATTGCATCTTCTGCATGCAGAGTCATTGGGTAGAGAGCGAAGAGTGTGAAGATCATCAAAAAATTTTTCATTTTATTACCGCCTTTAGTCGAGACTATAGATCTATCTTACTGGAATTACTGATGGAATCAAAGACCCAATATGAGAATATAGAATTTTGTTTTAAACAAAAGGTTTAACTTTTTGACGATTTCAAATCTTCAAAGTGGAACTGTCAAAAAGTTAGTTAAAAAAGTTTAAAACACATCGAAGTCTGAAGCGTTGAGAAAAATGACTGTTAAGTTTTAGAAGCTCAGGATTGGAATTGAATTTTATTGTTATGCCAGTAGCAAACTTCAATTTCATGTCCAGTGGGGTCGTAAAGATACCATGACTTCGAATGGGGGTAGTCCCACACCAGGTGGGGTTGAATGTTTAAGCTTTGTAAGTGCTTCTCCCAGGCTTCGGAGTCGGTCACACGAAGGCCAAAGTGGTAAACTTTGTGATGCTCGCTGGCTTCCGGCTTGGCTCTCGTCGGTAGTTCATACAGGCAAAGCATGCTCTGATCATTTTTAACAATCGCATAGGGGGTGCCACGGTGTTGACCTTCTTCCACAACTTTAAAATGAAAAAGATCATGATACCAATCAAGGGAGTCCCTAAGATTTTCTACACTCAAGTTGATGTGATCGAGACTGACCATCGCAAGTCCTCCTATTTTTTATCATTAAAAAATAAGAGGAAAGCTTGGGTTTTGTCGATAAGTCAATTTTCCCTGATTTTCTGTGACAAGATGAAAAGGTTCATTTTCAAAGTAAAGAAAACCATCGAGGTCGAAGTAGTCAACATCTTGAGCCATGGTCATGGCACCGGCAATGCCAAGTGAGGATTCCACCATGCAGCCCAACATGATTTTTAACCCCCAGGATTTGGCTTGCTCAATCTGTTGCCGGGCCCGCTGATAGGATCCAGCCTTCATCAATTTAATATTGACGCCATGAAACTGATTCTTGAAATCTTCGGTCAACAAGTCGCTTTGTACGGACTCGTCAGCAAAGATTGGCAGGGGACTGCGCTGTTTTAATTTGATGTACTCGTCAACCGAACCTCGGGGTAAGGGCTCTTCAATAAATTGAATATTTAAAGAAGCGATGGCCTTCGCAAAAGCCAAAACCTGCTGACTGTCGGTGAAGGCTTCGTTGGCGTCAATTCTTAATGGGCCCGAGTATAGACGAGCCAGCTCTTGGCAAGCCTCCACAGGATTTTCTTGAGAAATTTTTAATTTTAATACGGGAAATCGTTGCAACTGAAACTTTTCGAAAAAGGGTTGGATCTCGGGGAGAGGAAGGATGGGCAGTGAAAACGATGTCGGAATGGGAGTTTTATCTTTCAGTCCCAAAAATTCATGCAAGCGCTCGCCCTTTTTCTGACTGAGTAGGTGAGTGAGGGCGGAGGTCATACCAAACTTCAAGTGACTGGGAAGTGGACTGTTTTGGATGTCTTGCCAGGTATTAAAAGGCAAATCCGTAAATTTTTGAAATTCGGCGATCAGACTTTGGGCTTTCTGCGGATCGGCGGTTATGCCTGCGACCTCGCCAGTGGCAAAGTGGTCTCCGTCTTGCACATTGATAAAAAACAAACTCTTCTCCGAACTTTCTCCTCGAGAGATTTTCCAAGTGAATTGTAGGGGCAGTTTTTTAGTTTCGATTCTCCACTGATACATTCCCTGATTGTGCCCGGAGTGGAGCCAACACACAAATCATGGAGCGTGGAGACGAGTGTCATTGAGGCAAAGCTAGACCCTTTTTGCAGGCCCTTGTCATTCGTCTAAGAGTATAGAATAATTTAACAATGCGAAGACGACCTTGGGCCCTGGTGATTTTGGCCGCGCTCCATTTTGTGGCCCCGTTGGGGAATATAGTTCTTAATGCCATTATCCTTGATAGAAATGTCATGAATTATTTTGTCTATGCGATGAGCCCCCAGTATTTCACTCGCAATTGGTTTTTGTTTTTATGTCCCATCATTGCCGGGTTCTCTATCTATGCGTGTAAAAAGTGGAGTTTTTATCTTTACACTTTGTCGATCACCGCTCTGTTTTACTTCAGTTACACCAGTTCGATGACAAAGTTTGAGAGTATTGGCCTTCTGCCTATTGTTTTTGTTTACTTTGTTAATATCGCGGTGGTGACATATTTTCTGATCCCGGCGGTTCGCAGTGTTTACTTTGATCGGCGCATGCGTTGGTGGGAATTGCAAAGTCGCTACAAAACCGACTTTAAATGCAATTGGCGTGACCTCTCTTCGACGGAAATGATTCAAGGGAAAGTGGGTAACTTTTCTGAAAATGGGTTGTTTTTAAAATCGGATATTCACCCCAAAGATCACGATAAGGTTCATATCGAAATACCTTTCAACCAGGGAGTTCATTTGACCTTTGCCGGCGAGGCAATTATTCACCAACGCGCCGATGCCATCGGTTTTGGGGTCAAGTTCGAACACACCAAGGAGAGTCGCAAGCAGGCTCAGGATTTAGTGGCGCACCTAGAGAAAAAAGGCCAGCGTATAACCAATAATGATGTTCGTCCCGAAGACAGTTTTTCCTACTGGGTGCGAACATTGGTCACCACCGGTAAAGGCTTAGTCCCCGATAAAGATCCAAAAAACTCCTAACACAGAGAATCTAAACCGAATCCTAAAAAACGGGATTTCTCAGTTTGAAGCGTCTTTTGGCGTTGTTGACGTCTCTAAGCGCCTTCTGTTGTGCGTTTGCGGGCTATAATCTATAATTATAGTTAGGATAGCGATGACTTGGTTTAAACTAGACTTGTGTTTAATAACCAACAAAGTGGATCCTAGAAAAAAGCCGCTGGCTTGTAACAAGGAGGTGGGTTCCTAGCCATCTAAACTTTCCAAGAGTTTTGTTACTCAATGCCACATACGAACCTTTACAAGTCGTAACCTGGCAGCGAGCCATGATTCTCTGGTTCCAACAAAAAGTCGATATTCTTGAATCACACGAAGTGTTGATTCGTTCCGTACGCCGCAACTATTCGGCTCCGGCGGTGCTTCGACTCCGCTATTATATCAAGCCGAAATCCTATCGGCGGGTTCGCCTTTGTCGCGAAAACATTTTTATTCGTGACCACTACCAATGCCAATACTGTGGAGACACTTTTCCCCATAAGGAATTAACCTTGGATCATGTTCTTCCGGTGTCCCGTGGGGGACCGAAAAGTTGGAGAAACTTGGTGGCGGCCTGTCATAAATGCAACCACAAAAAAGGCAATCGCACTCCGCAAGAGGCGACCATGCCACTTTTGAAGCAGCCGGTACCACTGAAATGGACACCGCAGTTTGATATGCGGGCTCGGATTAAGAATAGCGATGATGTCTGGATGCCTTATTTGAATATGCAGTTCACATAAGGCCCGAACCGCTTCTCTTTGATGAGGGCGCGCTTATTGCGCGCTCTGTAAAACGGGATGGTTCCCGTCTTTACTCTTTAATGGCATCATAAGGGGAACGGGAGCCTATATGTCTGAATCGTGGAAATTTTCTCTATCAGCCGATCGCAAAGATCTCGACGCGGCCATGGCAGCGTGCACCCATTTGGGTATTGGGGCTCATCCTGATGACCTTGAGGTCATGGCGGGGCATGGAATCCTAGAATGCCTCAACTCTGAAACCCAGCATTTTTTTGGAGTGACTTGCACCACCGGGGCTGGCAGCGCCCGCTCTGGTGCCTACAAAAATAAAACAGATGCCGAAATTGTCGAGCTGCGCAGACAAGAGCAGTTTGAATCGGCCCGGCTTGGACAATACGCCGGAGTCTTGATGCTGGGTTATGCGAGTTCGGACCTTAAGACCCAGTGGAACCAACAATTGATCGAAGATTTTCTGGATATTTTAAAGAAAACACAACCCAAGGTGATTTATTGTCATAATCTTTTTGATAAACACTTAACTCATGTCTCGGTGGTCTCCCATGTGATTGAAAGTTTGCGACGACTGCAGTGGCAACCCGAGGCGTTTTATGGTTGTGAGGTGTGGCGAGGCTTGGATTGGTTGCCCGATTCAGAAAAAACCGTTTTGCCGATCAAAGATGTTTCGTTGATAAAAAAGCTGATTTCCTGCCACCGTTCACAAACCGAAAGTGGTAAAGATTACGCGGCAGCGACAGCCGGTCGGATGGCGGCCAATGCCACTTTTTTCGAGGCCAGAGACTTAGATGAAAATCAGCACCAGCTGTTTGCTTTAGACCTTATGCCTCTTTTAATCAATCCTGGCTTAAGCCTACAAGAGTTTGGTCGACAGAAAGCAGAAATGTTACAAAAAAATATAGAAGTCAATCTGACGCCGTTTTCGCGAGGTGAGTGATGGAAGTGATTATTTGTCAGGATTCGGGCAAAGCCAGTGAGTTGGCGGCCAAACTTTTAAAAAACCAAGTCAAAAAGAGAAAGCATTCGGTTTTAGGATTAGCCACCGGAAGCACGCCGCTGACCATGTACAAAATGTTTATAGATTTCGTAAAGGCCGAAGGTATTGTAACCAGTGAAATGATCGCCTTCAATTTGGATGAGTATGTGGGTGTTGGCAAAGATCATGAAGGCTCTTACGCCTATTATATGAAAAAGAATTTTATGGAGCCGTTAGATCTCGATCCCCGTCAGTTGAATATTCCCGATGGTATGGCCGAAGATGTGAAAAAAGAATGTGAAAACTATGAAAAGAGAATTCGCCAGCAAGGGCCCATTGATTTGCAGATTTTGGGTCTGGGACAAGATGGCCATATTGGTTTCAACGAGCCAGGGTCTTCCCTAGGTTCTCGCACCCGTATCAAGTCACTGACTGAAGAAACTCGCGACGTTAACAGAGCGGCGTTCTCATCTCTTGAAGAGGTGCCTCGGCATGTGATCACCATGGGGATCCAAACCATTATGGAGAGCCAAAAGATTGCCCTGATGGCGTTTGGAAAAAGCAAAGCCGCAACTGTGGCGAAAATGGTGGAAGGGCCTGTCTCGGCGCTGGTACCGGCCTCTGTCCTGCAATTTCACCCACAGGTGAAAGTGTTTCTTGATGAAGAAGCGGCCTCAGAGCTAAAAAATCAAGACTACTACAAGCAAGTTTTTGCCCACAAACCGGCTTGGCAAATGGAAGAATTTGTATGATAAATGGGGTCTATCGGAGAGGCCCTATGTCAGCAGGAAAAATCATTGTAATTGATGACGACCTAGCAATGCGTGAAATGGTTGAGGATTTTCTTGCCAGTAAAAACTACAACTGTGAATCCTTTGGATTAGCCAGCGCTGCGTTTAAAAGTTTGCAGGAGCAAGATTTAGAAGAGATCCAGGCCGTTGTCACCGACCAGAATATGCCCGAAATGGACGGGGTTGAGTTCGTCCAAAGAATGCAAAAGCTGGCTCCCGATATTCCGGTCATCATCATGACCGCCTACGCCTCGATCGACTCGGCGATTGAGGCCACTCGATTGGGTGCTTTTGCCTATATTTCCAAACCCTTTAAGCTCACAGAGTTTGAAGTCAACTTGCAAAAAGCCATGCACTTGCGTGAGCTGAAAAAAGAAAACCAAAGTCTAAAGCTCAGTGTTAAAAGTGGGTGGAAGTTTGGTAAAATTATCGGTAAAAGCCGCGTGATGACCGAGGTCTTTAATACGATCTCACGGGTCGCGCCGGCTCAGTCGACGGTTTTAATTACCGGTGATAGCGGAACTGGAAAAGAGTTGGTGGCGCGGGCGATACATGATTGCAGCCGCCGTAAAGACAAATCCTTTGTCGCAATCAACTGCACAGCTATACCGGAGAATCTTTTAGAGTCCGAGCTGTTTGGTCATGTTAAAGGCTCGTTCACCGGTGCGGTATCGGATAAAAAAGGACTGTTTGAAGAAGCCGACGGCGGAACTCTGTTTTTAGACGAGATTGGTGATCTTGATATGGCGTTGCAGGCCAAGCTGTTACGAGCCTTGCAAGAGAAAACCATCAAACCGGTGGGAGCCAATCGTGAGAAAAAGATCGATGTGCGTGTGATCACCGCCACTCACAAAAATCTGCAAAAAGCCATTGAAGAAGGTTTGTTTCGAGAAGATCTTTATTATCGTTTAAGTGTTTTACCAATCCAATTGCCGCCATTGCGACAACGCAAAGATGATATCCCCCTTTTAGCGGAGTATTTTTTAAACAAGTACGCCTCAATCAACCAGTCGCCCGCCAAGAGCTTCTCGGCGCAGGCATTGCAAGAGCTGATCAATTACCCGTGGAACGGCAATGTGCGTGAGCTCGAAAATGTGGTGGAGCGTTTGTGTGTGATGAGCACTCAGCCAGTAATAGAGTCCACCGGCTTGGCCACGGCTTCGGATAAATCCAATGCCGAGGATTTCTTTTTATCGTCCACACAAGACTGGCCGACCTTGGATGAGCTGAATAAACGATACATTGATCTGGTTTTGGAAAAAACCGGTGGACGCAAAGAAAAGGCGGCGCAGATTTTAGGTATCAATCGTCGCACTCTTTATCGGCGTGAAAAAGAAGAGCAAGATACAGTATCGGAGAATAATGAGCATTGAGGTGTCCACGGTCAGTGAGTTAAAGAAGCATTGGCAGGATCAGATTCACGCCTTGGATCAGTCCGCCATTGTTGCAATCACCAACCTCAAAGGGGTGATCACCTACGTCAACAAGATGTTCTGTGATTTGTCCGAGTACTCCGAAGACGAACTGCTCGGTTCCACCCACTCGATTATCAATTCGGGCTATCATGATTCCAGTTTCTTTAAAAACATGTGGCAGACCATTGGGCGGGGAGATGTGTGGCGCGGTGAGGTTCGCAATCGCGCCAAGTCCGGAAAGCTTTATTGGGTCGACACCACCATTGTTCCCATTAAAAACGACAAGGGAAAGCTGGAGCAGTACATTGCCATTCGTTCTGATATCACGGATCGTAAAAATGCCGAGGCCGCTTTGGCCGATGAACGCGCGCGTCTGGTAGAGAGCGAAAAGATGGCGAGTATTGGAATATTGTCGGCCGGGATTGCCCATGAGTTGGGAAACCCACTGGGGGCTATTCGAGGCCGTCTAGAGATGCTTGAAACCATGTGCCACCAAGAGTCCTTTGAAAAAGAGTTAGCCATCCGCTCGGTTCACAAGATGATCGAAAATGTGGATCGCATGTCAAAAATCATCCGCGCCTTAAAAAACTCGGCCCGCGATGGCAGTCAAGATGCTATGCAAGACTTCAACCTCACTCAAATGCTTGAAGACATTTTGGAAATATCAGCGCAAAAGTGTGCGAAAAACAATATTGCTGTTAGAACCGAAGGTTTGGATCATCCCATTGTCTTGCGCGGTCGTGAGACAGAGATTGGCCAAGTCATCGTTAATCTCTTTAATAATGCCTTTGATGCGGTGAAAGGTCTTGAGAATCCATGGATCTCGTTATCCGTGATCGATGAGTCTGATCAGGTCACAATTGCTGTGGCAGATTCCGGAGAGGGCGTTAAAGAAGAGCTGCGCCACCGTATCTTCGATCCCTTTTTCACAACCAAAGAAGTAGGCGAGGGTACCGGTCTTGGCTTAAGCATTTGTCGCTCATTTGTAGAAGGCCATGGCGGTCGTTTATTCTATGAAGGCGACACTCAACCCTCTTGCTTCAAGGTGGAACTTCCAAAGAACAAAGACGCAGATTAAAGGGAGTGTTCCTGGTAGCTCTAGGCTTCCGTGTAAAAATGCTTCAACAGAATCGCTAAGGGCCACTCAAGACTTGTAGCTCTCCAGGTTTAAATTTTCGCGCTAGAAATGAAAGTTTGTTAATAGCTTGCCCACGAGATGAGCGACCCGATCAGGATCGCGTTGAGTAAAACAGAATTTTTAGTCCAACCATGAGCCTTTGCTTGGAGTCCAAATATCAAGAGCGGGCTCCTTGCCCTCGCCGGCATTTCACCCTGCGGGTGAAAACGCGTCACGCTTGCCGGAGTCTTGATATTTGGACTCCAAGCAAAGGCTCAGGGCAGGGATTAAAACAGTTATAAACCTGCTTTTTTGCGAAGTCTTTCTAGGCGTTCGTACTCTTGGGACGGAACCATAGTGCCGCGACTTCCAGAGTAACCGACCGTTACGTTCTGTTTCAGGTTTTTGTAACAGCGCTTGGCCTGGTTGCTTCCGGGTGCGTAGTTGATGCACATTTCGTAATAGACTTCGGGGAGGTCCCAGTAGCCTTCGATGACTAGTTCATCATAGATTTTTCCGAGAAGTGCATAGCTTTTCGACTTTTGTTCATCATTAGGCTTAGTCATTAAATATTGATGCAGAAGAGTGCTGGCAACCAGGTTATTGACTAGATTTCTTTCGCTGTAGCGTTTTTTATTTCGCTGCAAAACTTTGGCGGCGACTTTCGGGGTCGGCTTTAATTGGTTCTTGTTCTTCATCCAATATTTTAAGTCTTGGCGCCAATACTTTAAAGTCTGATGCAAGCGGTTGGGTGTTTTGACCACAAGGATTTTCGCGTTCAGAAAATTAAGAGCCGATTGGAAAGTTTTCTGTCCACGCAGAGAGATCATCAAGTAGTGATGGAGAGCGTTCTCGTAGGGGATGTCGAACTTTCCTTCGGTCTCGCTTTCGGCCAGAAAATGCTTGAGTTGCAACTTCGCCTCTTCGTATTGTCGCATGGAAACAAGAATGTGGGCTTTCTCTAGAGAATTGGTTTCCACTTGATTAATATTAAAGTTTTTCCAGTAGACCGTCGACGGACCGACATCTTGGCGGGTGTGACATTTAAAACAGGTGTTGGTTGTCGCTTTTAATAAAATGCGAGAGTTTTTGCGATCGCCGCGCCGAAACGAATGCAAAGAGCGTTTGGTGAGCTCTCGCAAAGAGGCAATACTTTGCATGACGTAAGGGTCATCGCCTAAAAAGGCCTTGGCTTGTTCGCCATCAATCTTATGAATATTCTTTGCGTAGTTTAGAATTTTTTTTTCGATCAACTTGCTGTTTTCTTTACTGTTGAATTTTTCTTCGTTGTAAAGAAACGGCAGAAGGTCTTGAAAGGATTGGGCGGTGTTTTGCATTTTTCCCGCCCACGAGGGTGAGGCCTTTTCTGTTTTAGAGCCCGCGCATGATGTTAAAAGTGCTACCAGTGATAAAAAGGCCAAAGTCCTCATGTTTTCTCCTTATTTGAGGTGGGGAACTAACGAATGGTTACGATTTCGTTCACAGATCGCCCATTGTTGGCGCGGGTGTGAAGGAGAAAACGACCGGGTCGCAAGTCATCCAAATTAACTTTATGGGTGAATTCTATTCCGTCTGGAGCGTCTTCACAACCCCCACGGTCCATAATTGCGATGGGTAAAATTTCGACAACATTGCTTTCGGTATTTTGATTGACCTTCACAAAGTCCATGCGCATGCAGGTGTTGAAAAAACGTCCGGCCAGTTCGACAGTCGATGGTTGGCCCTCACGGCCATTGCGGAAAATGGTTCTCTCTACCGGCGCATAAAGGTGTTCATCGGGGCGGGGAGATTCTGCGGTTTTTACAGGAACCCGACCGGACTCGACAAAGTTTCCTCGTGAGTGTCGGAAAAAAACTTTCCAATCGCCTTCGCGTAAAATTCCAGCATTCACACCTTTTTGGTAAGGAACCACCATCAAGGCACAAAAGGACTCACCAAAATAATAAGCCATGTCTGTTATATAAATGCTTTTTGATTCTTCATCGACGGTGTGAGTGGTCATGCCGACTTTGTGACAGGCATCCTCGAACTCTCCTTCAAAAAAGATTTCGACATTGTCGTTGGAGTCAAAGCCTTGTGGAACGTAGATTCCATTGGGAGCCGAAGAGAAAACCTCGGGCTGATCGAAGCTGGCTAAGGCCACGGTGTTGATAAGTAAAAGACTGCAAAGTCCTATAAATGATTTCATATTTCCCCCTCCTGTTGGTGATGGACCGCTGAATTGCATTCGCCATGCCAACTCTGAGACCTCTGAGTGATTCGAGAGGTTTGTTGTAGGACTTTGCGCCTCAGGAACGACGACGTCAACGGCCAAAATGTCACAAAATTCTGTTTTTATTGAGAGAACGACTGTACCGGGCAACGTAGATTTTTGTGACTGGCTCCTTTGCATGGAGCTTTGGTCAATGGATGACTTTTTGCGAAATGATCGGGGTCTCGATGCCACTTCTCAAAGGCATCTTTCATACTCTGAAACACATAGTTCATCAGTGCTGAAAGAGTTTTGCTTTCACGATGAATTGAAACATGTCCTTTTTGTGAATGAATCTTCACATTACAGGCCAAGCCTTCATCTTCTTTCGAAATACAACAACAGACTGACGCGTCGCTGGGACCGTCGCCAAGGTGGTAGGCCAGTTGGGCTTTAATTTTGGCTTGGTCCTCAGAGGCCAGTTTTTGCCCATGGTAAAAAATATTGATTCTGTCCATGCTCCGTTCTCCTATGTTGCCCCTTTGTTTTTCAAAAAGGGGGCCAATCAAAGACCTGTTATCTTCTTGTTAGTGTGAGATTTTCTCTCAACTTGTGACATTTTGACCCATTAAACAGGGGAGAGTGCATTGCAGATTTGGTACAGGGGTTGCACTGCAAAACAGTGGCAAGGAGAAACGATGGATCAACAAGAAAAGATAAAACAGCATTTTAAATGCCTCGACCGCTGCGTTGACGTTGACGATCCTGTGTGGAAAGCCTGGCGGGCCATGAAAGAAACTGACGTTAAGCAACTTCCAGTTTTGAAAGGTAAAAAGATTGTGGGTGTGGTTTCAGATCGTGATATTGTACAGATCTCAGGATTTAACGGAGGCCAAAGTATGCCTGTCAAAGACGCAATGAGTATGGACCCACTGGTGGTTTGTTTGGAAGACTCACTGTTGGAGGTCGTGCAAAAAATGATCAACCAAGATCAACAGTACGCCATCGTAGTCAATGAAGGCCGACAGGTCGTGGGTCTGTTTTCGTGGAACCAGGCCATTCAGTTTTTTATCAGTCATATCAATCATCAGAATCAAGCTCTAACGAGCTAATAGAAAAGGAGTCAAAATGCTAAATATTTCCAGTCGCGATTTTGAAATTACCGAAGCGATTCGTACCGAAGTAGAAAGTCTTCAGGATGTTCTCTATAAACACATGCCAGAGAAAGAAAGAATTAAAGTTGTGTTGTCTAAAGCCGCCCCTGATGTGTTTCACGTGCACATGCAAGCCCACTATTTAGGGGAAGATATTATTTCTGATCATGAGTCTCACAACTTTCATAAGGCTCTTGAATTTTGCAAGGATCATTTTGTAAAGCAGGTGGATAAGCGTCGAGAAAAAGTTCAGAAGAAAGGATAGATGATGAGCGCTGCTAAAAAAGTATTGTGGCCTATTTCTCCAACCGATAGTGAGGCTGCGGCCGACAAGAAGCTTAATCAGTTTCTAAAGGTTTTTAGTGAAACCTTGGAGACTGTGGAGCTGCAACCCATTTATGTGTTAAGCGCTCAATTCTTTGCCACCAGCGATTACTTCGAACCCATCGATGTCACCGATCTTAAAGACAATATGCTAAAAGAGGCCGAGGCTTATCTGCACAAGAACTTTGCAGGTTTGTCCTACAAAAAGCCGTTATTAATTGAAAACAATTTTAATAGCCAGGGCGCTGAAGTGGCTCTGCTCTGCGAGTACATCGAACAGAGCAAGCCGGATTATGTGGTCATGACAACCCATGGTCGTTCGGGCTGGTCGCGGGCTTTTTTAGGAAGCTTTACAGAGAGTTTGCTTTTAAAATCTCAGGTGCCGACAATACTTATTGGGCCAGAGTGCGAGGCTGTGAGCGCCTTGAAGACAGCCTTGATGCCCGTGCAGTTGAATGAATCATCAAGAAATTTTGTCGAAGGATTTTTAGATGATCACCGTCTGGCTTTTTTAGAAAATCTCACCCTTTTCCATAAAATTTCGATGGTTGATATCGAAGAGATCGCCTGGGCTCCGGCTCTGTACGGCCTGGGAAATTACACCGGTCAGGATATTATTGAAAAAGCCAGGCAGAGTACAGAGTCCTACTTAAAAGCTTTTTTGGATCATCCCTTGTCGCAGAAGCGCTTGGCTTGCAAAATCTCTGAAAAGTTGGGGGCCGTTGGCGATATTATTGTCGAAGAAGCCAAAGCTTTTGACGTCACCGTGATGCGGTCCGAGTGTGGAGCGTTAGAGGCCAATCTTTTAGGCAGTGTGACTCGGGATGTGATCCGCCATTCAAAGACGCCGGTCATAGTTTATCCTCATCTCTTCGAAAGTGAAAAAAGCTCGTGAGTGCCCCTGTCATCTACGAAGTGAACATTGAAGTTGAGCCTTCGATAGAGCAGGCTTTTTTGCAATGGCTGAAGAAGCATATTCAAGATATGGAGTCTATCGATGGCTTTCAAAAGGGCACGCGAGTGTTTCGGGAGCAAACCCAGGCAACCGCTTTGAGTGTTCATTATTTTTTAGACTCCGAAGCGGTGATGGACACTTACTTGCGGGAGCATGCCGAGCGCATGCGCGGCGACCTGCCAGAGGACTTTAAAAACCATCTGCAGTTCCGCCGCCGGATTCTGTTGCCTGACGCTGCTTTTTAAACCTCGCCGCGTAGGACTTCGACCAATGCGTTCAGAGCATCAGTGGCCGTAAAGATACCAACATAGTCGGCATCGTCAGGGTCAGTGACAATGGTGCTGCCAATTTTATCCTGCGACATTTTAAGAGCCACTTCATAAAGCTTTGTATCTAAAGTGACGGTCACCAAATCTTTCGACATGATCTCTTGGGCCTCGATGGCGTCAAAGCCATCGGCTTGTGAAAAGGTCGTCAGGTCGCGCTCACTAAGGATTCCTACAACGTCTGACTCGTTTCGAACCAAGACGTGCCGAATGCCGTTGTCCTTCATCATTTGCCAAATTTTCGGTAATTTTTCGGTGGTGGAAACACTCACTGGACTGGGTGTTGAAAACTCCTCGACAGTTAATTTTGCTGGATCCATGATCCCTCCTTGCCCCCATATTAGAAGCATAAAGGGTGCCATCTCAAGGTGAGGCTTGTCAGAGTTGATCCTTGAAAGGAGACATATTGTCACAAGCAATGGGAAAAAATGTCTTTTATTTTTTGCAAATGAAATGAGAACGACTGTGCAGTTGGTATGGCTTTTGCCTTTCAGTGATTCGACAAAAACAAAGGATGAGTTTAAACATGTCGAGTCTTGCCGCGGAATCATTACAACCTTTTGTCCACAAAAGCGAAGGTCTTTTGCGGATCGATCTGTATTTAAAAGGCGTGAAGTGTGGGCACTGTGTTCATAAAATAAGCAAAGAGATTGAGGGACTTTCTGACTTAAGTCAGTTTGAGTTCGAAGCTGGAGGACACCGACTGAGTCTTTGGTCGCAACAACCGCAAGTTTTTTCAGAAACCATGAATCGAATCGGTTCGCTTGGTTTTGAAGCGGTGCCGATGTCGGACTTTGATGATCAACGACAAGCCCGTCGTGCTTACAAATCAGATCTAAAAAAGATGGCCGTGGCGGCCGTTTGCGCTGGCAATATCATGTTATTTTCAACGGCGGTCTATCTGGGAGCCGAAGCCGAATTTGTTCGCTTCTTTCACAAATTAAGTTTCTTTTTGGTTCTGCCGCCTCTTTTATATAGTGCCCAGTCGATCTGGTATGGTTTCTGGCAATCGGTCCGATCTTTTCGCTTTAATCTTGATCTTCCTATTGGCATCGCTTTGCTTTTCGGTTTTGCCCTCAGCACTTTTTCGTTGTTTCACGATCAGAAAACCATCTATTTTGATTCCTTGGCTGTGGTCGTTTATTTGGTGCTAACGTCTCGATTCGTGTTGAAGCGCTATGTTGCCAACATTCAAATGAGTCATTGGGTGCAGATCATTCCCGGGGCGATTCAAGCTCGGGTCCTTTATAGTAAGGGTGAAAAAATCAAAGCCCTGAATGAGGTGTTAAAGGGCGAAACCGTCAAAGTCCTGCGTGGAGAAGTTCTGCCTGTGGACGGGGAATTGCTTTCAGAACAGGGTATCCTTGATGAAGCTGTTTTAACTGGCGAGGCCTCACCTGTGGTTCGTGAAAGAGGTGATAAAGTCTGGGCTGGTTCGCGTCTGTGCGGCCAGGAAGTCCTAGTGGAAACCTTAGAAATTGGTGAGCGAACACGTGTTGGACGCTATATCTCCAAGTCTCAGGACAATCAAAGAAAAGCCGAAGAAGACTCCTACCGGTGGGTGGGCTATTTCACTGGGTTTGTTGTGCTAGTGAGTGTCTTCACTTTTGGGATCAGTTTTTTCTGGCTGGGATTGGAGGCCGCTTATCAAAGGGCTTTTGCTATTATTTTGGTGGCCTGTCCGTGTGCAATCAGCTTTGGAATTCCGTTGATCAAGAGTCTTTCTGGTCACCTGGCATTAAACAACGGTTTGGTTCTTAAAGACACTTCGGTGTTGAAAAAAATCGGCCAAATTAAAGATGTTTTTTTAGATAAAACCGGCACTCTCACAGAACCGGTGGCCGGAGTTGTGGAAGATGATTTTTTAAGCTTTACGAATGAGGAGCGTGAGAAAATCCTTTCTCTTGAACTTTGCATCGATCATCCGATCTCGAATGGCTTTAAAAAATTAAAATCCAATGAAATGAAAGCGTGGTCGGTTACTGAATTTAAATACCATCCCGGGCAAGGGCTATCAGGGATCATCGCTGGTGAGGAGTGGGCGATCGAAAACAACCTTTTAAGTGAAAACAAAAGTTTGGTGGTTCGCAAGAACAACCAAACTTTGGGAACAATCGGTATTGAGACCACCTACAAAGACAATATTGTCGAATTTTTCACAAGAATGGTTGATCAAGGTTATCGCCTGTCAATCTTGTCCGGCGATCGTGAAGATCAGGTCCGCCCTCTTTTTCTAAGCATCCCCGAGGCGGGACGCGGTGACGTGTTGTGGGCTGCGACTCCTGAAAGCAAAGAACAATTTGTGCGACGTCAGTTTTCGCAAAGTCTTATGGTCGGTGATGGCGTTAACGATATCGCCGCCATGCAGGCCGCCTCGATCAGCCTCTGCATGCCTGGTGCCTTAGAGAACAATCTGTCTGTGGCCGATGCCACCTTGTCCCGAGGGGACCTGTTTTCTATTTTTAATGTTTTTCGATTGGCAAAAAAAATAACCAGAACCGAACAGCGCCTTCTTGGCTTCACGTTTACCTACAATCTTTTCTGTGTAGCGGCAGCGGCTACTGGTTGGATCACGCCTGTCGTGGCGGCCATCATCATGCCGGTGAGTTCTATGATCGTGCTGTCGATTGTGTCTTTAAGCTTAAGGAGACTGTAGTGGATATACTTTACGTCATGGTTATTTTGTCATTAGGCCTATCTTTCGGTTTTTTGGCTTTTTTCTTTTGGGCTGTGGATTCAGACCAATTGAGTTCTTTGGATTCGGCATCGTTTAACATTTTAGAAGAAGACAATAATAAAAAAGGAACAAGTGATGAGTGAGAAAAAGTCCGTTGAGGTTCGTTACGACAATAAGATCGTAATATACTTTATGATGGCAACAATGATTTGGGCGGGAGCGGCCTTTCTGTTTGGATTGCTCGCGGCTTTGCAGTTGGCTTGGTGGCCAGCAAACATGAACTTAGAATGGTTTACCTTTGGTCGACTGCGGCCTCTGCACACCAATGCGGCTATTTTTGCCTTTGCCGGCAATGCCATTTTTGCCGGAATCTACCATTCCACCCAGCGGCTACTAAAGACCCGAATGTTCAACGATAAACTGAGTTGGATCCATTTTTGGGGTTGGCAGTCGATAATTTTGTCAGCAGCCATCACCTTGCCTCTGGGATTTTCACAAAGTAAAGAGTACGCCGAACTCGAATGGCCCATCGATATCGCCATCACCTTGGTTTGGATTATTTTTGCCATCAACTTCTTTGGCACCTTGTACAGGCGTCGTGAAAAACACATTTACGTGGCCATCTGGTTTTATATCGCCACGATTTTAACCGTCGCACTTCTTCATGTCGTCAACTCACTGGAAGTGCCTGTCAGTTTTCTACAGAGCTACCCCGTCTTTGCCGGTGTGCAAGATGCTTTGGTGCAATGGTGGTACGGTCACAATGCCGTTGCCTTCTTTTTAACAACGCCTTTTCTGGGTCTGATGTATTACTACATCCCAAAAGCTGTTAACAAACCAATTTACTCGTATCGATTGTCGATTGTTCACTTTTGGTCTTTGGTGTTTATTTATATTTGGGCCGGACCTCATCATCTTCTGTACACAGCTCTTCCAGACTGGGCTCAGACTCTGGGTATGATTTTTAGCTTGATGTTATGGGCACCAAGTTGGGGCGGCATGATCAATGGACTTTTAACACTGCGTGGGTCTTGGCATCTTCTGCGAACCGATCCCATCGTTAAGTTTCTAGTGACAGCCATCACCTTTTACGGGATGTCGACTTTTGAAGGACCTCTATTATCCATCAAATCGGTCAGTCTTTTAGCTCACTATTCCGACTGGGTGATTGGGCACGTGCATGGTGGGGCTTTGGGATGGAACGGTTTTCTGGCCTTCGGCATGATCTATTACATTATTCCGAAACTGTACGGTCGAGAAATGTACAGTAAAAGCTTGATGAATTATCACTTCTGGTTCGGTTTGTCGGGAATTTTGGTTTACTACATTTCAATGCTTGCCAGCGGTGTGACCCAAGGCCTGATGTGGAAGGCCGTCGACGAAAGTGGTTATCTTGTTTATCCTGACTTCGTTGAAACGGTGATGACGATCGTGCCTTTATACTGGATTCGAGCCATCGGTGGTCTGCTCTATATCACGGGTTATTGTTTTGGTGTCTATAACATCATTAAGACCGTCAAAGCCGCAGATCCAGCGCCCGCCGATGAAGTGGTTCAGGTGATGGTGACAAATGATAAACCTGACCGTGCCAAAGATGGAGAAACCGGACACCGCAAACTGGAGGGTATGGTTGGAACTTTTTCTGTTCTGTCTTTTATCGCCGTCCTCGTTGGTTCCGTCATTGAAATTTGGCCCACACTTAATATTCACAAGTACGTGCCGCAATCGCAAGCTGTCCACCCCTATACGGCTTTGGAACAGGCGGGAAGAGATATCTACGTTAAAGAGGGATGTTATGTTTGTCACTCGCAAATGATACGTAAACATCCCTCGGATGTTCTGCGTTTTGGTGATGCTTCAACAATTGGGGAAAGCATGTACGATCACCCTTTCCAGTGGGGATCTAAACGAACCGGCCCCGACTTGGCGCGGGTGGGAATGCGTTATCCCAATCTTTGGCACTATCGCCATATGGACGACCCCCGCAGCATGGTGGAGAAATCGATCATGCCGCGCTACAAATGGTTGCTAAATAAAGAAGTGGATTTTTATTCGCTAAGAAAGAAATTGTCGGTCTTAAAAATGCTTGGCGTACCTTACTCTGATAATCAAGTGGCAGAGGCTGATCGTTGGGCCGAAGCGCAAGCCGAACAAATTGTCGCCGACCTTAAAGCGGAAGGCGTCACGATTAAAAAGAATCGACAGATCGTTGCATTGATCGCCTATTTACAGTCCTTAGGGCAAAAGAGCCTTGATAATGAAAAAGCCCTAGAGAATATCCAATTGGCTCCGGGAGCCGAAGGGGGGCAGAAATGAAGCAAGAAGCTTTGAAATACTTTGCTGATATTGATCTGACGTTGTTGGCGTTGGTCTTGTTCTTTGTGTCTTTCGCATTTTTGATTTTTCGAGTTTATTTTTACGACAAAAAAGAAAAATACGACAACCTCAGTCAAATTCCATTGCAAGAGGAGGGTTCCCATCATGGATAATAATGAGAACGATAAATTATTAGATCACGAGTACGATGGAATCCGCGAGTTGGATAATAATTTGCCGACTTGGTGGCTGTGGACTTTTTTTGGTGCCATTATTTTTTCGTTTATCTACTGGTTGCACTACACAGTCAGTGGCGATGGCCCTAGTTTGGATGAAGAACTGCGGCGGGGACTGGCGCAAATCCAACAGCAAAGAGCCTTGCAGGAAAAAGGCGGCGGCGACACTCGCAAAGCCTCGCGCGAGGAGATCCTGGCACTAGGGCAAAGAGTCTTTAAAGGCAATTGTGCGGCCTGCCACTTAGAAAATGGCGGCGGATCCGTGGGGCCGAATCTCACCGATGCCTACTGGATTCATGGCCCTTCAGCAGAGGCTATGACAAAAGTGGTTATGGAGGGCGTTTTAGATAAAGGCATGCCGCCTTGGCAAGCTATCCTACGGCCAAGTGAAGTCAAAGCGGTTGTCGCCTATATCGAGACGATGCAAAACACCAATGTGAAAGGTGGCAAAGCTCCGCAAGGAGAAAAGGTTCACTGAATGAGCACACTTGATTTTCGAGATTTACCGGAGGACCGATTAGCGACCACTGATAAAGAGGGGCGGCGGATTTGGATTATCCCCGCCCGAGTGCGAGGATTTTGGAAAACTCGAAAAACCCTGTTTCAAAGTTTGTTATTGGTGATTTTTGTTTTAACACCTTGGCTGCGTTGGGAAGATTCACCCTTAGTTTTGTTTGATATTCTCAATCGCCAGTTCGTTCTATTCGGCTACGTTTTTGCCGCCCATGATGCGCCGTTGTTGTTTTTTGTTTTTGCTATTTTAGGTTTTAGTTTAATCATTGCCACCGCCATTTGGGGGCGGATTTGGTGTGGTTGGGCTTGTCCTCAGACCGTTTTTATTGAACAGGTCTTTCGACGCATCGAAACCTGGGTGGTGGGCAACCGCGCCAGTCAATTGGCTGCTTTAAAAGAGCCTTTGCTGTGGAAGAATCTTCGTAAAACCATTCTAAAATGGTCTCTGTTTGTGGCGGTTTCAGTTTTTTTAGCTCATACATTCATCGCCTATTTTGTCAGTTGGGAAAAACTTTTAGAGATGATGCGACAACCGCCAAGGGAAAGTTGGACAGTTTTCTTATTTGTCTTAAGTTTTTCGGGGTTGATTCTTTTTGACTTTGCCTGGTTCCGTGAACAGTTTTGCATCATCATGTGTCCCTATGGTCGCTTTCAGAGCGTCTTAATGGATGAGAATTCGGTGACCGTGACTTATGATCACACCCGCGGTGAACCGAGAATGCGGAAACTGAAGGGGTCGGCAGGGCAAGGCGACTGTATTGACTGCTATAAATGCGTCTCGGTTTGTCCTACCGGAATTGATATTCGCCGCGGCACTCAGCTTGAATGTATTGCCTGTACGGCTTGCATTGATGCCTGTGACGAAGTCATGGAGAAGGTCAATCGTCCTAAGGGTCTCATCCGTTACGCTGCTTTAAGTGAACTAGAAAAAAAGGAAAGAAAGATTTGGCGCCCACGTTTGGTGGGTTACGTAGCCGTCATGGCTTTGTTGGTTGCCGGACTGGTGGTGAGCCTAAGTTACAAAGATAATTTGTACATGGCTATTTTGCGACAAAGCCAACGCCCGTTTGTCGTCTCCGAACAAGGTCTGATCAACAACTTTAAAATTCATTTTAAAAATCCTAGTTTTCAGAAGATTGAGTATCAGATGACTCTTGAGAACGATGCGGCGACTTTGGCGCCGCCTGTTTTTAATGGCCATTTGGGGCCCAATGAAGATGTTCACCGCCCCTTCTTTGTGACAATTCCGGATTGGAAGAATTTAAAAGATCCGTCATTAAAGTTACTGGTGCGTTATAAGGTGGATGGAGAATGGCTTGAAAAAACCTATGAAGTGCGAGCGGTTTTCCCTAAAGCCAAGTAAACCCGACCGAGGATGGGAAAATCCAGGATAAGATCTTTGCAGGATGTATTGTCCTTTTGTAGCGGCACTGTCCAAATAAAGAATAGGGCGGCGGCGATTTGGTATTGGAACTCGATTTCAAAAATGTAAACGCTTAACAGGTGCAGTAAAAAAAGGGCGATGGCGGTTAAACGCCAATGCGAGGGTCTAAATAACGGTAAAATGGCGAAGACCTCCCAGAGGCTTCCGAGGAGTAGTACCGGATAACCTAGCCAGTAGTTTTGTATTAAAAAATCGGAAAAGGGCGCTGGGTTGCCAGTACGAATGACATAATTACTGATCATATTAGCCATGGATTCGATATTCCAGAAACTCATGTCCGCATACAACAGTTGAAACCCCATACCCCAGAAAAGCTTCCAAAGACCACTAAGAGTGTAGGGAAGGAGAAACAGCAACAGACCAAACCAGTAAAAGTGTAAATGCTTATGCTGTTGTTGGCGGGATGACTGTTTGTCAATTGACCAACTGGGAATCAGGGCAAAAGCAAAACTGGTGTAAAGAAGAATCATTTCGCCGTGATAATTACTATTAAAAGAGCATTTGTAAGCAAAGCAGAGAAGAAAACTAACAAATGCGAACAGACGCAAACTCTGCTTTCCTGGGAAGAAGAAAGTGAGGGTTAAAACAAGGGGAGTGATGACCACCAATGCCGAAAGGGCGAAAGGTGGCCAAGAGTTTAGGAACCCAAACCACGTGGGAGGGAAGAGTTGCCCCGCCTCGGAGACTTTATCCCACAAACGAATCATCGGAATACTGCTAAACAACAAGAGTCCGTAGAAGACTTGGATTGAGGTCTTGGATTGGGAAAAATGCCGTTCAAGCAGTTGAAAAGGGACTTTTGACTGATAGCCGCGATAAAAAAGTTGGCGAAGACTGTGAGTCCATTGATTAATTCTCAAAACTGTAGACTCCATAAATTTTGGTTTTGTCATCTTGAATTTGGTTGCCACGATAAAACTCAAGGGGGTTGTAAAAGACTTCTCGAATTTGATATTGGGCCGATTCAACGCCTTGATTTTTAAAAATAGTCATTTCAAGGGCGGTGCGGGCTTTTTTTAATCCGTGCTTCGATTTGCGCATTTGGCGAACCATTTCTTTTGCTATTTTATAATCGCTTGTATGTAACCACTGGGGGCCGAGAAAGTCTCGGGCCTTCAGAGGTGGGTTGTAGAGCTTGTTATCGAGACTGAGGATTTCAATGATGTAAAACCGTTCTTCAGAATCAATCCGACCAAAACCGAGCTCCCAGGAGTAAAACGGAAAAACATCCTGTTGTGACAAGGGGGTCAGAAAATCAAGTGCCCCGATCATCAGAAAAAGCAGGGTAAAGCTAGTAAAGAATAAACGAAGTCTTTTAAAGACTGGCATAGAAAATCCCCAATACAAACAGTATTGAGGATTTGTTGGAGATGGTCAAACCCGGTCGTGACGGTGGTAGAGTCTATTTTTTGTCTTTTAAGGTGCGAATGTAGTTGGTGAGGTCATAGGCTTGCTGCTGATTTAGAAAGTCCTCCCAGCGTGGCATAGCCCCCTTGCCGTTATTTATTTGTACAACCAGATAGGTGTTGGTGACGTCACCGGTCAGGTTTTGTAGGTTGGCCGGTTTGATTTTCATTTGCAACGCCAAAGGGCCATCGCCAATGCCTTTGGGGCCATGGCATTTTCTGCAGTGCTGGGTGAAGAGCTTTTCACCACGGGCAATGGAGTCTTGGTCATTGCTACCCACATAGGTCAATTTGGGAGGAGTGAAAAAGGCCCAACCGTGACGCATGTCCATGGCGGCCAAATCAAAATCCATATTCATTTCCATGGCGTCGCCAGGGGCAATCTTGCGAACCGTACATGAAGACAGGGCAGTGATTGCCAGTAGGGCCAGTAAAAGTTTTGAAGTCTGCATTGTATTCCTTTCTTAAATATCCTCGGTGGCCGGTCCACCAAAGGCTGGGTCGTGGCTTGGTTTTTTTTCGGAGGCCATTATTTTTAGTTTTTTTAGGTTTGCTTTTTCTATTTTTAAAAGAGGATTGGATTTGCCGCTGGTTTTGGAAAGAAGAAAACTTTCCAGAGCATAATAACACTTCAACGCCAGTTGACTGTTTGGAAGTTCGTAAATGCAAGCTTCATAGTAAGTCTCAGGCAGTTGCCATGAGATCAACAGGGGGTACCGAGAGTAAATTTTTCCGAGACCAAAATAAATCTGCGCCCGTCGCGGAAGATTGACCTCCGTGCTTAGGGCTTCATGTAAGATTAGGCTATTGTGAATCGCTTCGATGGTATGGCGGCCGGAGAGATCGCGGGATCGCAATAGTTTATTGGCGGTGTCCTGTTGATTGAGAGCTCCGGCTTGCCAGTTTTGCAAATAGACCTTCCACTGCGCAAGAGTTTTGCGATTGACCCCAAGCGATTCTGGGTTCGCTAGGTTTTGCAAAATGGTTAATGCGCGCTTGGGGGATCGTAAGTTGCGCAAAGAAATGAGCATGGCTTTTTGCAACATCTCTTCAGCTTGCGGCATGTTTGCCGATCTTGTGCTTAGTTTTTCTTCAAGAAGATCGACGGCTTGGGGAAACTGGCGGGTGGCGACTAGGATATTGGCGTGATCAAGGGGACTGAGACGGTTGGAGATGTCTTCGAACTGATCCCATTTGATGAAGGTGGGGCCGATATTGGTGCGGGTGTGACAGCCATTACAGTATTGCACTGACGCTTGCAGAAGCTTTTGAGAATAATCATAGTTTTCTATGAAGTAGGTTTCATGAGCCTTGTGGATCATGGTTTTCAAACCTTTTAAGCCGGTGGCAAAGAGAGGATCGTTGCCACTGATACCTTTTGCGGTATGTCGCTCAAGATCTCCAACGCTGTTGTTGAGGTTTTTAAGATACAAGCTGATAAACTTTTCATTTTTTGGATCCTGGAAGCGCTGTCGATCATACATATACGGTAAAAGATTTTCATAGGACTCGGCCATCGAACGCATATTCAGAGACCAGCCCTGGGAGCGTTTTTGCGGATTAGAGCATGCGCTTAAAAAAACGATGAAAGTTGCAGTGAGAAAAAATAAAAAGGTTTTTAACATGTTCGCCTCTGACAAAACGGCTCAAATTCTGAAAAAACGTGACATAATGTCTCGCTTCTGAGCCCGGTTGCAATTCACAAGACTTACTTTTCAAAGCCTATGCCAAATCGAGACGGCGGTATCGTCTCTGTCGCAAACGCTGAGAGGTTTAGACCTTGTCGATCAATTTAGTGAAATAACGACAAAGGTTTTTACAGTAAAAAAAGATCCATCATAAATGTGGGCCCACCCTTGAAAAAACGACTTTGTCTTTGATTGAAACAGTGATCGACTAAAGTAAAGCCGGTAGAGACCGAAAAAGAGAACTCTGAAGGAGTCATCTATGAGGTCTATCTTGGTTATCTTCATCATTTCTTTGAGCACCACAGCCGGCGCTGACAGTGCTTTTACCAATAAAATTTACACACCAGAGGTGGTGGTGGATGCCGACAACGATGGCCCGAAAGGGGCTGTACAGTTACTGTGGCAGAAGGATCCCGAAGCCACCCGCTATGAGGTCGAGGTCTCCAATGGACGCTTGGTCTACAGTCAGGTTGGCGAGAAGCATTTTCACCATGTTATGCTTTATTTCAATAAGGACTATCAATGGCGGGTGCGAGAAGTTAGCGCTCGTCAAACCACAGAGTTCACCCCGTGGCGACCTTTGCGAGTGGTGCGGGGGCAAGGCTTGGCGCAGTCTGATGAGCGTCGCGAGCCCACATCCGCGGACTCTAGTAAGAATGTTGATGAGTTTGTATTAGATACTGGAGATCAGTAAATTAGGGACAGAGTCGTCCCCAGGTGTTGGCTCTTCTGTCGCCAATTCCAAAATGCAAAGCTGTGGAAGCGTAATAACCAATGGCGCGAACCCGACCTTGTTTGCGCATTTCACAGAGTTTTAAAAAAGCTTCGTCTTGCATGTCTTTTGTTTTTAAGCGGACATCGACTGAGGTTCCATAGGGATGCCGACCTGAAGCACCACCGACGTTGGCGTTATAGGGTTCGGGGCGCCACCAATTGTAGATAATTTCTGTTTCAATACCCTGGTCCTCAAATTCTTCGACGATTTTAACGGCTTCAAAGGCATGGTCCCAAGTGCTCTCGTCGGGATGAATCAACTGATGAACCTGGTCGGGGCCATAGGTACAGTGAAAGGTGTCGATACTGTCCGGGTTGGGGCGCACCAACTGATCACACCAGCAGGAGCTATTGGTGGCTTGGTAGCACTGAGACAAAAATTCTTCTTTTTTCTGATTTCCGGCATTCACTTGCGCCAATTGCGAGGCACTGGCCGACGCGCAGGCCCGTTGAAACCAATGATTCTGTAACTGATCAAAGTAAAGACTTTGCAAACAAGCCGGGCTTCCGGAGCCCTCGTTGTTGATTTCGTCTCGAACGGGCTGGCCGATGGATTCCTCAATTTCTCCCGCCTCGACGTCCTCTTGGCTGCAACCGATCACTGAAAATTGTAATGCAAAAAGCATCACCGCAAGTGCGCTAAGTCTCATCCATCCCTCCTTGGATTGGCATAGTTTATCTTAGCAAAGGAGGTGAATTCTGAGAGGGCCAGTGGTCGACCAAAGCCCCGGCCGATCAGCTGTACGGAAAAAAACAGCGACCGGAAGAAAAAAATCGGTCGAAAGGCCGGGTGTTCTGCTGACCTCTTCATAAAATGAAAAAGGCGAGGGAAAGAAGCCGCCAAACATTGTGTCGCGACCTGAATTATGGTTCTATAGGCCCTTATGTCACAGCTCAACTACATCACCCCCGCCGGCCTACAAGCTCTTAAGAAAGAGTTAGAATACCTTATGCGTGAAGACCGACCGCAGGTGGTAAAGACCGTGGCTTGGGCGGCCAGCAATGGCGATCGCAGCGAGAACGCGGATTACATATACGGAAAAAAGCGTTTGCGTGAAATCGACCGTCGCATGGGTTGGCTAACCAAAAGAATTGAAGCCGCCGAAGTGGTCGACCCGTCTTCGCTGTCGGGAGACAATGTGGTGTTTGGTGCCACCGTTACTATTGAAAATGAAGACGGCGAACAAAGCACCTATCAAATTGTCGGAGAGGATGAAATCGAAACCAAAGAAAAAAAGATTTCTTGGAAAAGTCCCATCGCGCGTGCCTTGCTGAATAAAAAAGTCGGGGATGAGGTCACCATCGAACGACCCAAGGGCGATTCTTGGTTTGAAATTATTAAAGTGGAATTTAAATAAGTCATAGAAAAAAAAGGAGAGATTATGTCGACAATCGCCGCAAAACACATTTTGGTAGAGCAGGCTCACGAGGCCGACGATTTGGTTAAAAAATTGAATGAGGGTGCGGATTTTTCAGAACTGGCCCAGAAATTTTCAAAATGCCCATCGGGTGCCCAAGGTGGGGATCTGGGTGAGTTTGAAAAAGGACGAATGGTGCAATCTTTTGAAGACGCCGCCTTTTCTTTAGAAGTCGATCAAGTTTCTGATCCCGTGCAAACTCAGTTCGGCTATCACCTGATCAAGCGCACCAAATAAACTTACTCACAGGAATAGTTTTCGCCTTTCCAAATCGCGAAAGGTTTTTTGACAGGGCCCTTTGTTTCGGGCCTTTTTATTTTTAAATTCAAGCCCTGTTTAGCAAAACTGTAGGTGTCGAAAACTTGTTTTTTTTCAGGATCGTATTTGTCATGCACGGTCGGTGCTTTTAAAGACTGACGAGAAGAGTCCGGCAGAGTGACGGTGTAAGTTCCAGCCTTAGTCTTGGCGATCACAATTGTTTTGTCTTGCAAAGAGCAGGTGGTGGGCTCCAGGGCTTCGTGGGCGAATAATATCAGGGGTGAAAATAGTAGTATTAAGATCATGCCTCTATTAGATAACTCTAAGTGAAAGAGCACAATAAAAACGACCAATTTGCCAAAACCGTGTTCAGCACGTTTTCAATTAGGGCGAACGAAGCGAATGGCTTTCGGACCTTTTTTGTCTTGCTTTTTACGGTTGCCGGCTTGGAACACTCGAACCGCATTGGTTTTTTGGCCCTGGGCCACTGGAACACCAAGTGTTAAAACCACATCTTCTCCGGTTTGCACAATATTGTTGGCGAGCAAAAGCTCTTCGACCTGAGCGATGGCCTCTTCGGTGTTGTGATACTGGCCAATTTTCAAGGTTTGAACACCCCAGCACAGCTCAAGTTTACAAAGTGCTTCGGATTTTGCAGTGGCTGCCACCAGTTTGGCTTTAGGCCGGTATTTTGAAATCATTTGCGCGGTTTTGCCGGTTGTCGACATGCAAACGATGGTTTTAGCCTGTAATTGTTGTGAACAAAGAACGGCTGAAATGGCAATGCTTTCAGGCACTGTGAACTTTAGCGATTTCTTTTTCTTGCGATTTTCAAAGCGGTAGTAAAGGGAAGGCTGCTTTTCAACTTCCATGATGATGTCGTGCATGGTTTGCACCGAACGCACCGGGTGTTTGCCAAAGGCGGTTTCTCCGGACAGCATCAGAGCATCGGAGCCATCCAGAACAGCGTTGGCGACATCGGTGATTTCGGCACGGGTGGGGCGAGAATTCACCTGCATGCTATCGAGCATTTGGGTTGCGGTGATAACGGGTTTGCCTTTTTTGTTGCAAATCTCAATGATCTTTTTTTGATAAACCGGAAGATGAATTTGTCCGACCTCCACTGACAAATCGCCGCGGGCCACCATGATGGCATCGGCGGCGTCGACAATCGACTCGATGTTTTCGATGGCTTCTTTCTTTTCAATCTTGGCGACAACCCGTGCCGGACTTTTTAAATCCTTTAATCGTTGTTTCAGTTTCTTTATGTCATCAGCGGTGCGGACAAAGCTGAGGGCGACATAATCAAAACCCAAAGGTGCGCCGTTTTCCAAGTCTTCGATGTCTTTTTCAGTCATACTTTCAATGGGAAGGTCGGCTTCGGGAAGATTGACTCCTTTGCGGGGGCGAATGGTGCCGCCAAAAACCACCTCGCAGTGGATGTCACATTTTTTTATGGCCGTCACTCGCAGCTCGATGATTCCATCGTCGATAAAGATCGACTGACCTTTCTTAACGTATTTGTGCAGGTTGGAAACATCGACAGCGATTTTATCGCCTGAGCGATGTTCGATGTCGGTGATGATAAGAGTTTCACCTGGCTTGACCTCGCGTTCTTTTTTTAGTCCTTCGACACGAATCTTCGGGCCTTGTAAATCTTGCAAAATTCCCACCGGTGCCACTAATTCTTCTGAGGCCTCGCGCAGAGCTTTAACGGTTTTTGCGTGCTGTTTCAGATCGCCATGGCTGAAGTTCAAACGCGCCACACTTAAGCCGGATTCGATCATAGCTTTTAACTGCTCTTTTTCCCATGAGGCGGGACCTATGGTGGCGACGATTTTGGTTTTTCTGAAAGAGAGACTGTACTGTTGCACGGGGCGTCCTTTTTTAAGAACTTTATATTGGCACAGAGTTTGGGGGGAGGGCTAGGCCTAACAACAAACGTTAGTCATCAACAGGGGGAGTTATGACTGAGCGTCGAGGCTGGATTTTTCCGGGGCATGATCATGGTTGTGGTCGTGGTGGGCCTCGTGGTCATGCTCGTGCTCTTGGTGGTCACAGGTGGGCTCGCAAAAACAGTGGCAAGCATGCAGATTCCAAGCGTGGCCACCAATTAAAAGCAGACCACCGACAATCATAAACGGATCCACGGGGATGCCAGAAAGCTCGAAATGACTTTCTGATTCCATGTAAACAAAGAGATTCACCGTAAGAAAGGCGACCCCGGTCAGGCCCATCATCATGGGATAGGGCTTGCGGTGTTTGCGGTAGCTTGTTGTAAAAGAAATACTTCCCACAAAAATTCCGGTGAAAAGAATCGCCGCTTCAAGAATCGGATTGTAGAAAAAGCCACGGGTGGCTGGCAGCAACAGAATCAAAAACGGGAACAGGATGCAGTGGACAATGCAAAGCCCAGCGATGAACATGCCCGTGCGGTCCCAAAATTTTGAGTGTTGTAGAAATTGATTATCGGTCACCGCCTTGATGTTCCATTTATAACAGACCATGTCAATTACAAAATAGATGATATTGGCTGTAAAGATTGTCAGATTGAAGACAAGGGAGAGTCTTATGAAACCAATTCCAGCGGCTGTCGAAAAAGCCTATGAAAAAGCCAAACAGGCCCTAGCCAACGCTCACGCTCCCTATTCCAATTTACAGGTGGCCTGCGCTCTGAAGCTCCGAGATCGCGATCAAGAGATTGTCGGTGTGAATGTAGAAAATGCCAGCTATGGTGGCACGATTTGCGCTGAGCGCTCGGCCCTGGTTTCAGCAGTCTCACAGTTTGGGGCCGTGAATGTTGAGTTTGTTGTCGTAATATCAAGCTTTCAAGGTCCGTCGATCCCACCCTGCGGCCTTTGCTTACAAGTTCTTCAGGAATTTGTTTCACGGGATTGCCCAATTTACTTAGGGGGGAGCACGGGGCTGACAGAAAAACGCCTGTTTAAAGAATTTTTGCCTTTGGCGTTTTCTGCAGAAAGTCTTCCTGACGAGGCGCAGCCGAACTAAAGACCAGCTCTTAAGTACAAAGCTTACTTTTTGCGTTTTGGGTTCTAAAATAAAAGCCAAGGAAAGACTTTTCCATGCAGGAGGGGCTTTCCCAAAAAAGGTAGGCGTTTATTTTTGTGACCCGACCACCTGAACAAAATGATTTTCTCTGGACTTCTTACCAGAAGTCACCACGCCGCTTACACTTTTTTTCAAATCTCTTAATTCCCACCTGGGTCGACCGGTTCTTCGGTTATGGACCCTTTTCGCAATTGAACAACAATCAACAACGAGGTGATGCCATGGAATCTATTACGCAGACTTTAAATCCCGAGGAGAATGAGCAACCCCGCACATTGAATGACTGGAACCAAGAGTTTCTGGAGCGACACAATCTGCTGGGCCATATCTATCGGCGCACCCAAGATAAAATCTATTACCCTTATTGGAAAAGTCAGTTGAATCGAAACTCTGTTGCCAAAGAAGAGTTAGAGAGAATTGGCCGCGACTTGCAAAATGATAAAATCGAGGTGGTCTTGCTAAAAGGTTTTTCTTTGATGGGAGAAATCTACAAAGACTGGGGCGAGCGCTTTGTGTCTGATATCGATTTATTGGTTTCTCATGATGAGCTTTGGAAACTCACTGATATATTACGCATGTACGGATATCAAAAACGCAAACAGGCCAAGTGGCTGGGCAATCGCTACAAGCATCTTTACGTAAAGATGACCGACGATATTCAGATCACTATTGAAGTCCATACCCAATTGTTTTGGCACTCCTCAATGAATATTAAAACCAACCCGCAACCGGCTTCGGTTCCTGGTTTTTTCCAAATGAGCCGGGAGAATCAGTTGGTGCATCTTTGTGGGCATCTGGCTTTTCAGCATTCCTACTCGAAACTGTTTTGGCTGATGGATATCTTCAAATATGTCGATCGATTTCGTGAAAAAATTGATTGGAACTTATTTTGGGAGCAGGCTGAAAAATCCAATCTCTACAAATCTTGTTACTTTACACTTTTTCTTTGTCAAAAGTTGGGGTTGAACATTCAGAC
>CAXRIX010000179.1:0-6485 GCA_964230555.1 Bdellovibrionales bacterium
CATGCTTCCAGACAACGTGCATATGGATGTTATCGATGATTTTGTGCAGGTCGATGATAAAGAATCCTTTATGATGACTCGCGATCTGGTTTCAAAAGAAGGAATCTGTGTCGGGCCCTCGTCGGCTATGGCCTTGGTAGGAGCGATCAAATATTCTGAGACTCTTGATAAACCACATAACTTTTTAATTATGATGGCTGACAGTGGGCGTGCTTATTTAAGTAAAGCTTTTAACGATGATTGGTTGCGAGACAATAACTTTTTGCCGTCACCTATGAAGTTTACCAATGTCGAGGACCTTCTGAAGTCGCGAGAAAAAGAGATGCCTGTGATCTCGGCCACCGTTGATAATAATGTTTTAGAAGTGGTGAATCTCTTGAAGGAAAACGGCATTTCACAAGTCCCTGTCTTCTCCGATGGAGAGTTGGTGGGAGTTCTGGATGAATCGGACCTGATTCTGCCACTGGCCACCGGCAAGTTGAAGCCGACGGAGCCCATTATTCATTTAATCAAAGGCTCGATTCTATGGGTTCATCCCCATGACGACCTAGAAACTTTGGCTCAGCACTTTGAAAAAGGTTTTATTGCGCTTGTTAAAGATGAAGACGAAAAGCTACACGTTCTAACAAAAATTGATCTGCTCCAATATATTAGTGAGCATTTAAACATGTAAAGGAGTCCGCTATGGACAACAAAGAAATGGGTTTCGCCACCCGAGCCATTCATGCGGGTCAAGAACCAGACCCTACGACGGGTGCGATTATGACGCCGCTTTATTTAACGTCGACCTATGTTCAGTCGTCTCCAGGAGAGCATAAAGGTTATGAATACAGCCGAACCTCCAATCCCACTCGCAAAGCTTACGAGGACTGCTTGGCGAGCTTGGAGTCAGGCAAGTTTGGTTTTGGCTTTGCCTCAGGCTGTGCCGCCTCGACCACCATCCTCCACCTATTAAAAGCCGGGGATCACGTGATTGCTTCCGACGATCTTTATGGTGGAACTTTCCGCTTGTTTGATAAAGTGATTCGTCACAACGGGATTGAGTTTTCCTTTGTCGATATGTCCAATCCTGAAAACGTTGAAAAAGCTATTCAAGACAATTCGAAAATGATTTGGATTGAAACTCCGACCAATCCCATGCTTAAGCTTGTCGATATCAAGGCTTGCTCAAAAATAGGCAAGAGCAAAGGATTAATGACTGTCGTCGACAACACCTTTATGAGCCCCTATTTTCAAAAGCCATTGCAATTAGGTGCCGATATCGTGGTTCATTCCACCACCAAGTTTATCAACGGACACAGTGATATTGTGGGTGGAGCTGTGGTTGTGAATGACCCTGAAGTGGCCGCAAAATTGGCGTTTCTAAGCAACTCTATGGGCGCGATTTGCTCTCCTTTTGATGCCTTCATGTGCATGCGCAGTCTTAAGACTTTGCCGGTCCGCATGCGAGCCCACCAAGAGAATGCTCAAAAAGTAGTCGAGTTTCTTGATAATCATAATCAGGTGGAAAAAATAATTTATCCTGGTCTGGAAAGTCATCCTCAACACGCATTGGCTAAAGAGCAAATGTCGGGGTTTGGCGGCATGATTACTTTTTACATGAAGGGTGGACTGGAGCCCGCTCGTAAACTCCTAGAAAGAGTGAAGGTTTTCGCCTTGGCGGAAAGCCTTGGTGGGGTTGAGTCGCTGATTGAGCACCCAGCCATTATGACTCACGCAAGTGTACCCGCAGAGATTCGCAAGGAATTGGGAATTGACGATGGATTGGTGCGTTTAAGTGTTGGAATTGAAGATATTGAAGACCTATTAGCCGACCTTGAGCAAGCTCTCGGTTGACAAAAATCCTGGGATTCAGTAGCTATTGACTTCGATTTTTTTGAGCTGGTCAGGTAGCTCAGTCGGTAGAGCAGAGGACTGAAAATCCTCGTGTCGGGGGTTCAAATCCCTCTCTGACCACCATTTTTCAATTTAAGACTCAAGGGGGGGCCATGAAGTCTTTGTTAATATCAATCGCAATTTCTGTTTTTGCAATCGGCGCGCAAGCGGCGGATGTTGTTTGTTCTTGTACCGGTGAAGAAAAGTGTTCTGATGTAAAAATAAGTTTTGTTCCAGCAACACCGGGTGTTTATATGTCCGTTGAATATTCCTATGGAGATCGTAACCAAGAAGGCTTCGCGACAATTACACGCATTGCCGATGAAGATAAGATCATCTACCGCTTAGGAAACTTCACTCTTGTAGAAGAGGACGGCAAGTATTCTCTTCCTTTGCGTAAAGCAAAATGTAACTAAGTTTTCCATAAAAACTTAAGACTAAACAAAGCCACAGAGACCCTGTGGCTTTTTTTATAGTTGATCGATATTTAAAATTGCCACATAGGCGATTTGGCTTAGAACGAGTGCGAACAATAATGTCAAATAAGCGAATCCACTAAAGCCCACAGATAAAATGGTCTTCAATAATCGTCGGCGACTGGTCGAGAAGAACTGAAGATAGGAAAAAAATAAATAAAAAGTTGTCGCAATGATGGTTGTAAATAGAGTCGTGCCATTGAATGAAGGTAGCAGCCAATAAAAAGCCGATAACAGTATCGAGATTAACAGTAACTGGGAGTAAACAAAAGAGTTGATCGTGATATGTTCGGCAAAATTAAGTTTTTGCTTTCGGAAAAAGAAAAATGAAAAAACTGAGAAGACAGGGATCCATAGAACTAAAAAGACCTTTAAAGTATCAAACAAAGTTTTGTGATACTTAGGGAGAAGGAACTTAATAAACTCAAGAAACTCTTTGCGTGTTGGTTTTTTTTCTATTTGCCGGCCAAACCAATTGAACTCCAGATTCAACTTTTCATCGTTTTCAATTTTTTGTGCGGACGGAGTTTCTTGTAAAAGCTTAGCTTGGTATTTTTCATCAGTAAGGTGAATGTTGTCACCGTCTTGAGTGACCGAAAATTGGTCGATCATGGTGGTGAGATTCTCGAAAAAACCATAATGCTTTTCTAATAATGAAATGTTCAGGGTGAACAAGACCACAAATAAAAAAGTGTATTTGCCGGCGGATAAATATCTTTTCCGTTTTCCCGCTAAGTAGTCTTGCAACATGTTTCCAGGATGTTGGCTTAAATCAATGCAAGTTTTAAGGAAGCCTCGGTCCGAGTCCGATAGGGCATCGAGGAAGTCCCGAATAACCGCGAAAGTCGTTAGTCTTTTGGTTTGGGCCTTTTGACCGCATTCAGGACAAAACCAGCCACTGTAGAGAGTCTGGCAATTAAGACATTGAATGTCTTTGGGTTTTTCCTGTTTTTTAAGCATTGGAGATTTCTATGGGTAAACCCTGAGATTGTCTAGGAGGGGAATCTGGAGTCATCCAGGCTGTTGAATTCATTGAAAATTCTTGCGACTTTTACCGCGATGCACTATAAGGCGACCTATGCGCGAAGAAGAACTTCTCCAGTCCTTAAAAGACAATCCCTTTGTGTTAGCTCCGATGGCAGCGATTACGGATCGTGTGTTTCGTCTGTTTATGCGTCGACAGGGCGCAGGGATACTGACCTCCGAACTGATCTCTGCCAACGGTCTTCTTTACAACAACGAGAAAACCAAGAAAATGATGCGCTTTTATGAAGAAGAACGTCCCATTGGCATTCAAATTTTTGGTGAAGAGGAAGAGGCATTGGTGAATGCGGCTCAATATGTTGAGCAATTGGGGGCCGATTTTGTCGACATCAATCTCGGTTGCCCAGTGAAAAAAGTGGTTAAAAAAGGCGCAGGCTCAGCCATGCTACGGGAGCCAGACAAGCTAAGACGAATTTGTCGGGCCATCAAAAGCAAAATTAATATTCCACTCACCTTAAAGATCAGAACGGGATGGGATCAGGAGAATCGCAATGCTCTTGAGATTGTCCAGTTGGCCTATGACGAGGGTGTGACTTGGGTGGCGATCCATGGCCGTACGCGCAGTCAGGCTTACAATGGTGAGGCCGATTGGGATTATATAGCTGGAGTAAAAGCCAATAGCCCCATACCAATCATCGGCAACGGTGACATAACGTCTCCCCAATTGGCTGTGGACCGCCTTCAACAATCTGGATGTGATGCTGTGATGATCGGACGAGGATGTTTGAAAAACCCGTGGATTTTTCAACAGTCCCTAAAACTGTGGAAAGATTCTGATTTTGAACCTCTTTCCTTTGATTACCTTCCATTGTTTGAGCATTTAAAAGAGGTGGCCGAAGGGGAGTTGGACGAACGCGTTCTCTGTCTTTTATTTCGTAAACTGGGAAATTGGTTTTCGTCGGGTCTGCCGGGCTCGGGCGAGTTTCGTCGGCAGATTTTTTCAGCGCGCGGCCTTGAAGAAACTTTTGGCGTGATTACTGATTACTATTCGGGCGTTCATCCCGGTCTCCGCAAAGACACCTCTCACGAAGCCTTTATGAAAGGTGGGCACGGCTAATCAAGCGGCGTCTGGTGTCTCTTGATTATTGTCAGGAGTTTCTGGCTCCGTGGGTAAGGGTTTAAGTTCTTCGATTTCCTTAAACTTTGACTTCTTTGGTCTGGAGGTTTCTTCCTCCGAATTTTCCTCGGAAAAAACTTCCGAAGCATCTTCAGGCATTTGTTCTGAATTCTCCTCGGGTGTGGGCTCGTCAAAGTCTGCTGAATCTTTCGCTGCATCGGTTTCAGGTTCGAGGGGCTCCAGCTCATTAATCACCTCGTCTGCGACGTCCTCTTGGCTGGCCTCCGGAAAAACCTCTTCGTCATTTTCGATTTCTTCAAACTCCTCGAAAAGCTGTTCTTCAATAGTCAGTGGTTCGAACATACCTTCAGAATATTGATCAAATGGCCAGGCGCTGTCTTCGAAAAGCATTTTAATATAGACAAAGACATCGTCTTTGATTTTTCCGGTGCGATACATTCGCTCTAGAATTATTTTCATTCGCCACAGATTACTTTTGGATAGTTTTTTGCTTTGATAACTTTGACCTAAGCGTTTAGGGCTAGGTAGAAGAGAAACTAAAAAAATACTTTCAAGAACGTTCAAAAATTCAGGAGATTTTTTAAAGTAGTACTGGCTCGCTGGTTTTAAGCCATAAAGATCTTTTCCAAACTCTACGACGTTAATGTATTTCTCAAGAATTTGAGTTTTGGACAGTCTCTCTTCAATCTGTTTGGCAATAAAAAATTCTTTAAACTTTCGACTCAGGCTCTTTTCTTTAGAAAGATACATATTCTTAGCAAGTTGTTGGGTTAGAGTGGATCCACCGCGCGCGAATCGCCACTCAACAAAGTTGCGACGAAAGCTTTCTTTAATCTCAAACCAATCAAAACCTTTGTGAGAATAAAAACTTCCATCTTCCGAAAGAATGAGAGCTTGAAAGAAATGCTTAGGAACTTTCTTAAATCGAACATACTGAGGATTTGAAGGGCAAAGATTCACTTCATACATTTTCGTGGTCATACACTTTTTGGGATCCTCGATCGTTTGTGTTTGCCAATACACAAAGGCACCGTAAGCGGCAAAAACTATAAAAAGACCAAAGGATCCAAGAATTAAATATTTTATGATGGGTCGAGCAGACCTTTTTCCTTCATCCATGAAATGCTTTCCTCAATAGCCGTTCTGGCTGGAGTGGGGTTGAAGCCAAGCTCTGTGCGGGCCCGCTCGTTGCTAAACCAGTGGTAGAGTGATGCTGTTACGGCAGTTTCCGAGCTCAGCGAGGTCTCTGCACCGAGACTGCGAATCAGATCACCAAAGTATCCCATGGCTTTCATCATTGCTTTTGGTATTGGAATACTGGGAGCGGGAACTCCAGAAATATTGGCAATAGTGGCAAACAGTTCCTTTATCGTCATATTATCGCCACTTAAAATATAGCGACGCGCTGGTTGGCCTTTTTCCAGGCAGAGGTGAATTCCATCAATAACATCGTTGGCATAAACCACATTGACGCCCCCCGGGGGGTAAAGTTTGAACTGCCCTTTTGCTACTTTGATTTGGGTTTTACGACTGCCTTTGGTTCCATCGCCTGCCCCATAAATTGTCGAGGGGTTGACTAAATAGACTGGTAATTGGTCATTAGCATAGGCATCGATCGCCAATTTCTCGGCCTGGCGTTTGGTTTCGAAATATCCGAGATCATACTTTTGTAAGTTAAATTTAAAATCCTCATCAATGGCCTTTGGCTTAAAACTGGCACCGATTGTTACGACCGAACTTAAATGAAGAACCTTAGAGGTTTTATGAGTGATGCAGGCATCCAGAACGTTGGCAGTTCCTTCGACGTTAATTTTATCCATTTTGGTTCTGTCGCTTTTTTTGTAAGCGATAAAGCCGGCCAGGTGGTAGACAATTTCTTGATCTTCACAAGCTTTTAGCAATGCTAAGCGGTCAGTGATATCACCATAGTGGACCTTAAGATCTAAGTTTTTAAAAGGAGTGAGATCACTTGATTTTCTTGCCAGTATAGAAACTTCACAGCCTTTGGCGCA